>DAIOFH010000070.1:0-19879 GCA_036745875.1 Planctomycetota bacterium | reverse complement strand
CGCCTATTTCGGTAAAGCTAACCGTTAAGGGATAAAAAAAGCCGAACCCTATGGGGTTCGACTTTTTTTGTTGTGGTTCCGTTTCGCTGAATTACGCCTGGGAGATTGCTCCGGTGGGGCAGGCTCCGGCACAGGCGCCGCAGTCGATGCAGGTCGCGGCGTCGATGACATACTTGGGATCGCCTTCGGCGATCGCGCTCACGGGGCATTCGCCGATACATGCGCCACAGGCGACACATTCATCAGAAATAACATAGGCCATAATACTTCTCCTTCTTGCGTACCGCACTGGACGGTAATAGACTACATAAAGAGACAGAAAACTGCGCCGTAATGGAGATCCTCTCCCTTAGGCGCAAATTGACGTAACCACAATATTTTTATATCAACCGCATCACCAACTTGCAAGTAAAAAAAGGAAAATTTCCTTATTTACCAAATCTGTATTTATAACTGTCTCACATTACAGTAACTGCTCCGGTCTTTCCAATAAGGATTTTATTTCTCCGGCAAATCGCGCACCCAATGCGCCGTCGATGGAACGGTGATCATAGGAAAGGGTGACTTTCATGATCGGGCGTATGACGATCTCGCCGGAGACGACAACTGGTTTTTCGACAATTTTGCTGGCAGCCAGTATCGCCGCCTCGCCCGGATTGACGATGGCGACAAATTCGTCCACTTCAAAAGCGCCCAGATACGAAACGCTGAACACTCCACCGGAACAGTCCTCCGGCTCCAGCTCGCCGCGTTTCGCTTTTCCCGCCAGGTGGCGCGTTTCGGCGGAGATCTCCGTGAGCGTTTTTTTGTCCGCATCCTTTACCACCGGCACAACAAGGCCGTCGTCCGGAAGCGCCGCGGCAAAGCCGATGTTCAGGCGTTCCCTCGGTTGGAATCCTTCCGGCACAAAAATGCCGGCCACCTTTGGATGGCGCGTCAGAGCAACCGCGGCCGCCTTGATCGCCATGTCGTTGTAAGTCGCCTTTTCGCCTTTTTTCCTCAGGGTAAGCCGAAGGTCCATGCAGCCGGTCATGTCGATGGCGGTCGTGAGGTAAAAGCAGGGGATATGGCGCTTGCTCATCAGCATGCGCCTTGCTATGGTCTGGCGCATCGGGCTCATCGCCTCGACGGGGCAGTCCTTTACATCGACTTCAGACCAGTCGAAATCATCGCCAATCCCGGCAGTCGCGGCAACGAATTCGTCGTCCGGGATCGTTTCGTCGGGGGTAATGGTCAAAACGGCCACTACCTGGCCGGGTTGGAGGCTTTGACCCGGCGTTGCCAGGAACGCATGCAGATAGCCTGTTTCAGTGGAGAGAAATATGTCCACCGCCTTGTCTATTTCGTAGGTGAAAAACGGCTGTCCTTTTTTGACTTGGTCGCCTTCCTTGACCAGGCATTCCGCCAGGACCGCGTTGGGTTTGTCGGCATTGACGCTTGTGAAATGGATGATCTTGATTATCGACTCCTATTGCGTTTTAAAAAGCGCTATTACCTTTTCGCCGCCTCGTAATCCAATAACGCCTTTGGCAGTTTATCAATCATATCCGAGGCGATGAGGCCGCGCATGCCCTTCTCCGAACGCACCAGGTCGCCGGCATAACCATGCAGGAAAACACCCAGCTTCGCGGCCGCGAACGGCTCAAGCCCCAAACCCACCATGGCGGCGATTACACCGCCAAGAACATCTCCGGAACCTGCTGTCGCCATTCCGGGGTTGCCTGTTTTGTTCTCATAAACATCGATGCCGTTCGTCACGAGGGTGTTTGCGCCCTTGAGGGCGACGACAGCTCCGGACAGTTTCGCATACTTGACGGCGAAGTCGTTCCTTTTTGCCTGGACATCGGATGCAGTCTTTTTGGTCAGGCGTCCCATTTCACCGGGATGCGGAGTGATGATGGTGGGGGATTGGCGCTTGCGCAAAATCATCATGTCGTCGCCGATGGCGGTCAGAGCGCCGCCGTCGAGGACCAGGGTGGGGAAAATTTCCGGGATCAACAACCGCATCAGTTCGCCCGTTTCGCCTGCGACCGGCAAGCCTGGGCCAAGCAGCACGCAGTCGCATTCCCGCGCCGCTTCGACCAGGATTTCCCTCGCTTCCATGGCGGGAGCGCCCATGCTCGTTTCCGGCAGGGGAAGGGTCATGACTTCGGGGGACATTGATTCGGCGACATTGTTCAGGCTCTTGGCGACGGCCCAGAGGACGACGCCCGCTCCCGACCGCAACGCCGCGCGTGAAGACATGCTTCCTGCGCCGCTCATCCCTATCGATCCTGCGATCACCAATACCCGGCCGCATTGTCCCTTGTGGGCGTCATACGGCAAGTCCGGTAGAGGAGGGAGTTGGCTTACAGTAGGTAGATCCATGATTTCCCCTTGTTATAGTGGGATTCGCAATTCTATATAGCGCTAAAGCCAATTGCGTTTTAAATAATGGTTGAGCCTTTCTTACAAGGAACCAACCTTTTTAAAAAAACGCTATTGCGCGGGATTGGATTTTACGGCCAGGATTCGAGCCGCCATCACCGCCGCGCCAAACCCGTTGTCGATATTGACGACTGCCAAACCGGGAGCGCAACTGTTGAGCATGCCAAGAAGCGCCGATATGCCCGCCATGGACGCGCCATAGCCGATCGAAGTCGGAACCGCCACCACCGGTGCGGAAATAAGGCCGGCGACAACGCCGGGGAGAGCCCCTTCCATCCCGGCCACCGCGATCACCACGTCGTGGGAACGTATTTCCTCAAGCCGGTTGAACAACCGGTGGATGCCGGCCACGCCGACGTCGGCGACAAGCGAGTTCTTCACGCCCAGGGCGTCGAGGGTCAGTGCCGCCTCTTCCGCCACACCCATGTCTGACGTGCCTGCTGCGACAATGACGGCGCTTCCCTGCTTGGCCTGGTTTTCGGGAATTTTTCCGATAAGGACGGTGCCGGCGCGTTCTGAAAATTTCGCGCCCGGCCAACGCACGCGTAACGCCGCCATTGTTTCCGTGCCGGCGCGGGTGATCAGGGCATAGCCTTGTTTTTCCCGCAGGGCGGCGGCGATGGAGACGGTGTCTTTGGCCGTTTTTCCGCTGGCATAGATGGCCTCCGGGGAACCGCAGCGCTCGACGCGCTCAAGATCTATGTTTGCGAGAAGTTCTCCAACATCGTCGAACACACCTGTTTCGGCTTTTTTGATCTTCGCCATGGTGACGACCTTTTGCTATAGCATTGCTTTATTTTTTGCGCTTTTTTCTTTTTCGCGCCGCATCTTCTATACGTCGACGCTCAAGCTCGCGGGCGCGCATTTTTCGCCTGCGCCGTTCCTGCACCACCTCATCATTGAAAACGATCTTGATGAGATAGGCAAACCAGAGAAAAGCCGCAAATGTCATACAAAGGCCGACACTGAGCCATGTAAAAAAACCACCCATTCGGCTTGTCTCCGCATCCCAACCTCAAGTGCCCGGCTTTCCGCCAAGCTTTCGCACAGGCAATGTCTTCCCAATTATAATCTTACCAGCTTGACGCATTCCCGCAATATAATACCTATTTCAGATAATTATTTCCGATTCGGGTTGGACGCTGGAAGGAGCGTAAAGCCGGTTCCGCCGGTGGTTTGGCGAAAGCGCCTGGAAGCGACTAACCCGAATATCGGAAAAATTTTCGGGGATCGGTATAATTCAGCGCCGAATCCGGATCCGGCGCGAAAGGCCATGAAGACAAAAAAATCGCACGGACTTAAAAAGTCAGCGCGCCATTGACGCCTATCTTCTGGCCACTGATAAAATGGTTTTCGTCGCGGGCAAGAAAACTGACCACAGCCGCCACGTCTTCCGGCTTTCCCATATGGCGCATAGGTACGGTTGCCGCGTAATTTTCCCGGTCAGCTTCGGTCGTATCCGCATGGCGTTCCGTCGGGATCCAGCCTGGCATGACGGCGTTTACGGAGATATTCCACGGCCCAAGCTCCTGCGCCCAGCTGCGGGTCAGGCCAAGCTCGGCCATTTTAGCGGCGATGTAGGGGGAAAAATTCGGGCGGCAATTGTCGGCTACTTCGCTGACGATGTTGATGATATTGCCCCAGCGTCGTTCCTTCATCGGGCCGGCGAGATATTTCATCAGGAAAAAGGGCGACTTGACGAAAAAATCGATCTGGTCCTGAAAGTCGCGCCACTCGTATTGATCCACCGGCTTTTCCGGTTGCGGGCCGGTCGCGTTGTTGACAAGGATTTCAACGGGGCCCACGGAGACGGCGATTTCGTCAAGCAGTTGCCTGATCTCGTTTTCATTCCGAATGTCGGCTTTGTACGCTCTCGCGTTGCCACCAGCGGCCTTGATATCGGAGACCACCTTTTCCGCACCGGCGAAGCTGTTGAAATAATTGACCACCACTGTATGGCCATCGCTGCCGAGTCTCCGGCAGATGGCCGCCCCCAACCCGCGTGAACCGCCTGTTACCAGGACCACACGGCCTTCACTCATGCCCATCTCCTCTGAAATGCGGTAGAGACCCCAAATATTGTCACCCTTGTTGAGCCGGAGAAGCAGCAGCTTCTCCTTCCCATGACAGGTCCATCTTGCCGAAGCCGAAACGGGAATCGGCGAGAAGGGTAATCCTCCCCCCTGTTTCGTTTTCTATTGCCGCGAGGGAAGAGCGTTTCTGGTTGGCGAGTACCAGCGCCTCTTCCGGGTTCATCCTGACGATGAGGTGTCCGACATGGTCGTCGAAACAGGAGCGCACCCGGCGGATCAGTTCAAGCCCCAGTACCTCGGCCGCTTTCTTGATGCCGGTTCCGTCACAGCAGGGGCAGGGGATGAAAAAGGTCTTTTTGACGCTCTGGCGAACGCGCTGGCGGGTCATCTCCATGACACCGAGCTGGCTGATCGGGAGCACGGTGGTGCGGGCGCGGTCGCGTTTGATGGCGGTGCGGAACGCGTCCTCTACGGACCGCCTGTCGGAGAGATCGTCCATGTCGATGAAGTCGATCATCACCAGGCCCCCAAGGTCGCGAAGGCGGAGTTGGCGCGCCACTTCGGCGGCGGCCTCCTTGTTCATGGCGAGGATGGTTTCGCGGGTCGAGCCGCCTTTGCGGAAAGAGCCGGTATTGACGTCGATGGCGACAAGGGCTTCTGTTTGCTCTATGACGATTTCGCCGCCGCTGGGGAGGCGAACCGAGCGTTCGAGCGTTTTTTCTATTGCGGCCTCGATGCCGTACCTGTCGAATATCGGTTCGCCGTCCTGGTAGAGGAAAATCTTGTCCTTGAATTCAGGCATGAACGCGTCGAGAAAATACACCGCCTGTTCGTACCCTTCCACACTATCCACGATGATCTCTTCGATATCGTCATAGACAAAGTCGCGGATGGCGCGCACGACCAGGTCGGATTCCTGGTAGAGGGAAGTGGGGGCCTTGGTTTTTTGCGCCTGGTCTTTGATCGCGTCCCAGAGACGGGTCAGGCAGTCGAGGTCACGCTGCAATTCGTCCCGGCCATGACCCATGCCGGCGGTGCGGATGATGTATCCCATGTCGCGCGGGGGTTTGAGTTGTTCAAGAACGGCCTTGAGGCTCTGGCGCTCACGGTCGTCACCGATTTTCTTGCTGACTCCACGCTTGGTGACGGCAGGCATAAGGACGAGGTAGCGGCCGGGGATGGAGACATAGGTCGTTAGGGAAGGCCCTTTGTTTGCGAGTTGCTCGCGGGTGATCTGTACCAGCACTTCCTGGCCCTTGTACAGCATATCGCCGATCGCGGGTCGGCCGGGGCTGCGTTTTTCCTTGCGTTTTCGGCGTTTCAGAACGCCGTCGTAGCCACCGAAGGGGGGGATGACGTCGTTTGCGTGCAGGAACCCGTTTTTCTCGCCGCCGATGTCAATGAAAGCGGCCTGGAGGGTGGGCTCGATATTCTGCACTTTGCCCTTGTAAATGTTGCCATGGGTAAAGCCATTGTTCGACCGCTCGATATACAGTTCTTCCAGACCGTTTGGACCGGCGATAGCCACGCGGAGCTGTTCCGAATCCAGGGCGTTCATGAGCATTCGCCGCTTGGGTAACGTGTAGTCCGAAAGTGCGGCAGATGTTATGACTTTTGTTTTACTTCCCGTTTTACGTGCGCGTTGACGCGACAATGTCAATTCTCCTGTTAAAATGCCGTCGCCACGCCCGGCCGCATTGTCGGCGGTCGGGGTGTGGCATAATCTTCTATAATTCTGCTGAAATGTATCAATACAGTATATTTACTCAATATTTTTTTGTGTTTGATGAAACGCGACAGATGTTGAGGCGAGGATATTTCCTTAACCTTGCGCGGAACATGTCGTAAATCGTTGTAAAAGTTTACAACGAATCCCCCTACGCAGATGGATTCTCTCGATTTCATTGGAAAAACGCAAGCAAATTCATGCAAACATTTTATAGATACGAAGCCAGCGTCCCGGCAGGCGCTTTCGAGGAAGCGCCTGTCACATTCTTGGCACATGTGGATTGTTTTTTATGCCGCTACCGGAGGATGCCGCATATGAGTAAACAGAGTTGGCCGAATTCAAGACCCGCCTCGCGGGCGGCGGCGGCAAGACCGGCGTTTGGGTCAAGGGAAGGGTTGGCGTTCACCTCGAGGACATACGGATCGCCGGTCTCACCGACACGGTAGTCGACACGGGCGTAGCCGTTCAGCCCGAAGGCGGTCCAGGTTTTTTCCGTCAACAGGCGAAGTTTTTCCGCCAAGGCCGAGTCTGGAGCGACCGTATTGAAAACCCGAACCGTGGCGGCGTATTCATGCGAATCCTCTTCCCATTTTGCCGCATAGCCGACGATGCGGGGCTTTCCGGCGCGGAGATTGGAAAAATCTATTTCAGCGGGCGGGAGGACCCAGGCTTTTTCGCCCTTTTCCAGGGCGGAAATATTGAATTCGCGGCCATCGACAAACTGTTCGGCGAAGAAAGCGATTCTGTGTCGTTCGGAAAGAGTGCGAAGAAGCTCAGCCATTTCGGGGAAATCGACGAATTCCCTTACCGAAGCGTCGTCCATAAACAGTGATGCATGCATAGCCACCGGCTTCACGATCCAACGGCCGCTCGACCTGGACGTGGCGGGTGCGGTTTGTAATCCGCCCGCATTGTCAAGCCAGCAGCAGGCAGGGGTGGGCAACCCGTTGCCGGATAAAACCGATTTGGCAAGTATCTTGTTATTTGACAGCATCATGGCTTGTGAACCAGACCCTGAAAAAGGCACCCCCCAGTGTTCGAGAAAAAGGGCAAATGCCGACTGCAGGCTGTCGGCTCCGTCAAGTGATTCGACCAAGTTGACAACATAGGGATTTGCGTATGCCGACAGCGCTTTTTTAAGTCCTGCAAAGTCGAGATTCACCGCCAGCCTGGCAACCGGAAAGTCGTTTTCCCTCAGTGCGTTCTCGATCGCTTCCATCTGCGTAAACACATCCTGCGCCGAAGCGTCGCCATTTTCGGCGGCCACGTCGTAAGCGAGAATATACGTTGCCTGTTTGACGGGTTTTGTCATAGTTGTATAATCCGACTGTGGTGAAATTTACAGCCTCTCAATAGCGGAGTTCACTATCCAACCAATGAGTTGAGAATAGGATATCCCCTGCAAGTGGCACATGATAGGAAGATCACTGTGGATCGGGTCAAGGCCGGCCAACGGGTTTATTTCCATAAAATGCGGCACTCCACGGCTGTCCGAGCGCAGATCCACCCGGCCCCCGTCGCGGCAGCCAAGAAGCCGGTAAGCGGCGAGGGCGACATCGGCCGCCTTGAGCGCTTCAACGTCCCCGGCAAGTGAATACCGGACGCGATCCTCGTATTTATCCTTGTTGTCAAAGGAATAGACGCCGGGTTCGGCATTGGCCAGGAGGTTGACCTCCATAATGCCGATACTTCTGGCTTTAGACCCTGTACCAACGATGCCAACGGTGAATTCCCGACCGGGGAGGAATTCTTCCATCAGCGCGGGTTGATCAAACCGCGTGATAATCGAATGGCACAGAGGGCCAAGCTCGGCCAGGTTGGTTATTTTGCCGGCGGCGCTGACGCCTTTTCCTGTGCCTTCGGCAACAGGCTTGACAAAAAGAGGAAAAGCGAAGCCAGCCACATCGGGGAGGAATTCTGCGTCTTCCACAACCGCAAACTTCGCCGTCGGCAATCCGGCGTCCCTGATTACGCTTTTTGTCATGCCCTTGTGGAGTGAGACGGCGAGGGTCAGGGCGTCCGAAAACACATAGGGGATATCATACGCGTCCAGAAGGGCCGGCACCTGGGATTCGCGCGCAAAACCCTTGACCCCTTCCGCAATATTGAACACAAGATCCCAACGCGTTCCCGACACCAATTGGGAGGCGAGCCTCCTGACATTGCCGATGCGTTCGACTGTATGCCCAAGCGCTGTAAGCTCCGCGGTAATGGCGTCTATTGTTCCCGGCTTGTCGAATTCGGCGGCCGCTTCGGGACTGAATCCTGCGGCAAGGTAGTCTTCGCGCAGGTCATAGACAAAACCGATGGAAAGTGAAGTCGAAGTCATTGTATCGCGATCCTGTTATGTTAAATAAAAAACCATCCTTGCTGATCAAGGATGGTTTTCCCAAGCTATTTGTCAACGGTGTGGTGGTTTTTCCACTTTAAACGGAAAGGCGCACCGAGGAGGAGTTGGGAGCTTTCTTCTCATTCCGTTCAGACAGCCAGTCCCAACCAAGCAGCACAAAAATCATCGCCATACAGAAGGGAATGATGAAAAACGACATCCTAAGGCCGACAATATCCCCTGCGATACCGATCAGAGCGGCGAAAAAGCCGTTCCCCGGCACCCCGGCGCAGGAAAAGAGGATCATGATCATGGTCGTATCGCCTCTCACCCTGCGCTCTCCGTCACTTTGGATCGACGGCCAGAACGGGCCCATGGTGACGCCGGAAAGGAAAAGCAGGACAAAAAGAATATTCAGTGAATGCAGGAAAGGGAAGAAGACGCTGACAACGGCTCCAACTCCCGCCAAGACCAAGAGAAGCAGCTTCAGCCCGTTTTGCCGGACAAAATAGCCTGAAAGAATCCTCCCCGCAAACATGCCTGCGGCAAAGATCGCCGTTCCCGCCCCCGCTGCCCAGACCGCCCCGCCGTATTCGATCTGGATAAAGCTGGCGCACCAGAAAGTCAGACAAAATTCCGCGCCGCCGGCGAAAAACATGGCTGCAAAAAACAACCAGAAACGCTTTACCTTGAGAATATTTTTGGTGTTCTGGATGACTTCTTTCCAATGGACTTTGTCCTCATGATCCGGGTAGGCTGTTTTCTTGTCCGGCCAGAGATAAAACAGAGTGGGAATCATGGCAAGGAGACCAACGGCGAAGACGAGATAGCGCCAGCTCACGCCCGCGTACAGCAATCCGCCCGCCGCCAGCGTCAAGGCCACCACGCCAAGAGACCAGAAGGAATGGGACAGATTGAGATAGCGGCCCGGTTCATCCGGATGGATGTCCTGCACAAAAGGCGTCGCCAGGCCTTCGACCACGCCGCTGCCCAATCCGGATATCGCCAGTGCCAAAAACAGTACGCTATAACCCGGGGAAATCGCGGCAGCCATTGTGCCGAGAGCCATGACCAGAACAGAGTATCCAAGGCTACGACGTTTTCCCCATATTCCCGAGGCAAAGCCGCAGAAAACCATTGCCGCGACCATGGGTATGGATCGGCCGAGCTGTAAAGCCCCTCCCAGCGCCATGCCTCCGTCCTCCAAGGGAAAACCGAGGTCGATCGCCAGCGGCACCAAGGCCATCGGCACGACAACCGAGGTGAAGGCATACATCAGGAACGTCAAACAGGCTGCATAATCATAGCGGCCGAAAACAAGTTTTTTCATTACAGTCCCTTTTTAGGAAATAATATATAAGGTGTAAAAGTTGCCGCTGTTTACTGGTTTTCCAATTTTTTCAATTGCAAGGCATCGTGGGTTGCGGCGATCATGCCTGAAAGGCAATCCGCCTCATAATCCGCTTCATAGGCAAGATGCGGCATATGCTCCGGCGGAAGATATTCAAGACACCTTTGCCTGATCTCCGGAACCATACCCGCCACCAAGCCGTCCCCCGTCAGCACCACCACATCAGGGTTGGTTACGGCAGCAATGCCGGTAACAGTTTTAGCAATAAAGGTTTTCATCCATTCGGGATCATGAAGTTTTGTCACCTGTTTGTCCCGCGAATCGCCAAATGGGATAAACGATACTTCGCCGGCGAATTCAGACATTCCCTTGACCAGGCTGCCGTTCACTATCAATCCGGAGCCGGGAGGAGCGTTCGACGGGAAAACGACATAGGCCATCCCGGTGGCATTATTTCCCGATAGGGTCTGGAAAAAGCCGAGGGCCGCGAAGTTCATGTCATTTTCTATAACCGCGGTCAATGGCCAGCGCGTTTCGACGATCTGCTTCACCGGAACGTGCTGCAGACCGGGCAGATCGCAAAGCGCGATGTTTCCATCGCGCACAATGCCGGGAATGGAAAGGGCCAATCCCTTGAGATTCGGGTACTTATGAACCATCCTTTCAATAAGCGCTTCGAATTCGACAGTGTTGACCTCCCGGTACTCAAGAAGCGAATTTTCGATAACTTCGCCAACCGCATCGACGACCCAGTAGGCTATCGTCTCTTTATCGGGAAGGAACTTTGTCACCATTGCGAGGGTCAGGGTGCTATGGGGATTGACACGATATCTTCGCGCCGGCCTTCCGCCCCGGGACTCTTTCTCGTCCATTTCCATGACATCTTCAGATTCAAGAAGTATGGTGATTAAATTGGCGCAGGTTGCGAGGCTCAGCTTTGTCGTTCGCGCGAGCTCCGCAACAGTGAGAGGCGCCGTCGAGTTGCGTAAGGCATCGAGAATACCGATCTCGTTTGCACGGCGAACTTTTTGGGTATCATTGACAAGCGTAATCATTGTGGCACATTCTCCGACTTATATCAAGTATTATGATAAGTCATCATATATAAATATATCGCAAAGTCAATGTGATTCTTCTGATATTTTTGATTTTCTTGAATTAGAAGTGAAGATTTATTGCTCAATATTTTTTCATCAATAAATATAAGGGGTTAGAAACAAATCCGCCCTGACTTAAAAATTAGTCGGGGCGGTGAATAGTTACTTTTCCCAAGTGTTAGGGAAAGTTTCCATTGGTTAGCCTGTGCCACTCAATAGATGGAATATATCATATCCGGTTACCGTCAGCATTAGGGTGAGAAGGCATGCCAGTCCTATCCATTGTGCGGTATCCTTCACCACCTGCGGCGGCGGGCGACCCATGCCCCATTCCAAAAGCAGGAAAAGGAGGTGGCCACCATCCAACACTGGGAAAGGCAGGAGGTTACATACTCCAAGGTTGACGCTGATCAAGGCAAGGACATAGAGGAAATAGGCGAAACCGCGGTCGTCCGCAATTTTAATGATGCGGAACAGCTGTACCGGGCCGCCTACCGCGTCTATTGGCAATGTCCTGACGATAAGACGGTGGATTACTTTGTAAATCATGACTGAAAGGCTGACCCATTTTTTGCCCGCCGCCACCACGGCAGGTACAAAAGGAAGCGGGTGGACTTCTTCCGCAGTTTTCAGGGACAAGGGAAGCCTGCTCTTCAGCCCTGCCATAAGCGGAGACTCGCGAATCACTTCCGGGGTTTTTGCTGTTATCACGTCCCTCACGACGCCGTTTTGGGCTTTGTCGTCCTTCTGCAGGAAGGCGAGGGTAATTGTGGACAGGTCGGGGGAATACTGGATCATCGCCAGCCGTTTTCCGGCGAGACGCTTTGCGCCGCCGAGCTCGGTGTCTGCAAAACTGCCTGGTACGACTGTGGTTACGGGGCCAGCTACCAGATCGATGCCAATCATCGGACGGCGGAAATCAGGAAGGATGCGAGGAGTCAGTTCCAGCACCACGTTAGCGTCGGCGACTTCCTTGGTGGGAGGCCGGGGAGACATCCCCTGTTTGGCTGGGCGGCTGATATAAAAACGAACCGGTCTGGATGAAGCATCTTCGACCATTTCCCGGAGCGACATGCCTTTCGGGAGGGTATTGCCGTTTAGCCTGGTTATCAAGTCTCCCGGCTGCATCACCCCGTCGGCCGGCGAACCAGGTATAACCCCTGTAACTTTAAATCCTGCATCACCTTCCATTTGGCCAAGAACGCCAAGCAGGGTGTCTGTATCCGCATCGACATCGACATGGCCGATCATCTGTTTCGGCTTCACCATGGCAATAAGGTCTTGATTTCCCCGGTTGATCGTAATATCGACGCTGCGCAGGGCGGCTTCCGCGACGACATTTTGAAAATCCCTGAGATCGGCGAAGCGCTGCGGTTCGTTGTCCGTATCACGCTGGTAGGCGACAGCCGTGTCGCCGGACTGGAATCCTGCCTTGTCCGCGGGGCCGCCTTCCATAACGCCGCCGATGATGATGCCCATCCTCAGACCCATGTCCCAGTCGCCGTATGTTTCCAGCGGGACGCGGACGTCACGGATTTTGCTGTCGGAGCCGCTTTTAATGGTCAGGTCAACGGAGCCCCCGGGTTGATTTTCCAGCATGCCGGGGAGTATATGGCCCATGTTCGGAGGCAGGGGAGTCCCGTTTACCGCCAGGATCTCGTCGCCGATGGCGAGCTTTCCGGCGATACGTTCCACAAAGGCGGGATCCTCGACCAGGCCGTCGATAACGCGGGATCTGGCGGGTTCTGCGCCTATCGTGTTCAGGTTGCCGCGCATGGAACTTGCCCGACCTTTAACGGCGATGGTCATGGGCTCCTCTTTGCCCTGGTCGTTTTGACGAAGAATGTCTATGACCATTTCGCCGCCGGCGCCGGCGAGGGCAATAGCTTCGGCTGCTTCTTCAAAGGATTCGACCCCCTTGCCGTCCACGGAGACTATGGTATCTCCTGATTTCATGCCATGGATGGCGGCGGGACCGGACGGGTCAAGTGCGCCTAATGTTGCTGGGATAAAGGGGATACCATACATATAGGCGGCAACCAGCACCAGGAAGCCGAAGATGAAATTCATGAGAACGCCACCCGCGAACACCAAGGCGCGGGCAGGCAGCGATTTGGACTGGAGCTCGTCGGAGGAGCCGGTGCGTTTTTCTTTCCTGGGGTCGTCGTTCTGGCCCGCCAAGGCGCAATATCCGCCCAGCGGCAGGATACCAATGCCATAGACAGTGCCTTTATATTCTTTTTTAAGAGCCAGGCCAAAAATATCGAAGCCGATGAAAAAGCGTTCCACTCTGACGCCGGTGGCGATAGCGGCAAGATAGTGGCCAAGTTCATGGACAAAAATCAGGATGGAAAAGGCAATAATAACCACAATTGCCTGTGTGACGACACTTAGACCAGGTATGAGATCGCTCATGTACTCGTGTTCTTTCTAAACATAATGTTCTATCCGGGTAGTCATTACCCTAGTTATCGACCTAATACCGCTCCGGATGATTCATTATATCCCGCAAAAACAAAAAATGACGACCGCCCGGCTCGGCGACCGTCCGTAAATGCGATGCCTACGAATTTAATAGATTATAGTGAAAAACACTGGCAATCCAAACTATTAATATGCCGGCAAGTCATTATCGGCCCACCTCTGTACAATATGGGCCGCAACATTATGCGTCGCTTTGACGTCTTTTGTGGAAACGAAGGCGTCGGCATCCACCAACGTCAAGGCCGTCTCAACGGCCTTCGGAATATCGCCAAAGCTGATTTCATTATTTAAAAACAGATCAACTGCCTTTTCGTTGGCGGCATTGAACACAGCCGAAGCGATTTCACCTCGTTTGCCCGCTTCAATACCGAGTCTAAGCATGGGAAAACGCGTATAATCGGCAGCCTCAAAATTCAACTGTCCGATTTTCGCCAGATCCAGCCGTTTTGGACAAGTTTTTTCACGATTTGGATAAAATAATGCATAGGATGCAGGGTAAGACATGTCGGCCTCGCCCATTTGGGCAAGGACCGAACCGTCCGTGAATTCCACCAGCCCATGTACTATAGAACCGGGATGAATCACGATATCGATATTTTCAAAGGGAATATCGAAAAGATGGTGGGCTTCTATCACCTCCAGGGCCTTGTTCGCCATGCTTGCCGAATCGACGGTAATTTTCGCGCCCATCGCCCAGACCGGATGGCGCAGTGCATCCTCCGGGGTCGCTTTGGCGATTTGCTCTGGTGTCCATTTTCTAAACGGCCCGCCGCTGGCGGTGAGGATGAGTTTGCTGATGGTTTTTTTGTCGCGGCCTTCCAAGCATTGGAAAAGTGCGCTGTGTTCCGAATCCAGGGGAAGGATTTCGGCATTGCCTTCTTGGGCAGCTTCCTTGAATAACCGTCCGGCGGAAACAAGCACCTCCTTGTCGGCCAAAAGGATACGCAGTCCTCGGCGGGCGGCGGCAAAGGCCATGTCAAGCCCCGCCGTACCGGACACGGCGGCGACGCAGACATCAGCGATCACATCGTCAGTCAACCGCAAGCCCGCATCCGCGCCAATAAGGATTTTCCGGCCAGCAGCCTCGTCGGGGCCGAGAAGGCGGCGGAACTCCACATTGTCGTTTGCTTCATGAAATGCCACTGCGGCTCGAGGGAATTCGCGGCTAAGGGCAGCCAGTTTTTCGCCGCCTTGTCGCGCAATCAACCCTACGACGGAGAATTCTTCCGGATGACGGCGGATCACGGTCAAAACACTTTGCCCGACAGATCCGGTCGCACCCTGAATAATGACTCGTTTCATTTTGCCAGTCTCTTTTTCCAGGTTGTCAAGGCCTTGGCGACATCGCGGGTACCGGAGCCGCCGGCTGAGACATAGCTTGAAGGGGTATTGGCGGGATTCAACCGCTTAAAAATATCCTTCTGGAACAGGGGGGATACGGCGAGCAGTTCGTCTATGGTCAGTTCGCCCAGGGTGCGGTTGCTGTCTTCCGCCAGGCGGACAAGTTTTCCCGAGACCTCGTGGGCTGAACGGAACGGCAGACCCTTTTCCACCAGGTACTCGGCTAAAACCGTCGCGTCAAGAAAGCCGCCGACAAGCATCTCGGCCGCCCGTTTATGGTTGAACGCGAGGGTGGGGAGGAAGGCGGCAAGCGCCTCCAGCGTCGTATCCATAGTTTTGACAGCGTCGAAAAGCGGTTCCTTGTCTTCCTGCAAGTCCTTGTTGTAAGTCATGGGAAGACCTTTGAGAAGGACGAGTAGAGAAACGAGGGAACCGACAATCCGCCCAGTTTTGCCGCGCGCCAGTTCAAGCAGATCGGGATTGCGTTTTTGGGGCATGATTGAACTACCGGTGGACCAGGCGTCGTCCAATTTTGCGAGTCCCCATTCCGAGGACGTCCAGAGTATGATATCTTCCGCGAGGCGGCTGATATGGATCGCCATGAGTGATAGGCAGGAAAGGGTCTCGATGACAAAATCCCTGTCGGAAACGCCGTCCATGGAATTTTCGCAAATACCGTCAAAGCCAAGCTCTTTCGCCACCATGTCCCTGTCGATGGGAAGCGTGGTGCCGGCGAGCGCACCCGAGCCAAGGGGAAGTCGGTTGGTCCTTTTCCGGGCATCGGCGAGCCTGTCCCGGTCACGGAAAAACATTTCCATATAGGCGAGCAAATGATGGGCCAAAAGCACAGGCTGCGCCCTTTGCAGATGGGTATAGCCGGGGATGACCGTATTTTTTTCCTTTTCAGCGACAGTGAGGATCGCCTTCATCAAGCCGGTCAGACGAAGAGCCAGCAGGTCCTGTTTTTCACGCGTCCACAGGCGAAGGTCGGTGGCGACCTGGTCGTTACGGGAACGAGCCGTATGGAGTTTTTTGGCCGGTGTGCCGATACGGGCGGTCAGTTCCGCCTCGACAGACATGTGGATGTCTTCATTGGCGGGATCGAAGGCAAGTTTGCCTGCCGAAAGGTCGCGGCTGATGGATTCAAGTCCCCTTTTAATGGCAGAATAGTCCTTTCTAACCAGCATACCGGTATGGGCAAGCATTTTGGCATGGGCAAGGCTGCCCTGGATGTCCTGCTTTCCAAGTTCCTGGTCAAAGGCTATGGATTGATTATATGCTTCCATCAGGGGGTGGGTCGCCGACTTGAACCTGCCTTTCCACATTTTCGCCACGGGTGAATCTCCTTGGGATCCGTTTTTTATCGCCATCCAAATACATATTCAATCGCAATAGCAAGGAACCGATTCTGCCTGAGAGAAACGGGGGATGCAAGGAAAAAGCCCTGATCAAGCGTAATGTAGTTTACGACCGCATGTTCCTGCCTGTACGTTCAGTCGGGATTTATCGGAAGTTTTTTGGAAAAAAGGCGATATTTTTGTAACATTGCCAAGCCAGGCTGAACAATATTTATGGGGCGACTGGTTGTCTGTCGTCCAGGATAGTATACTATGTGGTAGGAATGCCTGGGGTGCGATCGTTATGGGTATTGTATATCCGGGCAAAGCCGAAAGGAGACAATTATGTCTAGGGTTGGAAAATTGGGGCTGCTCGGACTGATGATGGCATTGTCCGCCGCCCCCCTCCTGGCATTGGATGCCAATGATATCAGGAATATGCTGCAAAACGGCGTTCAGGAGAGCGTCATAATAAGTATGCTGCAAAACCAGAAGTTATCTCGCCCACTGACGACACAGGAAGTCATCGACCTCAACCAGTACGGCGCTTCCGCCGCTCTGCTTGAACAGCTGACCCACACATCGTCCGTGGACGGTTCGTATAGTACAACCACCTATGTGAGTCCGCCGACCACGATCACTACCACGCCAGCGCCAACGATCGTGCAGTCGCCGACAGTGGTGACCACTTCGCCCCAGGTGATATATACCGAGCCGTCGACAGTGTATTATACGACACCGTACAGATACTATCGCCCAAGTCCAGGCATCTCGTTCTACTTTGGTAGCGGGAGAAGGCATTGGGGTGGTGGACCGCGCTGGGGTCATGGTCCTAGCTATAGGCCCGGCCCGCCGCACGGTCGTCCTCCGGGAGGCCGTCCAGGCGGCGGTCGTCCCCCAGGAGGTCGTCCAGGCGGTCCGGGAGGCCGTCCCGGTGGTGGCCCCAGGCGGTAGTTTGCGCAGTTGATGTATGTTTACAGCGCCTTTGATCGTTTTGCATCAAGGGCGCTGGTTCGTTTCTGATTGGTTCCTGTATTTTGGGGAGAAAAGAGCAATGCTTGTAATGACGAAAAATAGGTGGTCCAAACGGGTGGGTCTGGTTCTCTGCGTTGGTTTGCTGGCTGCCGGCGTGTGCGCTCGCGCGGCGGCTCTTGACGTCCTTGACGTTCAAAACATGCTCGTGAACGAAGTACCGGAGGCGGTCATTATCAATATGGCAGCGTCACAGGGTGGCTTGAGCATGTCGGAAATAGACGCCAATGCCTTGCGAAGCTCGGGCGCTTCCGAAAACCTTATCACCGCCCTTGGAGTGGTCAAAGCCGAACCGCCCGTGGTAATCACCACGTCGACTGTCGAACCGGCAACGGTTGTTTCATCAACTGCCGCTTCCCCCGCTGACGGATCGGCGATGTTCCCCGCGTCGGTTGTGATGTCCGGGGCATACCCGGCATTGTACGCCAAGGAAGGCTGGCTGTCCGTATCCAACCGGGACTGGCAACCGTATTTCCTGCTTATCGATGTGCAGAAGAAACGCATGTTTTTAAGCCGCAACCCCAATGGCGGCGTTCAGATTGATTCGGGGCAGAACGTGGTATTGAACGTTCGTAAGGAAGGATACAAGCTTTACGGCGATTCGGGTGAAAAACTCACAGTCAAGATCCGCGAAAACCTGACCACGACTCTTGCGCTCGAACCGTTTGGCGTGTTCGGCAACAGCGGTCTTACAGGCGTCGCCACCGACCGGGGCAAAACAAAGAGCGAAGTTCTGTTTTATCCCTTTGTGCCGCGGCCGCAGACCGTCATCATCGAGAGGCCCTCTCCGGTGATTGTCGAGCCTGCGCCGGTTTATGTTGTGCCAGGACCGCGCTACTACCATGGACCGCGATACCACTACCGCCGCTGGTAAGAACGTGTTTCAAACAATGGATTATTGACACCGGGGAAAATTTCCTTAGTATTATGAAATCGGGTCTGGCGACGCCAGACCCGAGCTTTTTCTCAAATACAACGCGCCCCGGTAGCCCAATGGATAAGGCGACAGCCTCCGGAGCTGTAGATAGGGGTTCGATTCCCTTCCGGGGTGCCAGTTTTTTGATTTGCCGTAACTTGTTATTTTTATTCATGTTGTACTGCTTATTCTTATATTAGCCTCCTTGAATAATTATATCGTTTCAGGTTTTTCCCAGACCTTCAATTGTGTCAAAAGTTACGTGGTGGGTGCCCACTCAGGTGCCCACGGCTGATTCCGTGTCGTCATGGTATTCGTCCGGTGCATTGTCTGTCGCTTCCGGCAACCTGCCAAGGGCTGCTGTTTTCTCATCCAATAGAACGTGGGTATAATGCCGCATGGTAAGGTTTATTTCCGAGTGACGGGCCAGTTCCTGCACTACTTTTAGATGAATGTTTGTGCGGGCAAGTGAAGTTATGAATGTATGCCTGAGCGAATGAAAATCAACCTTCTGACCATTTTCATCCACAATCGCAATGCCCGCTGCTTTCAAGTCCTTACCGATTATCACGCCGCCTTTATCGCTTTTAGGCATTGGAAAAGCTGCTGCACCTGGTAATGCGGGAGTCGCTTTAAAATAATCCGCCATAGTTTGCGTTACTCCAGGAACCAATGGAAGAACCGCAGGCATTCCATTTTTCGCAATACTAGCTCGGACCTTTACCGTTGCTGGATTACTGTTCAGTGAAAAATCCGAACGAGTCATGCACTTCATTTCACCCCATCGCACACCTGTTCTCACGGCAAATAAATAAATCATACTTCGTTCAGGTCCGGTCATGCCGTATAACTTTTTGGACGAGTAAAAGGTAGTACGCAATAACTTTTTCAATTCATCATCACTTAGTGCCCGGCGCACCAATCTGATATCAGTCGCTTCATTGAGCTTTTTAAGTCTCGACAATGGAGATGCAGAAATAACTCCGGAATCAACCAACCATCGGAAGCACGCTTTAACTGTTGCTAAATAACAATTAGAGGTTCTGATACTCATACCTAATTGACGCTGCTGCTTTAACCAGTTTTCGATAATCTCGGCAGTAACGTCACTGGAAAAATTCAACCGGCATTCATTGATGAGTCTCGATATTCTGGACAACGACTGCGCGCAATGCCGGGGCGAATATTGGCACGCTTCCAAATGTGCTTTCCACACCTTTGCGTGCTCAATCAATGGTCTGCTTCCGGCAATTCGTGCGCGGTCGATAATTCCCCATTCGGCAAGTTGCATCAACTTCTTAGGTTCACATTTTTCGATGAAGCGCTGTAAAGAGGAATCTGGAACGCCACCAGACTGAAGAGTATCCATCAATCGAGAGACATTCCTCTGTAAGTCGTTAGTGGCTTTCAAGTCCTTAAAACCAACCATGCACCTGCTTATACCGAGGTGGTCAACAAATTTAAAAATGTACTTGCCGTATGGGATGAGTTTTCCAGTCTTACCGTCTCTATGTTTTTTCTTGAACGCCATGATTAGCCCTTTCTCGTTAGCTGATTACGGATGATGTTCCACTTGTGACGAGGTGGAGCACCTGCATCTAACCAAGCGTCCAATTCATAGTGGTCCCAAAGTCGCCTTCGACCAAAGGGTAAGGCTTCCGGAATCCTGCCGGAAGCATCCATTGATTTCCACAGACTTAAGCTGATATTACAGTATTTAGCTGCTTCATCAGCTGATAGAAGTCTGCTCTTAAGAGCCTATCCGAATAGACCGCATGTTCAACTTATTTCGGATACACAACA
>DAIOFH010000069.1:0-19975 GCA_036745875.1 Planctomycetota bacterium | reverse complement strand
CAGCGATGGAGGAAAAGACGAGTGGAAAATGAAAAACGCGTTGACGCCATAGTGGCGTCAACGCGCAGTCTTTGCCTGAATAGATCAGGAAAAAGGTATTTTCATCAAAACGCTATGCAAAAAAGTTCAGCGATCCGTCAGCATTCCTGGTTGATCCGGCGGCATTGTGAACCAGTTGATCGTCATTCGCGTCATCGTGGCCAGCGCCTGACCCGCGACGGTCGTTGCCGAAAGAAAACTCGGGATCGGCGTTGCGGTTTTGGCCGCGGCCGTCCGCATCGGCGGAAAAGCTATCGTAGCGCACCTGGAATTCACCAACTTCGATACCGTGGGCGCGAAGGTTGTCCCGCAGTTGTTGCATGCCGTTCTGAAGCTGCGACGCCGAATCGGCTTGTTCTACGCGGAACGTGGCTGAGACAACGCCGTTACGCGATTCGACCCTGACCATGACCTTGCCGAGGTCCGGAGGCGACAACTGCATCGTCAAGTTGCGGACACCGTTACGGCTGTTCTGGCGCATGATCTCGGTGAGGCGTTCAATATTCGCCATCTGGTCGAGCATGGTGCTGGTGGAACTGGTGGTTGCGGTTGGCTTGCCGACTGTCTGGGCGGCAGTACTGTTATTGTTGCCGTTGGCCGCCTGGGCGTTGTCGCGCGCAAGGTCATTGGTTTTTGCGACACCGGAAAGGAGCTCATCTTGCGCGTCGAAATCAGTGGCCATGATTGTCCCGCCTGTTGTTCCAGTAGCTGTAGAGGCAGTGGCCGCCGCACCCTTGTTGTTCCCGGAAGCGGCAGAGAAAAGTTTGGAGGCGTCTTGCAGGGCGCTTTCCGTACTATCATCCGCCGTTGCCATTTTTTCACTTCCTGTTCCGTTTGCTACCTGATTCGTCTTACTTTGGGAAGATTGCAATATCTTTTCCAGATTGGAAATGATAGCGGAGAGTTGAGAACTTTCTTCTGTAGAAAGGTTGTCGGATACTTGGGAGAGGTACGTGTTTAGGCTTTTAAAAAGCGCTTCGGACATCTCGACCGAATCCTCACTTAACACACTCATTTTAAAGGGGTTGTCTTCACTTTCAAGCCACTCAATAAAGTCTTTCGGCAAGCCCGAGATGGAGTCCGACAAGGTGGAATCGAGTTCGGCAATTTTTTGCAACGCTTTTTCGACAGTTGTCAGGGGGGTGTCATCGGCCTCGGCACTTTCTGCCGCATAATGGCTGCCTTGGAGGGTGGACAATAAATCGCTTGCGCTTTGCGTGGAGCCATCTACCGTAACTTCCAGCCCAAGCTGTTCAGCCGCTTTTTGAAAGGCGGATTCCGGACTGAGGCCAGAGGCGTCAGCTGTGCGGCGAAGCGCCTGTTCGAGAGCGTTCCTGGGCATGCCGTCCAGCAGTTCCTCAAGGTTCGCGAGCACCGCGTCAATATTCATTTCCGCACTGGCATTGGTCGCTTCCAGGTCGCCGGCCTCGAGCCCAACAGAGTCAGAACCGGCAAGACCAGGATTTACGTCGGATGAATTCAGGTAATTTGCTATTTGCGCCAAAGTGGCAAGGCTGCTGTCGCCACCAGCTGCTCCACCCCCAGTACCAGTACCAGCTCCAACAGTGCCGTCCGGGAAAAGTAGTCCCCATATCAACTGAGCAGCTTCATTCGCCGCATCCTGCATTTCCTGGCTGGTCATGGAAAACGACAGGTCGCCTTCCATGTCTGGATTGGAAATAAAGCTGTTATAAAACAAGGCGAGGCAGTCGAACTGCCGGTCGTCGATCCGTTGCTCCTCGGCTGTCGTTTTCGACAAAGCTTTGCGAAGTTCCGAGCGTTCTTCCGCCGTCATGCGGTTGGACCCGATACCGCCCTTATCCTGTTTTACCGTAGAGGAATCACGGCTCTTGCCGGATTTGGCGGATGAACCAAAGCCGAACACAGCATCTTTTTGCGAGTAGCTGTTCTTCCTATTGTTGGATGAAGCCTTGGCGGTGCGGCTATCCTTGTTGTCCATAAAAGACCGCATATAGCTTTTGAACTTGCTCTGCTCGCCGAGCTTTCCGGACGAAGCGGCCTGTTCACTATCGCGGCGCGACAGCAATGTTTTGCTTAGCGCCATATCGGACAGGGATTTCTCTGCGACTTTTTCCGCCATGATCATACCCTCAAATCAAATAACGATTGATGATTAGCATTTTACTCATAGTTAAGGAGCATCTTCAAACGGATCAGGTGGCGGAGCGGGCTGAAGCGCTGCCCGCCGCCTTTCATATAAAAAGGGATAGCGCTGGCGAATCTCATTCAGTTCAGCGCTTGCCAAAACCACCTGATCATTGCTGGAAAGCATTTCACCTGTATCGAAAACCGTTGCAGGCATGTATGCCCCGCCCTGATATAACCTGAAATGGGCCGAACCGCCGACCACAGCCACGCGCCAGTTTTTACCGCCTGTGGCAACGACATCGCCACGCGAAAGAACGACCTGGGCGCCTCCCAAGTCAAGCATCGATAATTCAGGACGGGTGATGTTTTCCCGTACCTGCATCCTGACTATGCCTTCCTGCACATCGATATCCACGCGGGAGACCACATCGCCCCTGGCATCCTGGTAGGTCCGTATGCCAAGGATGGTGGCTTTTGCCGATGGTCCGACAAGGATGAGAACGTTGTCCTTGCTGAGAATTTCTACCCTGCTATTGGCTGCGGTGATAATTGTATCCCCCGCATTGATGCGGTCGGATACGGCGGCAGCGATTCCAACTTCCTTTTCCGATTGCAAGGCAGCCTTGATCCGCGCCTGGCCGGTCAGACTGATAATGATGCCGGAATTATTGTTGGTCATGACATCCGGATTCGCCGGGTCGATCCATACCAGACTGCTGTCCAGGCCATGGAGCGGCATGGAAAAGGCCAAAGCAATGATAAGGGTCAACAAAACTGATTTCATAACAAGCACCATAATTGAGTTATCGGTCTTTAGTTCCGCTTGAGACTACTAAATCCTGAAAACAATCCATACAGCGATGAACAAAAAAGCTGCCAGTTGCCTGGCAGCTTGCGCGAACAATCTAATATTATTGCTTTAACTCTATTGCTACCAATATGATGACATATTTATGGCAAAGATTTATTCAATCGAACTGCTTCTCCCGCTCTTCCATCAACAGGAAAAAGCCGCTGGCGAAATCTTCCGCTGCGGCGCCACCCGGCAGCGATGAGGTCTCAACAATTATCGGATCGCCAAGGTATTGTCGCCATGGCTTTCCGGAGATGGCGTTGCCAAGATCGGATTTGTTGAGGATAAGCATGACGCGGTTTTCCTCACCCGCCGCGCTGTTTTTTTTAATCAAAATATCGTGTACCCATCGTGCAGCCTGTTCGGTCGCCTTGTCCCAACCGGTGGAAGCATCACAGACAAAGGCAACCACATCAGCCAACTTTAACCGTAATTCCGCCAGAGCCAATGCTTCGTCCATAAGAGTATTTTTTTCACTGACAAAACCTGGCAGATCTTCCAGCAGAACACTATAGCCGGCAACTTCCACCCGTTCACCGACCGCATCGCGGGTCGCGCCTGCCTCGGCATGGACAAACGCCCGGTCGAAACCTGTCAACCGGTTAAGCAGGCTACTCTTACCCGCGTTAGGAGGTCCGGCGAGACACAGATGCTGGGTGGTGAACAGCATGAACGGCAATTTCAATTCGCCGGTTATTTTCATCATTTCCCGTGCCGCTAATACAGCTTCTACTTGAGTCTCTGTCTGGCAGCTTGTAAGGAGCCAATCAACCACTCCATCAACTTCCTTCGGATCATCTTGATGTTCCTGACCGTTTTCAGGTCGAATTTCGATAAAACCTTTTTCCAGCAATAACGCCGATATTCCTTGACAGATGAACTGTCCTCCATGACACATTATCACTCTTACGCCAGCTTTAGGTTTCGCCACAAGTACTTCGTCAAGTGCCTCCCGAGCTGAGGAAAACAACCAACCATAGCGAATGCCATTTTCATTTATCTCAGAATAATATAAGGCGTTACCTGATTTATTACGAAGTGCGACATCGATAGAACTCTTTAAGTCGGCTTCATTGGCATATACGTGAAATACCCCCACCGCGCCGGTCAGATTAGCCGTCGCCTGTAAAAAGCGCCTGTTATCAATTTTTTTCGTTGCCATGAAAAATTCCCTATAGCTTAGCCCCATACGGTTTTAGTGGAGAATAGCAAAAAAAGTCTTTTGACGCGATTGTTTTTTCGCTGGCGCAGAAGAAAAAAATCGCTTATAAGCCTTTGAAAAGATAGCGAATAGAAGGAGGCGGCAAAATACGCCGCCTTTTTTTCTTGACTCCCAATATACGGGGGGTATTATTGCCTAAACCACTAGCAATAGTGAAGTAGATTCTATCCAAAAGTGGCACCATCTCCGCGTGTCCGACTGTTTGGGGGATAAATATATATAACCGGCCTTCTCTTGCACGACTCGGGATTCTCGGTCGTGGGGTCGACTACGGAATTTTGCGAATTTTCGGTTAAGGTTGGAAAAGAGCTGATATGCGCTGCCCGTTCTGCAAAAAGGACAACGACAAGGTCATCGACACCAGGCCCTCCGAGGACGGATCGGTGATTAGGCGTCGCCGCGAATGCCTTGATTGCTCCAGGCGATTCACCACCCACGAACGGCTGGAGGAAATGCCTGTTCGCGTCGTCAAGAAAAGCGGTCGCCGCGAACCGTTCGACAGGGCGAAAATCCTGATGGGAGTCATGCGCGCAGTCGAAAAACGCCCCGTATCTGCCGAACAGGCGGAAGAGATCGTCACTTCCATTGAGCGGCAGATCCTTGACCAGACAGACAGGGAGATATCCACCAGGGACATTGGCAACCTAGTAATGGACAGACTGCGCAAGATCGACGAGGTGGCATATGTCCGGTTTGTGTCTGTTTATCGGGAATACCAGGCTGTCGAAGAGTTTATACAGGAAATTAGTTCGATGGGCACCGAGGAACAGACTTAAAACATAACAATCTTTTTCTTTTAAATTAATATAAATTATCAGGTCATTATGGAGACAGGACAATGGGTAGCATCAACCGGGTGGTAAAACGTGACGGTATGGTCATGCCGTTCGACAGGAATAAAATCACCGCAGCCATCTTTTCCGCGGCGCGCGCAGTCGGCGGCAGCAACGACAAGCTGGCTGACGAGCTTTCCTCGCTCGTCGTTTCGTTTCTTGAAAAACGCTACGACGCAGTCAATCCCCCCGGAATCGAAGATATCCAGGATATGGTTGAAAAGGTCCTTATCGAAACGGGTCACGCCAAGACAGCCAAGGCCTATATCCTCTGGCGTGAACGCCGTGCAGACAAGCGCCGCGAAATGCAGGTCAGGAAGGACACGACCAACGGTTCAGACTCGACCGACATTCACCTTCTTGTTGATCCGGTGAGCCATGCCGAATACTTCCCATGGGACCGGGGCCGCATCTCCAATGCCCTAATGCGCGAAGCGGGCATAGAGGAGACAGAAGCCATATCCATCGCCAAGGCGGTGGAGAAGCGCATCATCGCTTCCGGCATGTCCCGCATTTCGACCAGCCTGATCCGTGAGATCGCCGACAACGAGCTCTTCGAGCGCGGCCATCAGAAGTCCCTCGAGCGTCAGGCTGTCATAGGCTTGCCGAAATACGATATCGAGCAGTTGATCCTGTCGAAATCGAAGGAAAACTCCAACATTTCCGCCAACAATCCGGAAGCCATCAATCTGGCCCTCGCGGAAACGATCCTTAAGCAATACGCACTGCAGGAAGTATTCTCCTCTGACGTTGCCGACGCCCACCGCGAAGGCACTGTCCACCTGCACGACCTCGGCTACCCGACACGCGTCTATTGCTCGTCCCATTCTCTTGAGTATCTCAAGAAATACGGTCTACAGCTTGAAAACCTAGACACCCGTTCCGCTCCGGCCAAACATCCACGCACTCTCACCGGCCATCTGAATACCTTCCTCGCCTCGATGCAGGCCTACTATGCCGGCGCCCTGGGCGTGGCTTACATTAATATCATGTACGCTCCCCTCGTCGAAGGCATGTCCGACAAGGAAATGCGCCAGGAAGCGCAGCACCTGATCTTCTCGTCCAGCCAGAACGCGTTTTCCCGCGGCGGCCAGACCCTTTTCCTTGACTTCAACATCCACACCGGCATTCCCGGCTATCTCAAGGAAATCCCCGCGATCGGCCCCGGTGGCAAATACCTTGACCGCACCTACGGCGATTTTGCCGATACAGCCACCCGCTTCACCAAGGCCATGCTTGATGTCTGGGCAGACGGCGACCAGTACGGTCACATCTTCGCTTTCCCGAAATGCGACTTCCACATCAACCATGAAACATTCACCGACCCCAAGCAGTACGAGATATATCGTTACGCTTGTGAAATCGCGGCCAAGAACGGCACGCCGTACTTTATCTTCGACCGTGACGAAGTCACCCTCTCAGCTTGCTGCCGACTGAGAACGGTGATCGAAGACGACTATATGATCAAGCACCCGGAGTCGATGCGCTTCTGCGGATTCCAGAATGTGACGATCAACCTGCCGCAATGCGCCTACAAGGCTGGTCGCGGCAACTACGACAAGGTGTTTGTTGAAATAGAACGCGCCCTTGACGTTTGCGTCAAGGCGCACATCCAGAAGAAGCAGTTCGCCCGCACACTCATGTCCGGCCCCTCCATGCCCCTGTGGCAAATAGGCAAGGTCGCGGCGGACGGCAAGCCGTACGTTGACCTCGACAAAGCGACCTATATCGTCGGCGTCATTGGCCTCAACGAATGCCTCGCCTACCTTACCGGCAAGGAACTGCACGAGGACAACGAAGCGGTGCAGGCAGGCATGAAGATCATTTCGCATCTTTACTTCTGCATCAAGGAAGTCAGCAAGAAAACCGGCATGAAGATCACCATTGAAGAATCGCCTGCCGAAAGCGCGGCGCGCCGCCTCGCCAAGATCGACCTCAAGCGCTATCCCGAAGCGATTGACTTCATGCGCGGCGACATCGACAATGATGAGGTGTATTACACGAACTCCGTACACCTCCGCCCCGATGCGGGAGACTCCATTGTCGACCGAATCAGGAAGCAGGCCTTGTTCCACAGCCTTATCGAGTCAGGCGCAATCATCCACGCGTTTGTCGGCGAATCGCGTCCCTCCGCCGGAGCCATCGCCAATCTTGTGGAAAAGACGTTCCATGACACCAGGGCGGCGCAACTGACGATCAGCCCGGAATTCACCATCTGCCGCCACTGCCACAAGGTCGGCGCGGGTATTTCGGACGTCTGCCCTCACTGCGGCTCAAGCAACATGCCCGACATTATCCGCGTCGCAGCCGAGGACGCAATCGCCGATACCGGCTGGAACCGTAACGCCCTGGCGGACCTGGCGAAAATCAAATCCTGCTGTGGGGCCGTCAACGTATGAGTCGGGCGGACGCCACAGGTTACGACTTGCGGGGACTTCTCAAGAATTCCCTTATTGAGTGGGAGGATCACATAGCGGCGGTTGCTGTTTCGGGTGGTTGCAACTGGCGTTGCCCGTATTGCCACAGCTGGCGGTATGTGACCGGAGTCGATGAGTTGCAACCCATTGATCCGGAAGCGTTGTTTGTCCTGCTGGAGGATCAAAAGGGCTGGATTGACGGTGTTGTTTTTTCCGGCGGCGAACCGACACTGCAGCCCGCCCTGCCGGAAATGCTTCGCCGCGTCAAGGAAATGGGGGTAGCAGTCAAACTGCACACCAACGGCAGCAGACCGGACGTGATTGATAGTCTTTTGCAGGAGAATCTCCTGGACTGCCTCTCGTTGGATTTCAAAGCGCCGCTTGACGACAGGCTGCTTGCTATTATAAGAAGCAACGCCGATATGACGATGGTGGATGCAGTACGGCGCTCTTTTGCGCTGGCACGTTCGGCAAAGATCGGCAAGGAATACCATACGACCCTTGAACCCGGGGTTGTGGATATGCCGGTGCTGCTGGAAATGGCGGATTTTCTTGAAGGCGACGGCACCTGGTTTTTGCAGCAGTTCGAAAACACGGATTGCCTCGATGCCGCTCTCACCGGCTCCAAGCGCTATACAGGCGCGGAACTGGACGCCATAGAGGCGCTGGCGAAAAGCAGGCACCCGAATGTAATTGTAAAGCGCGGCAAATCAACGTAACAGGCCGCAGTCATTTACTATAAAGAGGAATACTTGTTCCATGTCTGATAACTTGTTCCGCGAAATGCTTCTTGAAGCGCACCGCGAACGTCAATTGGCATGTATTTTCCGCGACCCGTCCGACCTGCGGCGCTTTGCCGTCGGGTTTGTCGAAGCATTGTCGGATAATGACTATACCCTGCAACAGGTAGACCCTGACGGCAACCTCGATGGCCTGGATATCGGTTCCATCGACGACATTATCGAAATCCGCAAGGAATCGAGATATACGCGGCAGATTGCCCTGTTGATGGATAACCAGCCTGAACAGCAGAAAAAGTCCGCGTGCGGCTGGAACGGCAGGCCAAATCCGGAAAGCTGCCTTGAGGACGTCATGCGCCAGGCGGTCCAGGAAAAACTGGTCGTCAATATCCTTGTCGCCACTGGCGACGACGAACTGCGCTTTTACGGCATTGTGCGGGATTTGACCGAAACGCATGCCAAGATCGATGTGCTCACAGACGACGGCGAGCCTGACGGCACAACCGCCATCCGCCTCGACGACATAGCCGGCTTGCAGGTCAATACACGTGACGAGCGGAAAGTGGCGATATTCAATCGCCATCGCATGCATCTGTATCTATAGTTCCGTGGCGTGCGGGGTAAAAGACAGTTAAACGGTTTTGCCAATGCCAGACAGCTTGACAGAAGCGAAGTGGTACGAGAAAAGGCCGGACAACATGGTTGTCTGCCGGCTTTGTCCTTTTCATTGCCGTATTGAAGACGGCAAGCGCGGCAACTGCGGGGTCAGGAAAAACGAGGACGGCATTCTCCATGCCATGACCTATGGCGAGGTATCGTCAATCGCCATCGATCCCATAGAGAAAAAGCCGCTGTACCATTTTCATCCCGGCTCACCGATCCTGTCTGTCGGCGAATGGGGATGCAACCTGAAATGCAGCTACTGCCAGAACAGCTCCATTTCGCAAAATGAAGCGCAGACGCAAAAACTTATGCCGCGCGACCTGGCGAAAATATGCCGGGATCACAGTTCGGTGGGGGTTGCCTACACCTATAACGAGCCGCTTGTGGCATATGAGTATGTTTTCGATTGCGCCACCGCCGTTCGCGCTGCTGGCGGAAAAAATGTTCTGGTGACCAACGGATTCATAGATCCCGAGCCGCTGGACAAGTTGCTGCCTCTTATCGATGCAATGAACATTGATATCAAGGGGTTTAACGAAAGTTTTTACCGTCGTCTGTGCAAGGCGACACTGGAACCGGTTCTAAAAACGGTGGTCGCAGCGTGCAAGAAAACACATGTGGAACTGACGACCCTGTTGATCCCGGACACCAATGACGCCGTCCCGGAACTGGAAGACCTGGCAAGTTGGATCGCCGCCAACTGCGGCCGTCAAACGCCGGTACATCTGACAGCGTATTTCCCGAGCTACCAGATGCGGCAGACGGCGACGACGGCACAACATTTGGTCCATGCGCGAGGTATTTTCAAGCGGCGTCTCGATTACGTCTATACCGGCAATATCCATACGCCGGGCGGCGCGGACACTATTTGCGTCAACTGCGGCAATGTTGTCATAAAGCGTCACGCATTCACGGTCGCCAGTACAGGCATGAATGCCAACGGAACCTGTGCCAACTGCGGAGCAGGCAATAACATTGTGGTATAAGCGGCACCGCATGGGCTTGGGGCGTCCATGCGAACGACGACAAAGTGATGAAATACGTTCCTTTAACGGGAGTTCGTTAACCTATGCGCCTTAAATCTGTCGAACTTTTCGGCTTTAAATCCTTTCCCGACCGGACGGTCATCGAATTTGGCGAGGGCATTACCGCCATTCTCGGCCCCAATGGTTGCGGCAAGTCCAATGTCGTCGACGCCATCAAATGGGTGCTTGGCGAGAAATCGGCAAAAAACCTGCGCGGCGAAGAAATGCTGGATGTCATTTTCTCCGGTTGTGAAACGCGTTCCGCAAGCGGCATGGCCGAAGTCAAACTGAACTTCGACAACACCGACCAGTCCATTCCCCTTCCCTACAACGAGATTTCCGTTGGGCGCCGCCTCTATCGTTCGCGCGAAAGCGAGTATTTCATAAATCAAAACCGCTGCCGCTTGAAAGATGTCCGGGACCTGTTCCTCGATACCGGCATCGGCAGTTCCGCATACTCCGTCATCGAGCAGGGCCGCGTCGAAGCGCTGTTGCACGCGAAGCCTGCGGATCGCCGCGCCGTCTTCGAAGAAGCGGCAGGCATTTCCAAATTCAAGATCAGGCGCAAGGAAATCCTTTCGCGGCTGGAACGCACGGACCAGGTGTTCCTCCGGGTCAACGACCGTGTCGAAGAAAAGGAACGCCAGATCAAGCGCGTCTCCACCCAGGCAGCGAACGCACGCCGCTACCGCCGCCTCAAGGCGGAGCTTGACGACCTCAAGACCTATCTCTACCGTCGCCAGTTCGCCGAGCTGTCTGCCAACCTTGAAGCAATCAACCTCAAGCGCCAGGCGCTGGAAAACGAAATCGCAAACGAAGACGCAGCCCTCACGGCAGCGACGACCGAGGTGACCAAGTTCTCGGCCGAAGAAACGGAACTCACCACCCATCGCGACGCGGTAATAGAAGCCGGTACCGCTACACAGGAAGAACTGTCCAGGATCCAGCTGGATCTGACCAACATGCAAAACCGCATGAACTCCCTGAAAGGCGATATCGCCCGCCGCAGCCAGCAGCGCGACGAGCTTGCCCAGCGTGTAGAAAGACTGACAAACGACGAGGCGGAATTCAGGGCTAATCTCGAAACATCCCGCACCGCCCAGACGGACTTGGAAGAACGCTTCAGCCGCCAGGACGGCGAACGCCGTTCCCTCGCCGAGATGGCGGAAGCGGCGGAACGCGAAGTCAATGATCTGCGCGGCCGCGTTATCGATCTAAATAACGAAAAGAACAGCCTGACCGTGAAGTCCGCCCGTCTCGAAGCGGACAGCCAGTCCACCGCTACCCGCCTCTCCGAGATTGATTCACGCCTTGAACGCATCTCCTCGGAAGAAGGGACACTGCGCCAGGCCTTGCAGGCTCTGGAAAACGAATATGAAAGCTCCGCCGCGGGCTTTGGCAAAATTGCCGACGAAGTCGAACAGACCCGCCAGCGCCTGAACAACCTGATGGTGGAAAACGACGCCCTTCTCCGGGAGGAACGCTCGCTCGACTCCGAACGCTCCGCCAAGGCCTCCCGCAAAGCGACGCTTGAAGATCTAGAAAACAGTTTTGCAGGCGCTTATGAAGGCGTCAAAAATGTTTTGAACGCGGCACGGCAAGGCGACTCCTCCCTCCAGGGCGTCGTGGGCATGGCCATCGACCTTATGTCCGTTCCCCAGGACTTGGCGTTGGCAGTCGAAACAATACTCGGCGCTTCGGCGCAGGATATTGTCGTCGACAGTGCCCGCGACGCTCAATCAGCGATTGAGTACCTAAAACGCAACCGCCTTGGCCGTGCCACCTTTTTGCCCCTTGACCGCATCCAGCCGCGCCGCCGCCTGAACCAAAGCTTCCGCAACTACCCCGGAGTTCTTGGCGAAGCGGTCGACCTGGTATCCTATGAACCGGGCTATCGCGTGGTTATGGAGCACCTCCTCGCGGGCATCCTCGTCGTCGACAACCTGAATTTGGCTCGTGAACTCGCCGGTCGCGAAGCACGCGGCGTCAAAATAGTCACTCTCGAAGGCGACGTGGTCAGCCCGTCCGGCTCCATGACCGGCGGACACGGTCGCCAGCAGCGCGCCGGTCTTGTCCAGCGCAAGGCGGAACTCGATTCCATCAGCATGGAACTCGCCGACTGCGAACAGAGGCTTGCCGAAAAAACCGCCCGCCGCCAGGAAATAGCCTCGTCCCTTTCCGGCCTCAAGGAACGCATTGCCGCGGACGAGCGTTCCCTCGCCGAAGCCGGACGCAACGAAGCCTCTCTCAAGCAAAATCTCGCCGTCAGGCAGAACGAGCTTGCCCGTTTCCAGAAAGACCGCGAAGAAGTGATTGCTCAACGCAATGGCATCATGGAATCGTCCGGAGACTGGCAGGGGGAACTTGCCCAACTCAAGACGAGACTCGAGGCGGTATCCTCCGAAATGGCGACACTGGAAACGGAGACTGTCACCAAAACCGATGCCCAGCGCTCGGCCCGCGCGGCTCTTGAAGCGCTTGGCGAAGATTTCGCCGCGCTGTCGGGAGAACGTGCGACAATCGCCGCCAAGATCAACGAATACGAGCGACGCCTCGCACAGATCGAACGGGAAAAGTCAGAATGTCAGTCGGTACTCTCCGGCGGCAGCTCCAACACGGAAGCTGAAGCGGAGATTGAAGTCCTTTTCGAACAGATCGCGGGACTCCGCGAGAAGGAAGAGGAACTGCTTCGCAAGAGGGACGAGCAAAAGGTTGTCGGCGTGGAACTCGCAGAGCGCCTTATCGCCCTCAGGGAAAACACGGACGCGCTTCGCCGCCGCGAACGCGAGTGTCAGACGCAGATTGCCCGCATTCGGGAGGGTATATCCCAGCTCGAACGCCAGACGGCGGAATACAACGTCAGGCTGGACACTGTACGCGAAAAAGCGCGGGAAGAACTGCAACTGGAAGATCTTTCCATGCCCGAACCGGTTGCCGCCCCCGAGGAAGCGGAAGCTGCCGAAGTCGAAGAACAGCCGATATTGCTGTTCAGCCTCGACGAAGAGGACGAGCCAGTGCAAAGCGCCGCGACGGAACCGGCTCAGCCGGTGGACGATTCGCCGTGGGCGGAATTGTCCGATTCGCAGTTGCAGAAAGAGGCCGAATCCTTATCCCAAAAGATCAAGAACATCGGCCCCGTCAACTTCGATGCCATTGATGAATTGGCCGAACTGGAGGCAGGCGCCGAATTCCTCCGCAGCCAGAAAGAAGATCTGGAAACGGCTGTCAGCGACATGCGCCAGGCCATCGACAAGCTGAATTCGGAATCTTCAACCCGATTCCAGGAGACGTTTGTCAAGGTGAGGGAAAACTTCCAGCAGATGTTTACCCGGCTCTTCGGCGGCGGCAAAGCCGACCTTATCCTGGAAGAAGTGACGGATCCGGGAGCGGACCCGCTGGAAGCAGGGATCGACGTCCGCGCCCAGCCTCCGGGGAAGGAGCCGAAAAGCATTTCCCTCTTGTCGGGTGGCGAAAAAGCTCTGTGCGCGGTAGCCCTGCTGTTCGCCCTGTTCCGCTCGCGTCCAAGCCCGTTCTGCATTCTGGACGAAGTGGATGGCCCATTGGACGAATCGAACATCGACCGCTTTATGCAGCAGGTGAAGGATTTCACCGACGATACCCAATTCATCATCATTACCCACTCGCAACGCACCATGGGCATGACTGACGAAATCTGGGGCGTCACACAGCAGGTTCCCGGTATAAGCACCATCCACAGCCTTAGCTTCAACGCCATGGAACAGTTTGGCGACAATCCCCAACACGCTGCCGATTCACGGGAGAAGGACCAAGAGTCGGCAGCGAGTGCTTAAACTCGCATCGGCATTCCCCTGTAGCCGCAACATATACCATGCGCCGTTCTTGTTAATTCAAGAACGGCGCGTTTTTTTCGGGAATTTTCCATTATAGCCGGAGCATAAACGGACAGTTCAGCCCGAATCCATCAGAAAAACAATCATTACACCCTTACCCACGGGGAGAGATATATTTGGCTGATTTAAAAAAAATGATAAAAAATTTAAAATACCATTGACAAAACGCAAAATTAGCGTAACATGCGCATAGATTTATATTTTACTAAATGTAAACATTTACATTGGTTTGATTTTCAGTCTACTTACTGCCCTTTTCCCTTTTGCTACCGCCCTCATCACTGGAAATCCACTTTTTCGATTCAATTACTCCTCTATCAAGTTCCAGCCGATGCGGTTGATCTTCCGTATCAGGCAGAGGGGGAACTCTAATTATTTATCGTCAAATGTAAACCTTTACATTGTCATGCAACTAGGAGACACCATGGTTTTGGAAATGCGGGGCATCAGCAAGTCGTTTCCAGGGGTGAAGGCCCTGGACAATGTCAGCCTCACCGTTGGCAGGGGCGAAATCCATGCCGTGGTGGGAGAAAACGGCGCAGGTAAAAGCACCCTCATGAACATCCTCGCCGGCGCACTTGAGCGCGACCAGGGATCCATCCGTATCGATGGGCAGGAAGTCGAAATTACCGACACCCTCTCGGCTCGTCAACTCGGCATCGGCATCATCTACCAGCATCTCAATATGGTCCCCGATCTCACCGTGGCGGAAAACCTTTCCCTCTCGGCCTTCCCCGTTCGAGGCGGCCGCCTCGACGCCAAGGCCATGCGCGAACAGGCCCGCCAACGCCTCGCTCGGCTCCGCGCCAACATCGACCCCGACGCCCGCCTCGGCTCCCTTTCCATCGCCGATCAGCAACTCGTCGCCATATCCCGCGCTATTACGCCGGAAACGCGCATTCTTATCATGGATGAACCTACCTCTTCCCTCACTCCGAGCGAGGTTGACGGCTTCTTCCATGTTGTAAAAGGGTTGCGCAGCGCCGGCGTATCGATAATCTTCATCAGCCACCATCTCGAAGAAATATTCTCCATCACCGATCGCATCACCGTTCTCCGAGACGGTAAACTCATCGGCGACTGGAACACCAGGGATATGACCGAGGCCGAACTCGTCCATGCAATGGCCGGGCGTTCGGTTGGTGAACTATTTCCTAAAGTCGAAGTAACACCCGGTGATACCGTGATGGAAGTCCGTAACCTTGCTTCCATCGGTGAATTCTCCGGCGTCGACTTTTCTGTGCGCGCGGGGGAAATCGTCGGCATTGGCGGCCTGGTTGGCGCAGGGCGTTCGGAAATTCTTAAAACCATCTTCGGCGATCTGCCGCGTTCGGAAGGCAGTGTTTTTCTTGGCGGAAATGAAGCGGGCATTCGCCATCCCCGCGACGCGGTGGCGCACGGCATCGCTTATATACCGGAAGATCGCGGCATGGAGGGTTTAGTCCTCTCCGCCAGCCTTGTGGACAACATCACCCTGCCCCGCGTCAGGCATTTCCTCGGCCGCTGGCGGCTCGACAGCAAGGCCGAGTTGGCTGAAAGCACGCGTCTGTCCACACGGCTCGGCGTGAAAACCCCCGGTATGACCGTGCCGGCTGCGAATCTCTCCGGGGGGAACCAGCAAAAAGTGGCCCTGGCCAAGTGGTTTGGCATGCAGCCGAAAGTCCTCCTATTGGACGAACCAACACGCGGCATTGATATCGGAGCCAAGGCGGACATCTACCGGCTTATGGGTCAAATGGCCTCGGAAGGCGTTGCAATCGTAATGGTTACTTCCGAGCTTCCGGAACTATTGGCCATCAGCGACAAGATCATCGTTATGTGCAAGGGGCGGCAGGCGGCCGTATTCTCCCGGGGTGAAGCGACAGCGGAATCCGTCATGCTCGCGGCAACCGGCGGAAGCGCATTGTAAATGAAATTTATCCTGGCATCAGGAATGGAGGAAAGTACATGGCAAGGGAAACGACCGGTGTTCCGGTATGGAAGAAATTCAGCGCATTGTTTGGCCTGGTTGGTTTATGTGTCATCATGTCCCTCATTTCCGGGGTGTTCCTCACCACCGGCAATATTCTCAACATCCTCTCGCAGATTTCGGTCATATCCGTCATCGCCGCCGGCAGCACTTTCGTCATCCTCACCGGCGGTATCGACCTTTCCGTCGGCTCCATCATGGGACTTTGCGGGGTGCTCTCCGCCGGCGTTCTCAAAAGCACGGGTAGCGTCCCCGCCGCCATCGCCGTCTGTCTGGCTGTCGGCGGCGTCATCGGCCTCATCAACGGCTATTTTATCGCCTACCAGAAAATCCCGGCCTTTGTCGCCACGCTGGGCATGATGTCCATAGCACGTGGCTTCTGCTTCATCTACACCAAGGGAAAACCGATAAGCATCTTCCCCGATTCCTTCCGCTTCTTCGGCGCGGGCTACCTTGGCAGCATCCCGGTTATTGCCGTCGAAGTGGTTCTGGTCTACTGCCTGGCATGGTTTATACTGCGCCAACGGCCTTTCGGTCGGTACATTTACTCCATTGGCTCGAATGAGGACGCCACCCGCCTCGCCGGTATCAACACCAACTTCCATAAGATGCTCACCTACGCCATAAACGGCCTTCTCTGCGGCTTTGCCGCCCTCCTCTTCATCGGTCGCATAAACTCCGGCCATCCCCTCAGCGGCAACGGCTACGAACTCAATGCCATCGCAGCGGTCGTCATCGGCGGCACCAGCCTTTCCGGTGGCCGGGGCTCGATTATCGGCACTGCCATCGGCTCCCTGATCATGGGCGTTATTTCCAACGGACTCAACCTGATGAACGTCGACGCTTTCTGGCAGGGCGTGGTTCTCGGGGTGGTGATTATTCTTGCCGTTCTAGTGGACATCAAGTCCAAGGCCGGCAGCAAGTGAAATTCTAAATCTACGCGGGCGACGGCCGTCCGTGGCTTTTCAAAAGCTCTGTTAAGGAGGTGTAAGGTATGCGCAAGTTTTCTCTGATTATGGCTTTGTTCTTCGCGCTGGCGGCTGGATCGGCGATGGCCGGACAGAAAGCGATTGGTTATTTGGTCCAGGACCTTGGCAACCAGTTCTGGGTAACCGTGGCGGAAGGCGTGAAGGCGGGGTGTGCGGAAAACGGCTTTGATGTCATAGTTCTCGATGCGAGAACGGATCCCGCCCGTGAACTGGCCAATGCCGAGGATTTGGTACAGAAAAAGGTCGATTATATCCTCATTTCCCCATGGGATTCGGATTCCGGCGCGACCGCGGTCGCCGTGGCCAATCGCCACAACATCCCGGTGTCGGTACTCGATATTGGCGTCACCTCAGGGAAAATCGATACCTTCGTCGTGTCCGACAATCTCGGTGGCGGCAAGCTGGCGGGTGATTATGTGGCGAAATTGATCGGCGACAATAAGGAAGTGGCGCATATCCAGTGCCAGCTCGGCTATGTCATTCCCGCTCTGCGTGGTGAAGGCTTCACCGAAGTCATGGACGCGAAAGGCATCAGAGTCGTAGCCAAACAGCCCGCCGACTCCCAGCGCAGCCTGGGTATGACGGTGATGCAGAACATCCTGCAGGGCAATCCCAATGTGGCGGGCGTGTTCTGCGAGAACGACGAAATGGCCTTGGGCGCGTTGGAAGCTGTCAACGCCGCCGGCAAGGCCGGTAAAGTAGCGGTGGTCGGTTTTGACGGCACTTCCGACGCCGTCGAGTCCATCAAGACGGGTGGCCTCGCGGGTTCTGTGGCTCAGCAGCCTTTTGAAATCGGCAAGATAGGCGTTCGGATGGCAATCAAATCCATGGCTGGCGAAGAACTCCCCGAGACCACCTACGTGCCGGTGAAGTTGCTCACCAAAGACAACCTGTAATTTTCCCTATTTCCCACGTCTCACCCGGGTCTGTTCCACCCGGGTGAGGCCCTTCCTCAACTCTTACGCGGGGAGCTACATGCCCTCAATCAAGGATGTGGCGCAGTTGGCCGGGGTTTCCATCGCAACGGTGAGCCGGGTGATGAACAATCTGGACGTCGTATCCAACGACACGCGCGCGAAAATCGAACTGGCGGTAAAGAAGCTCGGCTACACCCCCAACCTCGCCGCGCGGTCCCTGAAACGCCAAAGCGCGAAGCTACTCGGGCTTCTCGTCCCCGACATCGAAAACCCTTATTACGCCACGCTGGCCAAACATATCGAAACAGAAGCTAATGTCAGCGGCTACAGCGTCATCCTCTGTAACACCGGCGCAACCGTTTCGGCGGAGCGTCATTACCTGAAGTTGCTGGCGGGCAGGCTCGTCGATGGCATCTTCCTCTGCCGGAGTCATCTTCGCGCCGCCAGCGTTCCGGGGGCGGGCAGCAGGCAAATCCCCGTGGTGATGCTGGAAAAGGATCGGGAGAACGACATGCGTGTCTCCGTCATGGTGGACAACTTCCAGGTTGGTGAGTTGATGGCCGAACATTTTCTCTCTCTCGGTCACAGGTTGCTGGCGTACATTTCCGACGATATCAGGAGTCTGCCGTTCAACCGGCGCATGCTTGGGTTCATCACCCTTGCGGAAGCCGGCGGCGCTCACCTCCCCGCCTCACGGCGCAAGGTTACAGGACCACAGATCTCCGACGGACGAGACGCCATGTGTGAGCTTCTCGACCTGGCTGCAGGCGAACGCCCGACCGCAGTCTACTGCACCAACGATATTCTCGCGTTCGGAGCAATACAGGCGGCGATGAAGCGCGGACTGCGCATACCGGACGACATCTCTGTGGCCGGCACGGACAACATTACCCAGAGCGCCTACATGTTTCCGGCGCTTACCACGATCGCCCAGCCCTTTAGTGAAATCGCGGTTCATGCAATGCGCCTGCTCCTTAGCGGGAAAAAAAAGCGGGATGACGTGCTCCTGCCGCCGAAGCTACTGGTGCGGCAAAGCACCGGCCCTGCGATTTTATAGATATGGTCGTATTTCCACTTCATTCTTAATTATAGAAAGGTATTGATATGGCAGCGGCAGACACAATTCGCTCGGCACTAAAGGAGGGGGATGGTATTTTTCGCATGGTCCCCACCTGGGTGCCCCGTTCCTTCAACCGTCCAGGAAAGCGCCTCCGCCTGCATCCCGACGACTATTATGCCATGGGACTCGATCGAGGCGCGATTGTTGAGCGCTGGTTCAGCTCCATCACCCGCGCAGCCAATCCCGGCGCTCCGGAAGATGAGGGTCTGAGTTATATTCTCGTCGGAGGCGGCGGGAAAATGCTTTTCCGCGACGCGGTCGGCGAACTCGGCGCCGAACTTATCGGCGAAAAGCTCATGGCCGACTATGGCACCTGGCCCATGTACGCCAAGTTTTATGACTACCAGCATGCCCTGTTCCACCACGTGCACCACGGCGAGGAAGCATCGAAGCGCGTTGGGCAATTGCCGAAACATGAGCATTATTTCTTCCCGATGCAGTATAACAACCACCTTGGAGACTGCCCCGTCACCTATTTCGGCTTTGATCCGTCCGTAAGCCGGGAACAGATCCGCCAGCGCCTGCTAAAATTCGAAACAGCCGATGGCAGGATTACGGAGCTGTCCCGCGCGTTTCGTTTGCAGCTTGGTACCGGATGGTATACTCCGGCGGGCGTTTTGCACGCACCGGGGTCGCTAGTGACCTATGAGCCACAGTGGAATTCGGACGTTTTGGCTTCATGGGAAAATGTCGTCTCCGGCGAACCGATGACCAGGGACTATCTCTACAACTATCTCCCCGAGGACCTGAAAGACGACCTCGAAGCGGTGATGGACGTGCCGGACTGGGAAATCAACACCTGTCCCGATTACCGCGAACGCTACTTCCGCCCGCCGGTGCCGGAACAAAGCGGCAACGGCTGGAACCAGGACTGGATCGTCTACGGCAATCCCTACATCGGCGGCAAGGAACTGACTGTGCAGCCCGGCTGCTCGGTGGAAATCAAGGATGACGCTGCGTATGGCTGCGTTGTAGTGCAGGGACGCGGAACCATTGGCAAGCATGACTGTGAATCCCCGACGCTGATCCGCTTCGGCCAGCTCACGGCGGACGAGTTCTATGTGTCAAAACCGCGCGCCTCGGACGGAGTGAAAGTGGTCAACCTCTCGAAGGTGGAGCCGTTGGTCATTCTCAAGCACTTTGGCCCGGACTGTGGCATGGACAAGGTCGACAAGAAAAATGCCCGGATTGTGTAAAAGAAGAAAGG
>DAIOFH010000068.1:0-20456 GCA_036745875.1 Planctomycetota bacterium | reverse complement strand
GCTTGTCTGGGGGACAAGAGACCGGTGGTTCGAATCCACTCGGCCCGACCAATATTCAGTAACCGCAATCCATACGGATTGCGTTTTTTTTTATTCTTTTCACTTCTTGCATTTAATCCGTTATAACTGATGATATAAAACAAAATCCGATGAAGTTATGATTTTACTAACTATTTATTTGTAATTATGTTACCGGTGTTTGGCATAATGATAAATCCTTACATTGTACTGAATAATCGGTAGCGGCAATAAATTGTTATTGCAGTTAAAGATAAAAAGATGTATATTTTTTTATCTATCGAGATGAGGCTATTTGATTCTATCGTCTAAATAGATCACGGTTACTTTTAATCGTGAATATGTATTTCTCTTATTACAGGAGCAACTATGGCATGGATGCGGTGGTTTGGTTCTTTGCTTCGATTATAAACCATGTATTCACGACGGTTGTGATTCTCATGAGGAGTTGGCAATGTCATTTAAGTCAAAAATATACACGATTGTTGCTATTTTGATTCTTGTTGCGGTGGTGGTCGTTGGAGTCGGTCTCTACGCAATGAATAATATCCAGACTGCGCTTGAGCGCCAGACTTATATGGCCTTTCAGTTGTCGAAGCTGAAAGACATCAAAACTGATCTGCTGAACGTGCTTATCTCGGTGCGTGAAATCGTTATTTCCGAGGACGAGGGTTACATGCGCCAGGAAAAGGCCAAGCTCGACAAGCTGGTCAAGGAAAAGATCGATCCCGAACTTGCCAGTTTCAACGTCACAGGCGCAAACCTCGAACGCTGGAAAAAACTTCAGGAGACGTGGGCAAAACACAAAGAAATTGTCGAAAAAATCTACGCCAATACTTATGCCAACACCGATTTCTACGCGGCAAAACTGTCCAATGGGGACAGTCTCACCTATTGGTTCAACTATATGCCCCCTATCCGCAAAATCGCCGAAGTCGCGATGGCGGACGATTCCCCGGAAGGCAAGGAGCTTCTCTACCAGGCTATGACCTGTGTCGAGACGCTTAAAGGCTTGCAGTTGTACGAAAAAATGGCGGTCGTGGCCGCAGACCAGGCGAGCCGCGATAGCTACACCGAAATCGGCATGAAGGAACTGGCGCTTTTCTCCGCCGCCCTCAATAAAATCGAGAGGCTCCTCACGAATCCAGAAATTTCCAACGATCGGCTCAAACAGTTCAACAGCGAATTCTCTGCCGCCGGCAAGAACAAGATGCAATTCAAGGACGATGGCACCGTATCCTACGGACCGACACGCTTTACTCTGCCGGGCGATTTCATCAATCCGGACTGGCGCGAAGCAAGCTCCGTATACTGGCGCGACGTCAAACCCATGCGCGGCGGCGGCACGGAAATATTCAAGAAGGTTATTGAACTCGCATCCATCGACTCTAACGGCATTGCCTTTGATGCACTCATCAACGAATGCAACCCCACCAGGCTCGTCGAAGATGAAATCATTTCCCAGGTGGTCGGCTTTGGCGAACAGGGATTGATCGCCAGTTCCGAGGCGGCGAGCAGGGATTATGCCAGGGCCTTGTATATCTTATGCATTGTCGCGGGTGTCGGTCTCGTAGTGGGTATCGTCCTTTCGTTTATCCTGGTCAGGAATATCAATTCTGCCCTGGGCTCGGCCATCAGCTCCCTCACTGAGAGCGCTGGAGATGTCGATTATATCGCCGACAACCTCGCCGCCAGCGCCGAGACCCTTGCCGAGGGCGTCAACGAGCAAGCTGCCTCCCTTGAGGAGACCTCGTCCGCGCTTGAAGAAATATCCTCTATGACCAAACAAAATGCCGAAACTGCCCATAAGACGAGCACCGCCGCCAACCAGAGCTTGAAAATGATCGGCAGCGGCTCTGAATCGGTCGACACCGTTACACAGGCCATGACCGAGATCAACGAGCAATCTGAACGCATTTCCAATATTATCAAGACGATCGAGGAAATCGCCTTCCAGACCAATCTTCTTGCCCTTAACGCGGCTGTCGAGGCTGCCAGGGCGGGAGAAGCGGGTAAGGGCTTTGCCGTTGTCGCGGACGAGGTCCGGAATTTGGCTGGCAGGTCGGCGCAGGCAGCCAAAGATACTGCCGAGCTTATCGAAAATACCGTTGCCAGGGTCAGGTTGGGTGTCGACAATGTGAAGGGGCTTTCCGAATCGTTTACCAGGATCGAATCCGAATCCAGGGATATGAGCGATCTGGTGAAGACCATTTCCGCTGCGACCACGGAACAGGCCCAGGGCGTCGACCAAGTCAATACTGCCGTGGCCCAATTGGACAAAGTGACGCAGCAGAATTCTGAAGCCGCATCGCAGGCGTCTTCGGCCGCCAGTGAATTGTCGGATCAGTCTTCGAAGCTGAACCAACAGGTTATCGGGCTTGCCAAGATAGTGTATGGGGAAAAATACCATGCCGGTAATGGTGGTGCGGCCAGTCATGCTCCGGTCAGGCAGCCGAAACCGGCGAATAAGCAGGTTAAGGCATTACCTGCGCCCGCCAGGGCCAAGGTGATGCGGCCGAACGAGATCGTGCCTGGCAACGAGTTTGACGGATTTTAACGCACTAGAGGGTTTGGGTTTTTGTTGTTGAAAGCGCTGATTTGCTGAATCGGCGCTTTTTTATTCTGTCATAAAACGGGACTTCTTTTCATACAAGTCTTGCTGTATAATTTGCGCTTTTCGTTAGCTCTGTTGGATCTACTCCGATGGTAGGTGACCAATGACAAGTATCACCGCCAATCTACTCGGCATCGCCTCACTGCTTCTTTGGTGCATGAATGTGGCGGTTACACGCCACATAAGCGAGGCGCATCCCTTCGGCATGCCCGGCTTGTCGTTCAGCATCGCGGGAATTCTTCTGATTATCGTCGACCTGCTGCGGCGGAAGCCGTTTCCCTGGCAAAGTGACGCCTTGCCGAAGTTTTGGCTGTGGGGCGGCGGTGCGTATATCCTGTATCTTCTCCTGTATGCGAGCGGACTCGCCTATTCGGACTCCCGCGACGTGGTGTTGCCTCTCGGCTTGATCAATTATCTTTGGCCGTCGCTTATTCTTGTGATGATGCCGCTCTTCTTTCGCTGTAGGATCAAAACCGGGATACTGACAAGCGGCATCATTCTCTGCGTCGCCGGCGTCGCTTCTTCGCTCCTCTGGGGCTTGTCGCTTGCCGAAATCACCACCGTCTTCTGGCAAAACTGGCCTGCCTTCGCAATGATGGGCGCTTCGGCTTTTCTCTGGGCCTTTTACTCCAATGCTGCGCGGAAATGGGCGGGGACGGCAAACGGCGTCGGTTGGTTTTTCCTGGCGACAGGTTTGTGCTTTTTGGCGCTGTGGCAGGTCACGGGCGGCCCATTGGGGCTGAGTAGGGAAACGCTTGGGCCTTTGTTTGTACATGCAGTGTGCGTAAATGCTATCGCCTACTTCTTTTGGGACTGCGGCGTGCGTTGGGGGGACATCGGCCTGATGGGAGCGCTGGCCAATTTTCTCCCTATCGGTTCCATTGTCTTCGGCGTCTGGTACCTTGGCAATGCCGCGACCCCCGGCTTGTGGATCGGAGGGGCTCTGGTGACTGCGGGAGCCATACTTTGCCGCAAAGGCTGCAGCATGCACATGGATTGACTGCTTTTGCTTATACCAGTGACGTTTTGCTTTTCGGGAAACGTCAATCCCAAGCCTGAAGCGAGTATGGAGGTTACGGGATTGAAAAGCCGAATTCTCGGCTCGCTTCAGTATAATTGTTTCACTATATTTTTGTTGAATTTTTTATACTTACCGCTACGATTAAAGTTGAAATCCACGATAGATATATTATCATGCAGATTTGAGTGGTGTTTGTCCGATATTAATTGGAGCGTCGGCTGAATCTCACAGCCTGCGCCTCCCTGCACCAGCCGCCTGGCTGATGAGGGACTCTTATGTTCTGGGAGACAGTTAATCAGGCGGACGTATCGATGGATGCATTTTCTCTTCTTTTGTTGTCGGCGTATGTATTGAGTATTCCTGGAATTGCGGTTGTTTTCGCTTATTTGCTTCTGCGCTTTGCCGGTAAAATCCAAGTCAATCAGGATGGCTGGCATGCTTCGGAAATCTGTTGGCGGGACAAAACATTGATTCATGCAGTCAGGCTTTTCTCCCTGTTCCAACCGCTGATGCGTCGTGAAGCTGCTATTATGCGGGTATTCGCCAGAGAAGATGGAAAAAGCGATGTCAGTGAGGTAGTGGTCGAGCTGGTTGTGCTCGGATAGAAAAATGAGGAAAGGGCGGTTGATCGGATTATGGCCAAGCGGTTTCGATTCAATCTTGAGGCTGTCCTTCGTTATCGCGCCTTGATGGAGGACGCAAGGAAGCGCGAATTCGGCGAAGCCAACCGTGCTGCCGAAGAGGAGCGCATGCGGCGCGAAGAGCTTTCCTCCGATCGCTCCGGATTGCAGGATGAAATCGTCAGGCTATATGAGGAGCAGGCTCCTTTCCAGTCGGTGGTCGACTCGTACAACCTTATCGGCAAACTCGACTACGAAGTGGCGGTAAGCCTCCAGAAGCAGCAACAGCTGGACATCCAGGTCGAGCAGCGGCGGCAGCAATTGGTAAAGGCGCGGCAGGACACACAGGTCATGGAAACGCTCAAGGAGCACCGCAAGGAAGAGTTCAACCGCGAACAGGACCGTATCGAACAATCTCTCCTAGACGAACTGTCCATCCAGTCCCGAGCGCGTCGGGATGCGGAAAAACGCAACTCCGGGGAGGGCAACGGCTAAATGCGTTTTCTCTCTACCGTTTTTTATATGATCCTCAGTATCCTTGGCTTGAGCGTCATCAGCTTTGGCGCTTTGGTCGGGGTACAAATTTATCGGAACAAAATCACTACCACCGACCTCCACAGCATCATGCGCGTCATCGGCGGCACGCACCGTATAATCATTCCTTCCGACCAGTACGACCGCTTTGTCGACTACTCCAGCGACGAGGACTCCGCCCGCGCCGAACTCGACCTGATCCGTGGTGTCCCGGAGACCCGCGTTCCCGCAGCCATGCGCGCCCGCGAGGCTCAGGCCGCGCAGCAGGAAAACCTCGAAGTGCTGAACCGCCTTCTGGCGCAGGAGAAGAAAAACGTCGAAGACGTCAGGTCCGAAGTCGAAGCCCAGAAGATCCAGGTCGCGAGCCTGCAGCGCGCCCTCAATAATGAGCGCGAAAAAAACGCAATTGTCGAGCGCGATTCGGCGACGCAAAAACTCCGCAACATGCTGGCGGAAATGGATGCCGGCAACATTGCCGAGTTCCTCACCCAGATCAGTCTCGATCCGTCCCTGGGCGGCCCGCCGGAAGCGGCTCGCATCATCCGCAACCACCTTCAGGCCGATTTCTCCGCCGAAGTCCTGGGCGAAATGCCCGCGACCGAGCGGCAAAAAGTTATTCCCTTGCTGGAAAATCGCTTCGCTGGCGTGCCTCCGGATGCTGTCGTGGCCATATTCGCCGACAACAACATGGGCGCGGGCGAGCAACTTATCTATTTGCAGCAGATGAACCCGCAGCAGGCCTTGGGGGTGTATTTGCGCCTGCCTACGGAGACGCAGGAACAGATGACGCCCCTTATTATGAGGGGTGGTTGATATATGCGGTATGTGGTCGATTTGCATAGCCACAGCGGCTATGCCGGTGGGGTTGGGAACATCTCCTTGGAAAACGTCGCGGACACAATGGTGAAAAAGGGCATTAATGCCTTTGGTGTCGGCGACTGCCTGCAACCCGCCTGGCGGGAATCACTGGAAAGACGGCTTATCCTGAAAGAACCGGGGTTGTTTGCCCTGGGCGATGCCGAAGCAGACCTTGGCGCGGCCCGTTTTGTTCTGCAAACAGAGATTATCATTACTTCGCCCGTTCCCTCCGGCGGGCGCAAAGGCACCCATACCGTTCTCCTTTTTCCCGATTTCCGTTCAGTCGACAGGGCGATAGAATATCTACTCCGCTGGGACGTCAAGGTAGGGATGGGCCGTCCTTTCGTCAAATGCGAGGATACCGCCGATGTCGCGGAAAAATGTTCCGCTCTCGCTGACATCGACCCGACCGTGATGGTAATCCCCGCCCATGTGATGACGCCGCAGGGCATCTATGGTTCCGACCACCCGGTCGACAGCATAGCCGATGTCTTCGGCCAGTTCGCGCCGCGTATCACCACTGTGGAGACCGGCCTCTCGGCCGATCCCGAACTTTTGGCGATACTGCCGGAACTCGATTCGCGGACCCTCATTTCCAACAGTGACTGCCATTCGGGAGCGCTGAATCGCGTCGGCCGTGAATTTACCGTCCTCGATGTTTCGGACATTTCCTATGCCGGGATCGTCTCGGCGATTCGCGAAGGAAATATTACCTACACCGCCGAATTCAACCCGGCGGAAGGCAGGTACTTCCTGACCGGCCACAAAGCTGGGCTGGAGCGCCACGGCAAGGACTATTGCTATTTTTCGCCCGACAAGACGCCGGTGGACGGCATCTGCCCCATATGCGGCAAACATCTCACTATCGGAGTGCTGGAACGCGCTTTGGAATTGTCGAAAATCCAGTCCGCTGACGGCAAAGGCAGGTCGCCCGAGCAGGTCACGCCGAAGCAGAAGGCGCTGCGTCTTGCTCCGCTCGTCGAAGTCTTGGCAGCCGGCCTTGACGTTCGCAATGTCTCCAGCAAGAAAATTACCTCCCTCTTCGACAAGGTCATCGCCAGGGTTGGCACGGAAGCGGCACTGTGGGAAATCGCCGCGAAAGACATCGAACGCGACTTCTCAGCCGTTCTTCCGACAAATGTCCTGAACGCGGTCCTGGCTGTTCATAACGGCGATTTTTCCTTTCAACCCGGCTTTGACGGCACCTATGGCGAGCTTAAACTGAATGAGGATATCGATTGGTTTGGGCATTCCGAGGTAAAACGATTTCAATAATCCAAAAAATAATCCGTCGAGCTCGACGGGTTATTTTTTTTTGAATATTGTTTTGAGTTATTCCCATTCGATAGTCGCGGGCGGCTTGGACGAAATGTCGTAGACAACCCTGTTGACGCCTTTGACTTCGTTGGTTATGCGTGTGGAGATGCGGCGCAGCAGGTCGTGGGGAACTTCGGCCCAATCAGCTGTCATGCCGTCGCCGCTTTCTACCAGCCTCAGGGCGGCTACCGCTTCGTAGGTGCGCTGGTCACCCATGACGCCGACGGACGCCTGGGGAAGAAGTACCGCAAAAGCCTGCCACAGCTTTCTGTACCAGCCTGCCGAGTGGATTTCTTCAAGGACGATGGAGTCGACATTCTGCAACCTTGCGACGCGTTCCGCAGTGACTTCGCCGATGATGCGGACCGCCAGTCCCGGACCGGGGAATGGATGGCGGCGAAGTTCGTCTTCCGGAATGCCGATGGCGACGCCTAGTTCGCGGACTTCGTCCTTGAACAGTTCGCGCAGAGGTTCGACGAGCTGGAACCCGAGTTTTTCCGGCAAGCCGCCGACATTATGGTGACTCTTAATGACGGCTGCGCCGCCGCTACCATAGCCGCCGGACGATTCGATAACATCGGGGTAAAGCGTTCCCTGGCCAAGGAAGCCGACGCCCTTGATCTTTTTCGCCTCGTCCTGGAAGACGTCGACAAATATCTTGCCGATGATTTTGCGCTTCTGCTCCGGGTCGGTCACTCCCTTGAGTCCGGCGAGGAAGCGGTCTCCGGCGCGGATGCCCAGAATATTGAAGCGTTTGCCGTAGCGGGCGGTGACGCGTTCGAATTCGCCTTTGCGAAGAAGCCCGTTGTCGACGAAGATGCCGGTCAGCCTGTCGCCGATCGCTTCGGAGATCAGCGCCGCGGCGACGGTGGAATCGACGCCGCCGGAGATGCCAAGAACAACCTTCCCGTCGGGACCGACCTGGTCGCGGATGGCCTTGACGGACGTTTCCGCAAAGTCCGACATCACCCAGTCGCCCTTAAGGCCGGCGACATTGTAGAGGAAGTTCTCCATCAACTCGCCGCCGTTCGGGGTATGCTGCACCTCGGGGTGGAATTGCACCGCGTAGAAGCGCTTTTCAGGCATGTAAAACGCGGTCGCCGGGCAGGCGTCCGTCGCCAGGACAATTTCCGCACCAGGAGGCGGCACCGTCACCAGGTCGCCATGGCTCATCCAGACGTCGAACTTGTCGGGAAGTCCGGCGAGGAGAGGGGATGTGGCCGTTTTTCCGGCGACTGCGCGGCCGTATTCCTTGATGCCGGACGGTTCGACCTTTCCGCCGAGGCTATAGGCAATGAGCTGTGCGCCGTAGCAGATGCCGAGAATCGGAATGCCCAGATCGAATATTTTAGGGTCGCAGTGCGGTGCGCCGTCCGCATAAACGCTGTTGGGGCCGCCCGAAAGAACGAGCGCCGTAATTTTTTCTTTTTGCAGTTCTTCAGCGGAAATATTGCCGCTGTAAAGGTGTGAATGCACGCGCAGTTCACGAAGCCTTCTGATAATGAGGCCGGTATACTGCGAACCATAATCAAGGACTGCGACGGTCTGGAACAAGGGGTTCTCCTCTACTTCTCTACTCTACGTACTCTTGCGAACTGGTGTTCGTTACTGGATTCTATTACCTTTTCCCCGCCTGTTTCAAAACCGCATCCACGAACGACAGGAACAGCGGATGTGGCCGGAGCGGGCGCGACTTGAACTCCGGATGGGCCTGGGTGGCGACAAACCACTGGTCGCCGGGGAGTTCTATCACTTCGACAAGGCCGCTTTTGGGGTGACGGCCCGAGATTTTCAGGCCGTGCTTTTCCAGGAGTGCGGTTTTGTCCGGGTTGACTTCATAGCGGTGGCGGTGGCGTTCGGTGATGGATTCCGCGCCGTAAGCCGCATAAGCTTTGCTGCCGGGCTCGAGAATGCAGGGTTGCGAACCAAGGCGCAATGTTCCTCCCCTTGGTGTGGCGCGGCCCTGGTTGTCGAGGAGGGTGACCCAGGCGTGATCCTGGTCGATCTCGCCTTCCTCCTCCCATTCGGCGCTGATTGCGTCAGGGTCGCCGCAGATATTTCTGGCATATTCGATGACTGCGCACTGCAGGCCATAGCAAAGCCCGAGGAAGGGTGTCTTGCTCTCCCTCGCCCACCGGATCGCCCTGATCTTGCCTATCGCGCCGCGGAAGCCGAACCCGCCGGGGATGACAAGGCCACTGCATTTGCCGAGTATCGACTCGGCATCGCCGGACTCGAGGTCTTCGGCTTCGATCCAATCGACAGCGAGCTTGATTTTGTTGCTGGCGGCCGCATGCAGCAGGGCTTCGTTCAGGGATTTGTAGGAATCGGCGAGATCGGCGTATTTGCCGACCGCCGCGATGGTGACGGTGCTTTCCGGGTTGGCGACAGCGGCCGAGAAGGTGCGCCACGGCGTGAGATCCGGTTCGCTCGCGGCGAGCCCTAGGCGCTTGATCACCATAGCGTCGAGGTTCTGTCTGTGCAGACGGTCATGGACGTCATAGATTATTTTCACGTCCGGCACGTCGATGACCTGTTCCGGGCGCAGGTTCGAATATAATGCCAGCTTGTCCCTGACATCCTTCGAAAGCGGCTGCTCCGAACGGCACATCAGGAAATCCATATGCAGACCGCATTCGCGCAGTTTTTGCGCCGAGTGCTGGGCAGGTTTCGTTTTTATTTCGTGGTTTGCCGGTAGGCCGGGAAGGAGTACAAGGTGCAGGAGAATCGCGTCGTTCCTTCCGGCGTCAAGCATGTATTGGCGGATCGCCTCGATAAAGGGCATGCCTTCGATATCGCCTATCGTGCCGCCAAGCTCGACAAGCATGACGTCGGGGTCTGTCGCGGCGACGGCGCGGTCGATCGCGCCCTTGATCGTATCGACGATATGGGGAATAACCTGGACAGTGCCGCCTTCATAACAGCCGCGCCGTTCCTTGTCCAGGACGTCACCGTAAATTTGACCGGTGGTGACGTTGTTTACCCGGCCGAGGACGACGTCGGCGAATCGTTCGTAGTGGCCGAGGTCGAGGTCCGTTTCGGCTCCGTCTTCGGTGACAAACACTTCGCCGTGCTGATAGGGGTTCATTGTGCCTGCGTCGCGGTTGAGGTAGGGGTCGAACTTGAGGAAGCTGACTTTCAAGCCGCGGCTGCGCAATAAAAGCCCGAGAGACGCGGAAACGACACCCTTGCCGAGCGAGCTGACGACGCCGCCTGTGATGAAAACGTATTTTGCCATGTTACCCGGTCCTTTGGGAAAACACCGAATGGGTTGGTCATGATAATGTAAAATTTACTCAAATGCAACTGATTTACAGCGATAAAAAACCAAAACGCCTCCCACGCAGGCCGGGAGGCGTATTATCATACTATACCCGATTTACGCCGGGGACGCATCAAAAAAAAGCTCTAATTATCCATCACATACGGCCGGTTGTCGCGGGTGTAGGAAGGATCCGAGTACCAGCCGCGATTCATCGCTTCCTTGGTCCAGCGTTGAATCTCCCTCATGGTCTGGTCGGTGGTTTTGAAATTGGGACTCTTGGCCATCTCATCGAACTTCATCTTGACGATGCGGTCGGCAGCCTTGTTGACGGACAGGGCCAGGACCGGATCGTTCTTGATCTTTTCCACAATGTCGGTGACGCCGTGGATTGCGCCGGACAAGGAGTTTATCGTGGCGGCGATGCTCGCCGGGTCTATACCTTCAATAATTGTTTTGCCGCGCGAACCGATGATGGTGAGGTCGCCGGAAAGCGTGTTCATATTGGCGAGCATGGCGTCGATGTCGCCGCGCCTGGCCGAGAGGCTGTCCGTGATGTCCGCGATGTTTCGCAAAGTATTGTTCAGATTTTTAGCCACTACCGGATCGCCGATGGTGGTATTTATTGCCTGACGGACATCGGTCACACCACCGTCGATGTTTTTAATCGTCACGCCGGCGGTATCCATAAGGCCGTCAATTTTATTGGTGATAATCTTGGCCTGGTCGGCGATATCGGTGATCTTTTCCGTCACCTGGCTGATCGTGACGTTGAGGTTGTCGGAAATGTCGGCGACGTTCGAAGTGGCGCGCTCGACATTGTCGACGACGCGGTGGCCGCGCTGGAGGAGAATGATCGCCTCGGATGATACAGTGTCCAGGTTCGCCATGATCGACTTGATATTGGTGCGGACCTGCGGGTCGCCAAGTATGTCGTTGATGTAAATGACAAGGCTGTTCAGCTTTTCTCCCAACTGGTTTACCTGGACGAGAAGCTCGGAAAAGTCCGGAGCGGGATGGCTTTGGATACGTTCCGCCTCGGCGATGGATGCGGCGCGTTTGATCGTTTCCGCATTACGGCTCGGGACGATTTCGAGGAACGCGTCGCCGACCAGGCCGGCAGTGCTGATCTTCGCCGTGCTGTCCTTCGGAATCAGGCGGTCTTCCTCGATGGAAAGCGCGATCTCAAGGTCTGTCGCGCCGGGGCGGAGTGTGATGGAGGATACTTTGCCGATCTGGTAGCCGCCGATCTTTACCGGCGCACCTTCCCTGAGGCCGCCGACGTTGTTCATGACGACGACAAGCCAATAATGCTTGCTGAGAAAGGACGAACTGTTGCCCCAGGCAAAAATCATCACCAGTAATATCACCACCGCCGCGATAATGGTGGTGCCGATAGCCAGTTCCATCCCCGCGGTGCGTTTTCTTCCCGCCATAGCTGTTATCTCCCGAAAAAGATCCGGTTAGTGGTCATAATATGTTGCTATCACGTCACTGTCCGTATGGGACCGTCCGCCTCGCCACGAACAAACTGGCGAATCATGCGTTCGGTCAAGGTGGCATCCTCCCCCAGCGGCTCTTCCGCCAGTCGCTTGTACATCGACGGAGGGCCGTCTGCAATGATCTTGCCCCCGAATAACATGATAATCCTATCAGCCACCTTGTCCGCAACCAGCATGTCGTGGGTGACGACAATAGAGGTGGCGGTGGCTTCGCGTTCCATCGCCTTGTGGGTCTCAACGATCAGGTCGGCGATGGCGTCGGCCATGATCGGGTCGAGACCGGTAGTAGGTTCGTCGTAGAGCATTATTTCCGGCCGTCCGGCAAGGGAACGGGCCAGGGCTGCGCGCTTCTGCATGCCGCCTGACAGTTCGGACGGCATTTTTTCCTCGGCGTTGGGGAGGCCGACTTGCCCCAGGCGCCTTTTGACCGCTTCCATAATCTTGTCTTCGTCCGTTTCCCCCTGCTCGCGTATGGGGAAGGCGACGTTTTCGCCGATGGTCATACTGTCGAAGAGGGCGCCCATCTGGAAGAGAATGGAGACGCGCCTGCGTATTCTCCACAACTCGTCGCGGCTGATCAAGCCGAGATTCTTGCCCATGACGTAGACATCGCCCTGGTCCGGGTCGATAAGGCCAATCATCAGCCTCAGGGTGACGCTCTTTCCCGTGCCTGAAGGGCCAATGATGACTAGGCGCTCGCCTCTGTTTACCGTAAGGTTGATGCCACGCAGGGGATCGGAACGCCTCGCGCCCGAACCAAACCCTTTATGGACATTGTCAAATACTATCACCTTCTCACCGATCTGGGTGAGGCTGGGTGGTTTTTTCTTTTTGCCAAGCGTTTCAAGTTCAGACGATGACATGTATGCGGGATCCTATCCAGTTTCAAAGAATCGCAGTAGCCAGGCTACTGATCATATGACTTATATTTGTCCAGAAGATGTCCAGGTACGTCGCGACCGTATCCCATACCGGACGCAGGTAGTGCAGGATGATCGACAGGATGAAGTTCAGCACTAGGATTGCGATGCAGGAGGAGACGTTCGCCTCTGTCGTCGCTTTTCCAACGCCTTCGGCTCCACCGGTGGTGTTCAAGCCGTTCCTGCAACAAATCAGGCATATCGCCATGCCGAAGACAAAGGATTTCGATAAGCCCTGGATATAGTCGTATGGGATCATCCAGTCCTTGAGCTGAACCCATTGATAGTGGAATTCCGCACCTTGGCAAATCACCGTCACGAAAAAGCCGGCGGCGACGCCGATGATGATGGCGAAAATCGTCAAGACAGGAGTCATAAAAAAACTCGCCAAAAGGCGCGGCACGACCAAGTAACGCACCGGGTCCGTCCCCATGGTATCGAGAGCGTCGATCTGCTCCGTCACCTTCATTGTACCGATCTCCGCTGTCATAGCGCAGCCGACACGGCCGGCGAGCATCAAGCCGGCAAGTACCGGCGCAAGCTGCCACACCATCGCCTTGGCGACCAGGGCTCCCGTCCAGCTTTGCACGCCAAGGGCGATGAATTGGTTGTAGAAAGTGTAGGACATGACCGCGCCGACAAATGCGCCGGTCGTCAAAATCACGGGAATGCTCTGAACGCCGATGGAATAGAATTGGATGACCGTTTGCTGTTTATACGACAGCCCCTTGAAGAGCCAGCGCATACAACGGAACAACAGCAGGAATATTTCCCCCAGGCCGCGAATGCTTTCGATAACCAACGCGCCGAGGGCAATGAGGTTTTTTTTCATATCGCCTGCACAACTCCAGCTTCCACGTCCCTGATCGGGGAATGGGGAATTTGATCATGTTTAGTAATTATATCACTGAGTACAGTAGAGTGAAACACCTCCCAGAATGAAAAATTTACGATAAAAGTGGGAATAACGCAAGAAAAAGAATTCACAAAGTTGGTATCCGCTACCCCGCCTGCATATCTTCGTATTATGCATTGTTTTGTTGTTTTACTGAATGGGCGGTGGTATGCTGTCGTGGCTTGGGTTGGATATGGTTTGGCAAATCATGCATAGGAGGATCACAACGACATGGACATCGATCTTGGAAAAATCTTTTACGATATGCTTGCCTTTGATCCTGACAAGCACCGGACAAACCATTTGCTAAAGGTCGACAGCTATGCAGAGATGATCGGCTTGGCGGAAAATATGGAAAGTGAAGATTTGTTTTGGCTCCGCGTTGTTGCCCTCATGCACGACATCGGCATAAAGTCCAGCCTGGAAAAATACAATTCCGCCGCCGGACCTCACCAGCAGGTCGAAGGTCCCCCGATTGCCAAGGAAATGCTGTCAAAATATACGATCCCGCCCCAGCGCATTCACCGTGTGTGCTGGCTTATCGCGCATCATCATGAATACAGCCATATCGAAGGACTTGATTACCAAATCCTGATTGAAGCGGACTTCCTGGTCAACTGTGACGAAGGGAATATGGAAAAACGGGAGATTATCTCGGTCCGTGACAAGATTTTCAAAACCACATCGGGAATCAGGATGCTTGATTCCATTTTTCAGCTAATTTAACCGCGGAGAGCACGGAGAACAGCCGATTAAAACTCTCTGCGCCCTCTGCGGTGAATTTTTTCGGAACTATAGCTTCGCACACACCATATCGCCCACCATTGCGGTCGGGGCGGTACCACCAAGTTCAATGGGCAGGTCGGAACCGGAGGCGAGATAATTTCGCACCGCATCCTCTATAGCCTTTGCCGCCTCGGCTTCGCCAAGATATTTTAGCATCATGCCTGTGGAGAGAATGGCGGCGAGCGGGTTGGCTTTCCCTGTTTTGGCTATCGTCGGCGCGGAACCGTGGACAGGCTCGAACATCGAGAGGGATTCGCCGATGTTGCCAGCGGCGGCGAGCCCAAGGCCGCCCGCGAAGGCAGACATCAGGTCGCTGACGATGTCGCCGAAAAGATTTGGGCACAGGAGGACGCCCCAGCCTGCAGGTTGGCGGGCCAGGAGGTAACAAACCGCATCCACATTGAGGTGAGTGTATTCCATGTCTGGAAATTCGCTTTTGGCGATTTCCGACGTGACTTCGTCCCAGAACCCGTAAAGGTGAGGAACGGCGTTTGATTTGGTTACGATGTTGACTTTCTTTTCGCCGCGCTCCCTGGCGAGGTTGAAGGCGTAGCGCGTTATGCGCTCGATGCCGGGGCGGGACATGAGCCCGATCGTCATCGCCGTTTCGGTGACGTTGGACGCTGTCATTTCAAGCTTGCCGCAAAGGTTGAAAAGCCTGCGTTTGGCGGCGAGGTTGATGAGGAACTCGCCCTTGCCCTTGCCGCCGATGCCCATATAGAGGTCTTCCGTGTTTTCCCGGACGACAACAACGTCAAGTTCCTCACCGTCCGCCAATTTCACCGGCAGCGGGACGCCAGGCATGGAAATGGCGGGGCGGAGGTTGACGTATTGGTCGAAATAAAAGCGCAGGGCAAGCAGGATGCCTTGTTCCAACGGGCCCGGTTTGACGCGTGGATCGCCGACCGCGCCGAGGAGCATGGCATTGAAATCGGCCAATTCCCTGAATGCCGATTCAGGGAGGGCAATTTTATTTTTGAGGTAATATTCGGCGCCGTAAGGGAAGCTGGTCCATTTGACGGCAAATCCGAATTTATCAGCCGCCTTGTTAACGGTCTTTTGCGCTTCGGCTGTGACTTCCGGCCCGATACCGTCACCGGGCATTAATGCGACATCGTAGTTTTTCATGCTCTGTTGCTTCCTCTTATTATGAAATGCCGTGGGCAAACAAAAACATTTGGCGAACCGGAGATTCGCCAAATGCTAAATAAAGCGTTTATTATAATTCTCTTCGAAATGTTTTCAATAAAGCGTAAAGAATTATCTTCAAGATCAATCCGGAGCAAGCATAAGCACGTTTCGCCTGAAAAGGAGGGCTGGTATTTCCGATATACATGGAAACGATGATAACTGTCTTGGCGCTTGGCATGATGTACCGAGGTCGCCCGCCGGCGAACAGCTCCGGCCGTCCCATAATGGCATCAGGCAGGCCGCCGGCGTCGATGAACCGGATTTCGTCAAGGTAGTTGCTGCGCGCCAGATCCAGGCAGTTGCGCTTTTCATAAGCGTATGCCTGCATTCAAAGCGCGAAGACAAACAGCGTGATTAATTTGTCTCGTATATCTTGACTCTGAGGTATTGTTTACCCCACTGGCGGGCTTCGTGGTGGTAAGTCATACGGACATCGATATGCAGAAGTCCGTTCTGCCTCCAATGTCTGCGCATCGCTCCGCCGGTGTCGTCGACTTCGGAATAGCCGTAGCCGGGGACGAAGACTTTAGTGCCATAACCAAGATAGTTCGGTTCTGCCGCAAGGCCGGGCGTCCAGGCGTTTTTGCCGATGCTGGTGATGCCGGGAGAACCCGTACCGCAGCAACGGGCGCAGGGGCAGTATGCCGTGACCAGGGCGACTTCCTCACGGTACCAGCCGCGCTCGTCCCATTTGAGGCGGTGGCGATTGGCGGGTTTGCCGCGATTGATCCGCTCTTCGCGTTCGGCTTCGTGGCGGGCGAAGACGGGATCGGCCGATTGGGGTACAAAGGGGCGAAGCTGGTTTGGTTTAAGCCCCAAAAGCACATCGCGTTTTTGCGGCGTTGCAACCTGTTTAACTTCCGGCTCTGCTACGACTGCGGTGAGAAGCCTGACGGAAGCGCTGGTTGAAGGCGCATTCTGTGCAGTCCTCCGAACTCCGGCTGAGCCCGAACGGAAGGTGTAGTCGGTGGTCGCGGTCAGAAGCATAAAGCAAAAAACCGCTGTCGCCGACAGCAAAAATATGTACAATCTCCAGCGCATATAAAGAAAATCCTGATGTGATAAAGTTTTTGCTCACCCCGTCCGATAAACAATATGTCTCTATAAACACGATATCCGATAACACACTCTAATTGTACCCAGTCTTCGGGTATTGCAATGTTTTTTTCGCCTTGTTTCCGGTGGAAGTTGTATAGAAGTCATTTTAAATAATGGGGTTACGTGAATTGCATATGGTTTGCTCGATGTTAATTGAGTTTTTATTAGCAATTCAGTATCTTTATTAGTACTATTCAATTAAAGTTGCACACTGAATATATGTGTATGGTTAGCATTCCGGATCGGACCGACGGACGGGATTCGAACTTTCAGTAGTATACCAGCCATTTGGGGAGAATGTGCGATGAAAGATGCCAAAGACAATTTGGGAATACCTTTTATATATAACCTTTTCCCTTCACTTGTCGGCGACATCGACCGTTGGGTGCCCCATGCAGAGCGCGCGGTCGAAATGGGATTCAACTGGATTTTCATAAACCCGATTCATTTGACCGGCGCGTCCGGTAGTCTGTACGCCATTAGGGATTATTTCCGCTTCAGCCCGGTTTTCGTACCGTCCGACACTTTCGATGCCCAAAAGGCCAGGCTCACCCGCTTCGTATCCGAGTGCAGGGAAATGGGCGCGGAAGTTATGGTTGACCTAGTCATAAACCATACCGCTTACGACAACCCCCTTACTCAGCAGCACCGCAACTGGTACAAGCAAAACCCGGACGGCAGCATCAAAAATCCCGGCGCCAAGGACGACCAGGCCCCCGGCGGTTATGTGGTTTGGGGCGACCTGAACGAAATCGACAACGAACATTCTTCCGACAGGAATAACCTGTGGGAATATTGGTGGTCGCTTGTTGATATGTTTCTTTCCTGCGGTGTGCGCGGTTTTCGCTGCGATGCGGCTTATCAAATTCCCAACGACTTGTGGCGTCTCCTGATCGAGCGCGCCAAGGGAAAACACCCCGAATGCAAATTCTTCGCCGAATCCCTGGGCTGCCCGATAGAGCAGACGATCGAACTCGGCAAGGCAGGGCACGATTTCGTCTTCAACTCAGGGAAATGGTGGGATTACCGCCAGGACTGGTTCATCGACCAGATGCACATGGGGCAGGGGAAATTCTCGTCCATCTGCTTCCCCGAATCCCATGATACCCAGCGCCTCGCGGAAGAGTGGAACCGTGACCTAGACCGGATCAAGCAGCACTACTTCTTCACCACCTTGATCTCCTCCGGCGTGTTGATCCTCATCGGCTTTGAATACGGCTTTGTCAAAAAGCCGCATGTGGTCCATACCCATCCCCATGATTATGAAGGCGCGAACTACGACATTACCGACTACATACGGGCCGTGAATGCACTGAAGCTTGCGCACCGGGTTTTTGCCGAAGACAACAGGCTGGAGCGGATCGATATCGGCAAGGACGGCATCCTCGCGCTGCGCAAGACAACCTTGGACGGAAAAGAGGGCGGATTGCTTTTGTTCAACCGCACCGCAGACCGCCAGGAGATAAACCTCGGCGACCTTACCGGCCGCCTCAACGCACCAAAGTACCGCAGCACCAAGGCGGCAAATGTGACCCTTCCGGAAAAGGCGGAAAAACTCGCGTTGAATCGTTATGGCGCGGTAGCGTTCAGGATTTTCTGAAGCATTCCGATCATCACTTGTTCAATAAAGCTCTCTTCTTTCTTGGAGAGGGCTTTGGCATCCTCTTTGCTCCGAAGAGGAAAAAATGCCGCCGCATTTTCCGGTAAGACTGGATGGACAGGCCGTTCATGACGGGTTGCGCGGGATTTAGCGGCTTGGAAAGGAGATGGTAATGCAAATCAGCGGTTATAGTCCCTTCATGAGCGTGTTTTCTTTGCCTACGGGCACCGCCGTGCACGACTGTTTTTCGAAAAACATAGCGGCTACGCCGTCAACTGCTGTGTCGGCTCGGGTGGCGGCGTGATATTGGTGTATTCAATCCTGTTTCTTCCGTTGTTTTTGGCGACATACATGGTCTTGTCGGCGATTTCGATCAATCCCGACAGCGGCATGTCTTCGGTTGGGATGCCGTAGGCTATTCCCATGCTGATGGTGTAACTGAACCGGGGATAGTCGCTGAATTCGGCGGAACTGACGCCATCCATGATACGGTGGGCGATTTTTTGGATAATCGGCAAATCCGCACCATGCAGGAATACAACGAACTCTTCCCCGCCATAGCGGCATGATAAATCCCCGTCGCGCAAATTGTGTTGCAGCACATTGGCCAGACTGACAAGAACCTTGTCGCCGAAATTATGGCCGTACTTGTCGTTTGTGTATTTGAAATAGTCGATATCCATGAATATCAAGGCTACGAGAGATTGTTTCTTCCGGCAGCGGCTGAAGATATTCTCCGTCACTTCGAGGAAGCTGAACCGGTTCGGAAGTTTCGTCAAGTAATCCGTGCTGGCGATTTTCCTGATTACCTTGTCGTTCTTCTCTTTGACGACAAGAAGGTAGGCCGGAAGGCTGTAGATGAGGAGAAGGACCAGGGTCAGGAAAGTCATCTGCTGGATAAAGAAGTTGCTGAGAATGCTGATCGAGTTGGACATGGCATAGATGGCGCGGGGCAGCAGCAGTACCAGGAAAACAAGATAGCATAATCCGGAGACTTTCGGGAATCTGCCCTGGTTCGGCGCCAACATCATCTTGAGATTTGGCAGAAGGAGGATGGAAAAGATGCATAACGAGGCGACGACCACGCGGAAGGAGGAGTTGGGGAATATTTGCTCCGCGAAATTGAAAGCCGTGATACACCCGATCAGTATGGCCAAAAGCACCCGTGGCAGCTTGGTCCTGGAATCGTTGAAAATGGCCAGCATCGACAAGGCTTCGAAGTAGAAGCCGACAAAGAGGAGCGTATTGCCGAAATTGACGGAGAGGAAACCCGATATGTTATTGCGCTGCAGGAGAAAATAATAGGATATCCCCTGGAACGACTTCGCCAGGAGGAGATATAAGGATAGGTGGTCACTCCCGTTGGAAAGGGCAGTGTACCGGTAGGCGGCGACAAGGGCTGCCGACACCAGATTTCCCAGCATCAAAACGAGCAGAAGGGATCTGACGTCAATGGCGTAAAATAAGTCTAACATAGGGGTTTTGCCACTATATTCCAGTTGCATCATGGTGTTGGAATGCGGTTTTCCTGCTCAACAAAAAGTAATATAATATCTCACAAATTGGTGACAATGTCAACAATCCACCGCGAAGTTGATCGAATTATACCGCAATAATAAATAAAGACGCCGTTTATGTTATCCTTTCGTATGCTATCATGCTCTTTTTTGAGTGCCAATTTAGATGGCGGCATAGATTATATTCGAAATGTAACCCTTCGTTAATAATTGTTGAATTCCCGCTTATTTCCTCCGACTGCCAGTCTTGTTCGTGAAGCGAAAAGGCTACTGACCAGCGGGCGGGGAAAAGAGAAAAAACTGAAAAAGAGATTGACAAGCACCGAAATATCAGTAGTCTTAACTGGTCGCATACACTCCGGTCAAGGAGTGTAGGTTTTTATTTGCTATGTATACGCTATAAATTGCGAACCGGTTCCATAATGTGCGAGGTTCGGGGTACCCGAACCAGGGAGTCGAAATGCCAAACCTCCAGGCAATTGTTCTTGCCGCCGGCAAGGGCACGCGGATGGGTGGCGACCGCCCCAAGGTCCTATTCGAGGCAAACGGAAAACCGCTTATCGAATGGGTGCTCAGCGCACTTTCGGACGCAGGAGTAGACGACTGTGTTGCGGTGGTGGGTTACCGCAAAGACGAAGTCGTCCCCGTGCTGCCGACTGGAGTTCGCTGGGCTGAGCAGTCGCCTCAGCTCGGAACCGGGCAT
>DAIOFH010000067.1:0-20627 GCA_036745875.1 Planctomycetota bacterium | reverse complement strand
AACTTTTTTCGGATTTCGTAATGCTTTACCCCCAAGTATAAACACGAAAATTCCCGCCGTCAAGGCGGGTCGCAGGCATGAGGGGTAAGTTGGTTATTTTTCTTCTTAACCACCGACCTGTGCGGCCGCTTTTTCCGCCTGTTCCTGGGCCTGAGTTTTCACCGTCTTCCAGCGGTTGAGGATCCATATCCACTGTTCGGGAAATTCCATGATGATTTCCGAAAGGTCCTTGTTGATCTCGGTGACCAGGCGAAGCGTTTCTTCATCATGTTTCGCATCGGGGCGCGGGCGATGCAGGCGCTTGTAAACAGCCTTGAACCGCATCGGCTGGTCATCACGCAGCAGGGCCATGACAATAATGGGCGTTCCCGTTCGCATAGCCAATTCCACCGGCATCGACATGGTGCTGGCAGGCTTCCCGAGGAATGGCGCCATCACGCCTTTCCAGCCGCCGTCCTGATCCAACACAGCGGCAAAGCCCCTGTTTCTTTTCAGGCAGGCCATTGCCTTGCGGATGGCTCCCGTCTTGTACCAGACCTCCAATCCGGAAGTATAGCGTATATTATTGATAAAAGTGTCGATACGGGGATTATCCAAAAGTCTGGCGATAACCCCATCGCAACCGCCGATCAAGCCAAGAAAGCGGCAACCCCATTCCCAGTTTCCGAGATGTCCGGTGACAAACACCGCCCCTTTGCCTTCTGCCAGCACTTCCCGTATGCGCTTGTCCGCGCCGTCCATGTGGACATAGTCGAACGATCGTTCCGTCGGCACCCGCGACAAACGGATCACCTCCATCACGGTGTACACATAATGGCGATAATTGTCGCGTGCGAGACGGACGGCAGCATCCCTGGAAATGCCGAGGCTTGCCAGGCTCTGATCGATAACCCTGTTCCGATGGCGTTTGTCGACAGCACGCCAGATGTCGGCGATGATCCGGGCAATACCTCTGGAGATGCATAGAGGCAGCAACCCGAGCAGCACATAGCCGGCCAATAAACCAAGATATTCAAACCCGTTTCTGATCGGTCCCTGTCGCTTCACCACAGTTAAAGCGTCCTTCCGTTACGGGTTTTCCAACGACGGTGCACCCAGAACCATTGATCAGGCGTATCCATGATCAACTTGCCCAATCCAGCATTTGCCGCGTCGAGAATGCGCTTCGTTTCTCTTTCAGTGTCGACCCCTTCCCGCGCGCGCAGTACTTCCCTACCATAGTTCATACGGAACCAGCCCGGCCTGCCGTCCCTAATCATGGCGGCCACGATAATCGGGCAGCCGGCCTTTATGGCAAGTTCGATCGGGGTGGAAATGGTGGCGGCATCCAAGCCGAGGAACGGCGACATAATGCCCTGATACCCGGCATCCTGGTCGATCAGCACGGCAAGACCGCCATTGTCCTTCAGGCATCTCAATGCCCCGCGAATTGCGCCGCGTTTGTCGAGGATTTTACAACCATTCCGCTCGCGGGTCGAGCGGACGAACTCGTTCAGGAGCGGGTTGTCGAGCGGCCGCGCAATGGCGCAGCCGTGCTCGTTCATGGCGGTAAGAACGCAATTCGCCCATTCCCAATTGCCCAGGTGGCCGGTGACAACCACTACGCCCTTGCCTTCCTGGAGCAAGCCTTTGACAAAATGGTCAAAGCCGTCCATATTGATGCGCCGCTTCACCTCGTCCAGACCGCATTTCCCCAGAAGACAGAACTCGGCGATAAGATTGCCGTAATGCCGGTAATTCTTTTTGACAAATTTGGCCGCATCGGCCTCCGATATTCCGGTGCGTTCCATCACCTGAGTTTTTACCCTTTCCCTGTGACGCTTGTCGACCAATCGCCATACTGTGCACAAACAACGCGTCACCCATGCCGAAATTGACAACGGCAAGGCGGACATGATGGAAAAAAACACTCGGGTTGCCGCGTACTCGGCGGATATTTGGAATTTGCTTTTCGGTTTAGCCATCGTGGACCATCGCGCTACAAAGCCAGTTTCGCGCCGGTCAAGATCTCATAGGCTTCCAGGTATTTGGCCCGTGTTTCCTGAACAACCTTTTCCGGCAACGGCGGCGCCGGCGGTTCCTTGTCCCAGTCGCTTTCCTTTTCCAGCCAGTCCCGGAGGTATTGCTTGTCGAAAGACGGCGGGTTGACGCCGGGCGTCCATTTGTCGAGCGGCCAGAAGCGGGACGAATCGGGGGTAAGCACCTCGTCTATGAGAATCAGTTCGTCGTCCAGAAAGCCGAATTCGAACTTGGTGTCGGCAATAATAATGCCTCGTTTCCGGGCATGCTCGGCAGCCTTGGTATAGAGAGCCAAGGAAGCGTTGCGCAGCCTGTCTGCCGTTTCCTGCCCCAGATCGTCAACAACGCGGGAAAACGGAACGTTCTCGTCGTGGCCGACGTCCGCTTTCGTTGACGGGGTGAAGATAGCCTCGGGAAGCTTGTCGGCCATTTTGAGGCCGTCGGGCAGCTGGATACCGCAGACCTTGCCGGAGGCTTGATACTCTTTCCAGCCTGACCCTATGATATACCCCCTGACAATACACTCGAATGGCACAACCTTGGCCTTTTTCGCCAGGATGGAACGCCCGGTCAACTGCGCTTTTTCTTCGGGCGTGAGCGCAAGACTGGTCAAATCGTCAGTGAGAAGGTGGTTTGGCAAAACATCCGCGAGAAGATTGAGCCAGAACAGGGTAAGGCTGTTGAGAATCCTCCCCTTGTCGGGAATTGGAGTGGGAAATACGGAATCAAAAGCGCTGATCCTGTCGGTGGCGACCAGCAGGAGCTTGTCCTCAAGATCATACACATCCCGCACTTTGCCGCGTCTGGGGGCGGAAAGACCAGAAATCGTGCTTTCGTACAGCGGTTGGCTCATGGGATACCCATCTTTCGTCACTCGTGGCCGGCAGAGCGGCGTAAAACCCTATTGCCGGAAGGGAAAAAACCACTTTCAGCGTTTCCACCAAATAAAACGCCATTCGCAATAATTGTGTCAGATCCTCGCATCTTGTCAACGAAAAGATGTATGGACTACGCTGAGAGCAGGTTTTGCCGCTTGATTTTTTTCCTGTTCCGTGCAATACTTAAAAACCTAACTTCCTACTGTGCTTTAATGTTATATATTTTGGCAACGCCTTTTCAGGATTATTGTGAATGTCTGTTCTGATAATAAAGCATATCAACAGACCCGAGGATGAACGCGTCGTCATCCTTGAGCAGGATAGGCCCGTCTTTATTGGCCGCGAACCGGCTTCGGACGTCCAGTTGCCCTCGCCTGTCGTCAGCCGCCAGCATGCTGTCATAATCCTGAAAAACCACGTTTGCGGCATCAAGGACCTCGCCTCCTCGAACGGCACATTCATAAACGGTATCCGCATCAGCAAATCGAAACGCCTCCGGGACGGGGATAAGATCCAAATTGCGGATTTCATTATCGAGTACCGCCTGGACGATAAAAACGCCACCACCATCATGGACTTGCCGGACATCATCAGGACTGCGGGGATCAACATCCAGCCTGTCATTAGCCCGGCAATTTCTTCCAGCCAAACGACCGCCAAGTCCCGGGAATCCGAGGAACACCCCGTTCCGGACGACCTTGCGGTATCGGAACCTGCACGTTTTGATGAACCTGCCGCCGGTGCTCAGCCCTCCCCTGTCAAACCCACACACGACACAGTGCGGATAGAGGACGATATTATCCAGCAACCAGAGGGGATTGCCGAAGAGCTCGAGGAAACGCCGCTTCCGGACGACACGCCCTATTCGTTCAACGACGAGGCCTCACTGGCAGGCTTTGGCGCTGAGCCCGAAATGGCGGGACTACCGGAAGAAACCGTAGCAACACCTGAACTCGAACCCGAGAGCGAACTTGTTCCGGAACCACCGCACGTACCGGAAAAGAAAATAGCCGCACCCCCGCCAGCAGCGGCTAAACCGGCAGCAAGGTCAAAACCCGCACTTCCAAAGGCACGACCGGCGTTGCCGCGTCAAAAGGCGAAAATCGCCGACAGGCCGCCGCCGGCTGCAGTCGCATCCGCAAAGGACGAAGAGGACGAGGAAGTCACGGAACAAGCCAAGGCCAAGGACGCGGGAAATCTCAAGGCGGCGGCGGAAGCCGGACTGGTCGGCGAATTCACGCCCGACCTGGACGATGACGCCAATGGCCAATCCCCGCAGGAAGAGGCTGACCCAAGCGCCTTCCCCTTGACGGACCAGTTCCACCAAATCATCGACGTGCGTCTGTCGCTGTACTCGTTCATGAGCGATCTATCCCAGGAACGTGCCGCCATTATGGAAAGAACCCCGGGACTCCCGGACGCCGTAAAGAGCGAACTATCGCGCCAGGACCGCGAACTTGTCAAAATGCCGTCCGCCAAGCAAGCGCGAGGCATGATTGAAAAACGCGAGGCCAAACGGAAAGCATTGGCGGAAAAAACGGCGCTGGCCGAGAAAAACGGCGAGCCCATCCCGCCGCAGCCCACCCAGGCGATGCTCGAAGCCGAAGATCTCGCGGATACGCAATGGCGTTTCATCATCGAATCGGAAGAAGAAGCCCTGACGGCGGTCTATGACGAGGCGCTGTCATTCACCCGCGACGAACCGCTGGTGGAGCAATTGAGCCAAGTCGACATAGATTTCAAATTCATGATGGGCGGCGGCATCTATTACCTGGCTCTTGAAAACCTGCTTGCCGAAGCCAAGGAGGAGCGTAAATCCATAAAGGAGCGCCTCGCCGCGGTGGACGGCGCCCAACAGGGTAAAAAAGGGTTCCGCCTCTTCGGCGGCGGTGGCGATGACGACGAAGACGAGGAAGAGGAAGAGGAAAACGCCGCACCGAAGGATGACCCGGAGGAACTGGCGGAATTGGACGCCATTCTCGCCGGCCGCGTTTCGGCAATCAATCAGGAACTGGTGGACCTGGAAAAGAAGTTGATCGCGGAATTCTGGCGCGTGTATATCGAAACGGCGGTAAAATTCATCCCTGATGCGGATACGATGGATTGGTCGGTGAGGGCGTTCCTGCGCCACGGAGCCATCGCCTTCAAGCCGTGGTGGATGCCTGAGGAAGTGCGCCAGCATATCTACTACGATTGCAAGGAAGAGATTAAGCGGTCGCCGGAGAGGCTAACGGCGGAAACGGATATCGTCTACGCTGACGAATACCTTGCCGCCGTCGCCAATCTCGAGTGCACCCCCGCCCTGGACGAGAACCTCGAACTCAACGAACGCAACTCCCCCAACTGGAAGGCGGACAAGGCGCTCAGGCGCATGATCTTCGCTCGCCGGCAGATATTCATCATGGAGGGTCTCGTTGGCGTCCTCGACGGAAAAGTCAATGAGTTGCAGGGAGAAATCGCTAAATTCGACGATCGCATCGCCAAAGTCCTGCCTGGCGCCAAACAGTCCAAGCAGCAAAAGCGCGAGCTGCAACAGGAACAGCAGCGTTTCCGCGTCGAAATCGCGAAAGTCAAAAAGGTCAGGGACAAGATCAAGGACGAAACGCTCGCCAGCCTCAAGGAATCGGTGCGGGAGGTGGAAGAACGATTCGAATCCGGCGAACTGCCGAAGCCGTCGGTGGAATTCCTCATCTCCCGCGAGTGCGAAGCGGTCCACCGCATCGGCAGGCTTCTCGCCAACCTGAAGGAACGATTCCTTCCCCTTGTCGTCAGGGATTACAAACTCAACACCGACGCCATGAACGACAGGATTTCCGTCGTTTCGGAAGTCGCCTTTATCGAAAAACGCGATCCGGGTGTGTTTCTTGAAACAATCGTCCCGTCCAAGAAAAAGAAGGACAGGGTAGACATCCGGGTCAGCCCGACCGTGGTCATTATCCCGTCGGCCGGTCTTTTGTGCTATTCGTGGAATCCCCGCGGTGGCCAGGAAAACGGCAGACTCGCGATGCCGACCTGTTTTATCCGCCAAAGGATCCGCGAGCGGCAGATCACCTACCTATTCTCGGACTTCCGCTGGGACACCTCGAAAGCGGCGGCAGGCATGGATATAATGATGTCGGAAACGATCGTCGCCGCCTTCATGACGGTGCGCTGGGACTGGCGCAAACGCTCCAAAGACGCGCGCGAAAAAGGTCTTATCTTCAACGAGCAGAATGACCGCACCAACTGGCGAAGGGTGTATGAATCATACATCCAGACCGCGATGGAAAGCGGGAAAAAGCTCTACCAGCGCAACTACGATTTCTACGAAAGGATCATCGGCAAATACTTCGACCTTCCGGAGGGGTTGCCCTTATTGAAAAAATAGGGTTTTTTCTAAGGGAATCTACTAAACAGGCGACATAATAATGAATTGTTCACCGAAACAGTCGGGGCGCTTCCGCTGCAGGGGCATGTAAAAAGCGGGTGAGTCAATAATGTAAAAATTCCAGCTTCATCAGTTGTCATCTGTCAATTATCTATTCGACCAGAGGAGAGTCACGTGAGAAAACTATTCGTTCCGGTGTTGATGTTTGTGCTTGTCGCATTCGGTGCCCAATCCCTGGACCTCGGCGACCAGGCCCTTCCTATTGCTCCGGAAAGCTGGGTCACCGGCAGCGAGGCCGACCCGACAATTGTCGACGACAAGACGTTTTTCCTCGTCGAAGTCTGGTCGACGACCTGCCCCCCGTGCGTGCGATCCATCCCCATACTGAATGAACTACAGAAAAAATATGAAAAAGACGGCTTGAAAATCGTCTCCTTCACCACCGACACCATGGAAGAAGTCGAACCATTCCTCAAAGAACACCCGATGGAATACTCCTCCTTCCTCGACCAGGAGGGCGCCACCTACATCAATTACATGGCCGCCGACAACAGGAACACCATTCCCCACGCGTTCCTCTTTGATAAGTCCGGCATCCTGGTATGGATCGGCAACCCCCTCGACAGCCTCGAATCTCGCATCAAAGGCGTTCTCGACGGCACCCTGAACGGTGAAAAGGCGATCCAGCTCAAGGAGGCCCGCGACGAGCTCAAGACCGCCTTCGAAGGACAGGACATTCCGCGCATGCTGGAGTCGTTGAAAACACTCGAGCAACTTGAACCCGACAATGTGCAGTACTACCAAATCCACCTCCGCATCCTTTCGCAGTTCTCGCAGGATCCGGAGGAAATCCACTCACTTCTCACCAGCTGGTACGATGGTTGCCAGGACAGCGCGGAAGCCCTTATCATGCTGTCCATGGTCGCGCTTGAGCAGGGCCACCCGGAAGCGCGCGACCCTGCTCTGGCGCTCAGGGCCGCGAAGAGGGCATTCACCATGGATTCGGATTTCAAGCTTGAGGCGGGGTTGACCCTGGCGGAAATTTACAAGGGGATTGGCCGTATTGACCTCGCCATCGACATGACGGATAAGCTGATAGACCTCGCCGACGACGCGGAGGAACGCTCCATCATCGGCGGCATCCGCGATTTCTTCTTGAAGGTCCAGGAAGTGGGCAAAAACCCGGACGCTGTCAATTAACATTTTTTCGGCTGTCAAACAATGCAATGCAAGAACGCCTTCTTCATCGCAGAAGAAGGCGTTTTATTGTGTTGTAATTCAATCCGACAGTTCATCCGCGCCGCGCGTTTTCAGCCCATGGAACGATATGGCGCTGCTCACGGACGCTCGCCAATGCGGCATAGCATATCGCAGAACTCTCCAGCGAACTGGTGGCACTGTTTTCCGGCTCACGGCCTTCTTCCACCGACTTGATGAGTTCCGCCATCGCGCCGTGAAAGCCTCCTGGCAACCAATCCCCTTCCAATACCGGATAATATACTTTATTCCTGCTGATGAACCATAAATTCTGCTCGTGCCGGTCAGGCCCGCTGGTAAGAATGACGCCCTCGTCGCCGGTGATAATCGTCGCGTCCATGCCGAAAAAGACGCAGTCCCCGTTCAGCGTCATATTGGCAATCGCATTGGGATAACACACCTGGCTCGAACAGAGCAGCGGCGACTTCGGAGCCTGGCTCAGTGTATTGGCGACCATCGAGCTTACTGACAGAGGGCGCACGTTTTCCATGACAATGTTGATCATGTCAAACCAATAATAGGCAAAATACCTGAGGACGTTGAGTTCATACTCGTCAAGCGGGGATCCTTTGACCCAGTTGTGGTTCCATACGGCGTGGGCGTCAAAAGTCGTGACATTGCCGATATAGCCTTCCTGCACCAGTTTGGTGGCGTAACGCCAGCCCGGAGCCCACCTGGCATCCTGGTTGACCGCGAGCCTGACATTGTGCTGCCTGGCAAGGTCAGCAAACTCCAATCCCTGGTCGAGACTCTCAATCAAATGTTTTTGGGCCAGGACGTGTTTTCCCGCTTTGAGGCACTCTCTGAGCGCTTCACGGCCTTCGGGCATGTTTGTTGTGACATCGACGAAGTTAATGCTCGTGTCGTCGACAATACAGCGGTAGTCTTCGCAAACCTTCGCCAGCGGATAAAATGCGTCCCGTACCTCCTGGGCTTTTTGAATGTCTGGATCGCTGAAGGCAACAACATCATAACCAGCGCGCAAATAAGCGGTTAAAAACTGAAATGTCTCAGCGCCACAGCCGATTATACCGATTCTGGCAGGATACATTACGATGCTTGGCAGATAATCAATGGCTGGCGGTTCTTCCTCGGGATAACCATAGTGTTCGCTTATCCCGAACTTGTCGCCTGGCTTGTTGCTCAACATTCACCCCTTTTACCAAGTGGAGCGTCTAAAGTAGACTCCGGCAATGTTCCTTGAATACGTCGGTACCTACCGTGAAGTGCATCCCGTTAACCAACACGGAGATCCGAAATCAGTCAGCGAACGCTCATATAATAATATCTTTTATATATTATATACGCAATAACCTCCATTAAGTCTCTATCGCCGGATTTTTTCATTATTTTTAAAAAAAAGACTTGCAAAATGCCAATGTTATAATATGTTTGTTCTAACACAATCGAACACAATCAAACATTATCGATTTGACGGACAGGGACCAAAAACATCATGTCAGTATTCGCCGAACCACGTCAGCAGGAAATACTTAGCATCCTCAATAGTGGAGGCCAGGCGGTTGTTTCGGAGCTTGCCAAGCGCTTCAGCGTATCGGATATGACCATAAGGCGAGACCTGAAGTCACTGGAAGAAAAGGGGTTGGCCGTCCGGGTGCACGGCGGAGCCATCGCAGCGGCGAGTTCGCGGTTTAACTACCGCCTGTCAGCCAATTCACGTGCCAAGGCAAAAGCTATAGGTAAGCTTGTCTCCAGCATCCCCGACAACGGGTATGTTTATCTTGACGGTTCGACAACCATGCTCGGCCTGGTCAAGCATTTCAAAGGCCGCACCAATGTCCAGGTCGCGACCAATAATGTCGAAACATTCAACCGCCTCGCCCGCTTGCACGGACCGATCCCGCTCCTGATCGGCGGACGCCTTGACAGCCGCACCGACAACCTCATCGGCCCAATCGCGGTCCGTTCCGTCACCGCCCTTGCCTTTGATGCGGCATTTTTCAGCGCATGGGGCATCGAAGCGCAGACCGGGCTGAATGAAATAACTCCCGAAGACGCAGACGTCAAGGAACATGTCGCCGCACGCGCCAGGCTGGTGTACGTTTCCGTCGATTCATCGAAATTAGGCCTAACGGCGGGCAGCACCTGGCGACAGGAAAGGGAAAAATCAACACTGGCGACCGACCTTGAGCCCGACGATCCACGAGTCCAACCGTTTGCCGCCATGTTCGGTTCAATAATATAGCATTAGAATTAATAGATTCGACTGTTTTAACGGAAAATACTTCGCTCAGTGGAGAAAGGACGCATCAATGGCCGTATCAGTGCAAATGCCAAAACAAGGCAATACCGTCGAGGAATGCCTGTTGGTGGAATGGAAAGTGAAAGTCGGGGACAGCGTGAAAACCGGCGATGTGCTCTGTTCGATTGAAACAGACAAGGCGTCTTTTGATGTGGAATCAACCGCTGACGGCGTTGTTCTCAAGCTTCTCGCCAATGCAGGCGACCTTGTGCCGGTACTGACCGATATTGCCATAATCGGACAGCCCGGTGAAGCGACCAATGCCGCCGCCCCCGCGCCGGCGGCAAAGCCAGCGGAAGCCCCCGCGGCGCAAACTCCCGCCGCAGCGCTCTCTCCCGCTCCGGCGGCGAAGGCCACGGGCGCTTCCGCCTCCGTCCCGGGCGCGACAGCTGTCCAGATGCCAAAGCAAGGCAATACCGTTGAAGAGTGCCTGCTTGTCGAATGGAAGGTCAAAGTCGGCGACAAGGTGAACAAAGGCGATGTGCTCTGTTCCATCGAAACGGACAAAGCTTCGTTTGACGTCGAATCCACTGCGGGCGGTGTGGTCCTCAAACTTCTCGCCAACGCCGGAGATCTTGTTCCTGTCCTTTCAGATATCGCCCTTATCGGCGAAGCCGGGACCAATGTCGATGCTGCCGCGGCGCCAGCCCCGGCCGCTAAAACGGAAAGTGCGACAGTTGCCTATACCGCACCGGCTCCGGTCCCCGCGCCTGCCGCCAAAGCCGCCGCTCCCCAGGCAAAGCGCGACAGTGCGGATTCGGCCAATGCCGTCTCTCCGAGGGCTCGGAAATTGGCGGATAAATTCAGCTTCGATCCCTCCGGTGTGGCCGGAACAGGCATCGACGGCCGCGTCACTTCCCGCGATATCCAAAAACTCATCGATAAAGGCGAGATCAAACGCTCGACCCCCCTCGCCAGGGAAGTCATGACCGAGTCCGGCAAGTCGGCCGGCGAAGCCAGCGGCATCGGAGGCATGGTAAGAGCGCGCGACCTCATCGAACGCAAGGTCACCATGAACAAGGAAAAGACCTTCGTCGAACTCGCGCCGGAAATCGTTCCCTACAAGGGCATTAGGAAGCTCATTGGCGACAGGATGCTCGGTTCCCTCCAGGACCACGCGCAGCTAACCCTCAATTCTTCCGCCGACGCCACCTCCATGATGGGCCTCCGGAAAAAAGTCAAGCAGTTTGCCGGGCAATTCGGTCTGCCGAACCTCACCATCAACGACATGGTCTGCTGGGTTGTGGCGCAGACTCTGCCGAAGTTCCCCGAAGTCAACGCCACCTTGGATCGAAAGGCCGGAACCTTTACCCAGCACAACCGCGTCAACCTCGGCATCGCCGTGGATACCCCGCGCGGCCTCATCGTGCCGGTCATCGCCGACGCGCACCGCATGTCCATCTCTGAACTTTCCCGTGTCATCGGCCAATACGCCGCCGACAGCCGCACCGGAAAGATCAAGCCCGACCTGCTTTCCGGCGGCACCTTCACCATTTCCAACCTTGGCGGCCTTGGGATCGAAACATTCACCCCGATCCTCAACGCCCCCCAGGCGGCGATTCTTGGCGTATGCGCTGTCAGGGACACGGCCGCGAGGGCGTCGGACGGTTCCATCACCCTCCAGCCGAGGATGGGCTTATCCATCACAATCGACCACCAGATTGTCGACGGCGCGCCCGGCGCCCGGTTCCTTCAGCAAGTCGTCAAGGGCCTGGAAAATATCGAAGCCACACTCGCCATGCTGGGAGCCATTTAACCATGTCCGACCAAACGGCCGCCCTCACCGTCCGTCTCGGGCGTCCCGAAGACTATGAGGCGGTTCTCGATATCCAGCGCAGGGCCTATAGGGCGAAGGAAGCGCCCCTGTACGGGGAGGACATCCCTCCGCTGTCGGAAACGCCGGAAAGCCTGGAGCGCGAATCATCGGATGGCAAGCGGCTTGTAGTCGGCCTTCTCGACCGGAAAATCGTCGCGTCCCTGAGGATGAAGGCTCTTGATGACGGGAGCGTCTATTTTGGCCGGTTGTCCGTGGACCCGGATCATCAGGGCAAAGGATTCGGCCAGATCATGGCGCAAGCCGTGGAGGAACTGAATCCGGCGGTGTTCGAGTTTGTCCTGGATTGCGGGGAGTTTAGCGACGAGAACTTCCACATCTATTCCAAACTCGGTTATGTAAAGACAGGCAAATCGTTCCAGGTTGAAAACGGCCCCAAATGCGTGGAAATGCGCAAACAGAAAAAATCCTGACAAATACCGTACAGAAAAAGAAAACACAGGAGATGGTATGTACGACCTCATTATTCTCGGTGCCGGACCTGCCGGCTATGTCGCGGCTGAACATGCCGGAAAGCACGGGCGGAAGATCCTCCTCATCGAAAAAGACAAACTCGGCGGCGTGTGCCTGAACAGAGGCTGCATCCCGACAAAGGCTTTTCTCAATTCGGCCAAACTGTATGAACACGCAAAGCGCGGGGAACCGTTCGGCGTGACCTGCAAGGATATTGAATTCGACTATTCCGTCATGAAGGCCCGCACCGAAAAGGTGCAGGAGACGCTGGTGAACGGCGTTACCGGAATGATGAAACGGGCCAAGGCTGAAGTCGTCCACGGCGTCGCCGAAGTGCTCAGCCGTACCTCCGTCAAGGTCGGCAGTGAAACATACGAGGGTCGCAACCTCCTGCTCTGTTCCGGTTCCCGCCCGGCCCATCCCCCGATTCCCGGCCTCAAGGACAACCCGAACGTAGTTGACTCCACCGGTATGCTCGCGGCGACGAAGATGGTCGACCACCTCATCGTCATAGGCGGCGGCGTCATAGGCATCGAGTTCGCCACCTTCTACGCCATGCTTGGGAAAAAGGTCACGGTCATCGAAATGCTCCCGCAGGTCTGCGGCGCGGCGGAAAAGGAATTCGCCGCCATAGTCCAGAAGAAGCTTGAATCCCGCGGTGCGACCATCCACCTGAATGCCCGCGTCAGCAAGGTGGAAGGAAAGAAGGTCTTTTTCACCGATTCCACCGGAAAGGAACAGACGGCTGCCGCCGATATGATCCTCTCCGCCACCGGCCGCGTCGCCAATCTGGACGGCCTCGGCTATGAAAACCTCAATATCGCCATCGAAAAGAACCGCATAGTCGTCAACGAACGGGCGCAGACAAGCGCTCCCAACGTCTACGCGGCAGGCGACGTCACGGGGAAAATCCAGCTTGCCCACTTCGCCAGCCGCCAGGCCACCGTCGCCGTCAATAACATGTTCGGCATTCCGGACATTTGCCGCGAGGACGCCATTCCTTCCGCCGTCTACGGCGACCCGGAACTTGCCTCCGTAGGGCTGACGGAAGCCCAGGCCAAGGCCAAGGGCATCAAATACCGCGCGGTGAAGATGCCACTTGCCGCTTCGGGCCGCTTCCTTGCGGAAACCGAAGGCGACCGCGGCACGGTGAAAGCGATCCTCGGCGAGAGAGACGAGGTCCTCGGCATGCACGTCGTCGGTCCCTATGCCTCGGAAATGATCGGAGCCGCCGCAGTCATGATCGAGTCCGAACTACGCGCCCAGGATGTCCAGCAGATCGTCTTCCCCCACCCCACCGTGGCGGAAATCATGAAAGACATCATGTTCATGTAATCGGGTGCATTTAATTACTTACTACTCATCATCAACTATATTTGCGGTTTATCATAATTCAAGAAAGGGTCGAAAATGGTCAAGTCAATTACCCTCCGTCCGGAAGACGTTCGGGCAAAGGGAAAGCTCAAGTTCAAGGATATCGATCTCAACGCCTACGACACCCCGATGGACAAGGCCGCCAAAAAATTCCCCAAGGGCGACCTGATCCGCATGCACCGAGACATGTGCATACTGCGCGAATTCGAGACCATGCTCGACCGCATCAAGAAGGAAGGCAAGTACGAGGGAATCGAATACAACCATAAGGGACCGGCCCATCTCTCCATCGGCCAGGAATCCCTTTCCGTCGGACAGGCCTACACCCTCACGACCCAGGATTTCTCCTTCGGCAGCCACCGCTCCCACTCCGAAATCCTTTCCAGAGGCCTCAGGTCTATCGCGCAACTTGACGAAGCAGCGCTGATGGATGTCATGGAAAACTATTTCGGCGGCACCATCCTCACCCGCGTTGAAAAGGATTCGGAAGGCGGCGTCAAGGAACTCGCCGACGATTTCTTCATTTACGGCACCCTCGCCGAAATCTTCGCCCGCGAAACCGGCTGGCACAAGGGACTCGGCGGCTCAATGCACGCCTTCTTCCCGCCCTTCGGCGTCTACCCCAACAACGCCATCGTCGGCGGCTCGGGTGATATCTCTGTAGGTGCTGCGCTGTTCAAGCGCGTCAACAACCGCCCCGGCCTGGTCATCGCCAACATCGGCGACGCCTCGCTCGCCTGCGGCCCGGTCTGGGAAGGTCTTGTTTTCGCGACCATGGACCAGTACCGCACCCTTTGGGACAAGGGGCATAATGGCGGCCTCCCCCTGATCATCAACTTTGTCAACAACCTTTACGGCATGGGTGGTCAGCCTGTAGGCGAAACGATGGGCCTGCAGATCCTCGCACGTCTCGGCGCAGGCGTCAACCCGGAACAGATGCATTCGGAACGCGTCGACGGCTTCAAGCCCCTCGCCATCATCGACGCCTATGAGCGCAAGCGCAAGATCCTCGAAGAAGGCAAGGGTCCAGTCCTTCTTGACACCATTACTTACCGCTTCAGCGGCCACTCACCGTCCGACTCCATGAGTTACCGCACCAAGGAAGAGGTCGACGAATGGATGGAACAGGACGCGATCCCGGCTTTCGCGCAGGAACTGGTCAAAGCCAAGATCGCCACAAAGAAGGAAGTCGAATCCAATATCGAACTGGCGAAGAAACTCGTCCTCAAGGCGTTCAAGAAGGCCATCGACCCCGAAGTGTCCCCCTACCTCGACACGTTCGGCGCCCCGGTTGTCGAAGACCTCATGTTCTCCAACAAGACCAAGCTCAAGCTTGACGACCGCGAACCGGAAGTCCTCATTCCCCTCGCGGACAACCCGCAGGTCCAGCGCCTCGCCAAGAAGACCCGTTTCGGCTTGGACGAAAACGGGAACAAGCTCTCCGGCATGAAGACGATCGTCTACAAGGAAGCTATTTTCGAAGCCGTCATCGACCGCTTCTACGAAGATCCCACCCTCTGCGCCTGGGGTGAAGACAACCGCGACTGGGGCGGCGCGTTCGCAGTTTATCGCGGCTTGACGGAGAGTATCCCCTATCACCGTCTCTTCAACAGCCCCATTGCCGAAGGCGCCATCGTCGGCGCGGGCGTCGGCTATGCCCTTTCCGGCGGCAGGGCGATTGTGGAAATCATGTACTGCGACTTCATCGGCCGCTGCGGCGACGAACTGTTCAACCAGATGGCGAAATGGCAGGCGATGTCGGCGGGCGTTCTCGAAATGCCCCTTATCATGCGTATTTCCGTCGGCGCGAAATACGGCGCGCAGCACTCGCAGGATTGGTCCAGCATGTGCGCCCACGTTCCCGGCCTCAAAGTCGTCTTCCCCTCGACGCCCTACGACGCCAAGGGCATGATGTACACCGCACTCGCGGGTACGGACCCGGTCGTCTTCTTCGAATCGCAGCGCCTTTACGACATGCCGGAAATCTTCGAAAAAGGCGGCGTCCCGGAAGGCCGTTACGAAATACCATTCGGCGAGCCGGCCCTTCGCAAGGAAGGCAAGGACCTGACGATCTGCACCATCGGCGCGACCCTCTACCGCGCCATGGACGCGGCGAAGAAGCTCGAAGAGCAGTACGGCGTGTCCTGCGAAGTCTGGGACCTGCGCAGCCTTAACCCGCTGAACTACGCTCCCATCATCGAAAGCGTAAGGAAGACCGGCAACGTCCTTCTCGCCTCCGATGCCTGCGAACGCGGTTCCTACCTGCACAACATCGCCGCGAACATCACCTCCCTCGCCTTCGACCATCTCGACGCCCCGGTGGCTGTCGTCGGTTCGAAGAACTGGATCACCCCCGCGGCCGAGCAGGAGGATTCCTTCTTCCCGCAGGACTTCTGGATCATCGACGCCGTCCACCAGCGCATCATGCCGCTCCCCGGCCACCAGCCGGTCTGCAACTTCACGAACGGCGAAGTGCTCCGGATCAACAAGAAGGGTGTCTAGTCTGAGCGAGTGGTCTATGCAAGCTCGTTCTCCGTATCAGGCCATCCCGTTTTCCGGGATGGCCTGTTTTTCTTTATTTCGAAGTTTTTTAGGCGGTAGTGGACAGGCACATGCGATTTCATATAATGAAGACGCAACCGGTTTTTGGGAAAAACCATATGAAGCCGTTTACCTGAAGGGTTGATCATGATCTGCGTACCAGTCAGTGCCGGCACGAACGGCGATATGCTGGCGATGCTTGGAAGGGCGGCGCTCGAAGACGCCGAAGCCCACGAAATCCGGTTCGACGCAATGTCCGAAATGCCAAAGATAGAACACCTGGTCAAAGCGTCCACCAGACCGGTTCTCGCGACGTGCCGTTCGCGCCAGGAAGGCGGCGGCTTCGACGGCACCCGTGCGGAACGGAGGAACATTCTGCGCCGCGCAGTCAAGGCCGGGGCAGCCTATGTCGATGCCGAAACCGACGATCTGGACTATCTCGATTATTTCGCGCAATACGGAGCCGCCATTCGCATCCTTAGCCTCCATGACTTCGCCGGCACGCCCGAAGACCTTACGGAACAGATGTACAAGCTTGCCGAGGTAAAAGCCGCAGACTGGGTCAAATTCGCCGTGTTTGCCAAAACACCCGCCGACAATGTCCGTGTGTTCGATGCCATGAGAAAGTGCCCGAAGCCCGTGGTCGGCATCGCAATGGGGGAAATCGGCATAGTCAGTCGCATTGTAGGGCAGTATCTCGGCTCGAGGATCACCTTCGGCAGCATCGGCAGCGGTACGGAATCCGCCCCTGGACAACCGACAGCAAAGGATTTAAAACAACTCTACAGGATCAACTCCATAAACGTCGAAACGGAAATCCACGCCTTGCTCTCAGGCATGGGCTACGGTTTTCCGGAGGTGCGCGCCACCAATATGCAATATGCCGACACAGCATCCAATGCGGTCTGCATCCCCTTCCCGTCCCCGGATGCCAGCTCGTTCATGGAAAGCATACCCGGCGCGCTGAATGTTACCAGGATTTCCGTCGTCGCTCCTTACCAGCGGGCGATTTTGCGGTGGGCAAATACGTTTACGGATTCGGCCAAGGGAAAAAATGCCGCGAATCTGCTGACCCGCGCGGACGAGGGTTGGCTGGCGGATTATATCGAGGTGTGAGCGGCTCGCACCGCCTTCTCGGAAGCCTGGAACCTTTAAGGAAAGCGGACGGCGGTTTGTTTGCTTTTCTTTGAAAGTCCACGCGGACATTCTTCTGGCAAGAACGGGAAAGTTCTGTTATCATGTATTTTCCGCATGTGCGAGCATATCGCACATGCGGTTTGTATGGAGAGAGAGAGAATTTTTTGGAGGTCGTCATGGGAGGTCAACTGCATGCATAAGGTAATGTTCACCGAAACCGTACTTCGCGACGCGAACCAGTCGCTGATCGCCACCCGTATGCCGTTTGCCAAGTTCGAACCGGCGCTTCAGGACTTGGATGATGCGGGTTTTTACTCACTCGAATGCTGGGGGGGCGCCACCTTCGACTCCTGCCTTCGCTACCTGAACGAGGATCCCTGGGAACGCCTCCGCAAGATCAAGGCGGTCTGCACGAAGACCAAGCTGCAAATGCTTCTGCGCGGCCAGAACCTCCTCGGCTACAAGCACTACCCCGACGACGTCGTCCGCTCCTTCGTCGCGCGTTCGGTGGAGAACGGCATCGACGTGATCCGCATCTTCGACGCCCTGAACGACCTCAGGAACCTGGAAGTGTCCATTGGCGAGACAGTCAAACGCGGCGCTGTCGCCCAGGTCGCCATTTCCTATACGACCAGCCCCGTCCACAACCTTGAAAGCTACATCAAGCAGATCAAGCGGATCGAGTCCATGGGCGCGACCGCTCTCTGCATCAAGGATATGGCCGGCGTAATGAGCCCGCAGGAAGCTTATGACTTCGTAAAAGGCATCAAGGAAAACAGCAAGCTCCAGCTTCATATCCACACACACTGCACCACCGGCCTCGCCTTCATGACCTACCTGAAGTCCGTCGAAGCCGGCGCGGACGTCGTCGACACCGCCATTTCCTGCTTCTCCGGCGGCACTTCGCAGCCCGCGACCGAAACGTGCGCCTACGCCTTCAAGCAGATGGGCTACCAGGTCGATGTCGACCAGAAGCTCCTCAAGAAAATCAACGACTACTTCAAGCCGGTCCGCGACGAATACCTCGCCAGCGGCCTCCTGGACCCCAAGGTCATGGGCACCGACTCCGACGCCCTCACCTACCAGATCCCCGGCGGCATGCTTTCGAACCTCGTCGCCCAGCTTAAGGCGCAAAACGCCCTTGACCGGCTTGACGAGGTGCTTGCGGAAACGCCCCGCGTCCGCAAGGACATGGGCTATCCTCCGCTCGTCACCCCCCTCAGCCAGATGGTTGGCGTACAGGCGGTCGCCAACGTCCTCGCGGGCGAACGCTACAAGAACGTCTCCAAGGAAATCAAGGCGTACCTTCTTGGCGAATACGGCAATGCGCCGGGTGAGATCGACCCCGGGCTGATCAAGAAGGTCCTCGGCCCCGATGCCGCGAAACGGTCCACAGGCCGTTACGCCGAAACCCTTGCCCCCGGGATGGATACCGGCAAGAAAGAGGCGGGTCCCCTGGCCCGCGGCGTCGACGACGTCCTCAGCTACATCGTCTTCCCGCAGATTGCCGAGAAGTTCTTCGAATACCGCCGGGAGCAGGATGAGAACAAGGTCAAGTACTCTATTGAAAAGGTGGGATAAGCCATGACAGAAAAAATCCCATTCATGAACCTTACCGACGCTTTTTCCGCTTCGGTCATTGGGTTCCTGATCGTCTTTTTCGTCCTTATCGTGCTCATGGCGATGATCAAAATACTCAGAGGCATCATCGAATCGATGGAGGCCAAACCGGTCGCGGCGGCAGCGGCTGCCCCAATGGCGGCGGCTCCCGCCCCGGCGGCGAATCCCAACATGGTTCCGGCCAGGGGTTCCCTCGGTGAGATTATGCTCCACGATGTCGACGACAAAACCGCCGCTCTCGTCATGGCGATCGTCGCGGACAAACTGGAAGCGCCTCTCAATGAGCTGCGGTTCATTTCCATTCGTGAAAAGAAATAGGAGGTTTACACTATGAAATATAACGTCACTTTGAACAGCAAAGTCTATGAAGTGGAAGTGGAACGCGGCGAAGCCATCCTTGTCAGCGTCCAGGACGTGCAGATCGCGGCTCCCGTCGCCGCCCCCGTCGCGGCAGCTCCTGCCGCGGCAGCCCCCGCTCCGGCCGCCGGCGCAGCCCTCTCGGGCGAACCGGTGAAAGCGCCGATGCCCGGCACCATCCTTCAGGTGAAAGTGAATGTCGGCGACGCCGTCAAGGCGGGCCAGGTCGTGGTCGTCCTCGAAGCCATGAAGATGGAAAACGAAATCCCCGCCCCCAGGGACGGCACGGTATCCCGGATACTGGTCTCCAAGGGCGGCGCCGTCGATACCGGCGCACCCCTAGTGACTTTGGCATAAGGGGGAATACATAGATGAATATCAAAGAAGTCCTCCATGACCTCTGGATGCAATCCGGCTTTGTCGGTCTGACGATCCACTGGGAAACGCCGGTGATGATCATAATCGCCTGCGTCTTGCTGTACCTTGCAATTGTCAAGAAGTTCGAGCCTCTGCTCCTCGTCGGCATAGCCTTCGGCATGCTCCTCTCGAACCTGCCTGCTAGTAATATGATGCACATGGAGCTTTTCCAGGGCGATCCGCACTCGGTGGATTATATGGCAGTCCTGCACAACGGCGGACTCCTGGACATCCTCTATCTCGGCGTCAAGCTGGGCGTCTATCCCTGCCTGATCTTCATGGGCGTCGGCGCGATGACCGACTTCGGCCCGATGATGTCCAGGCCGTCCTCGATGATCCTTGGCGCGGCGGCGCAGCTGGGCGTTTATTGCGCGTTCATTCTCGCCATCACCCTCGGGTTCACCCCCGCCGAAGCCGCATCCATCGGCATCATCGGCGGAGCGGACGGTCCGACGGCGATTTTCCTTACGACCAAGCTTGCTCCGCACCTCCTGGGCCCCATCGCCATCGCGGCCTATTCCTACATGGCTCTGATTCCGCTGATACAGCCGCCGATAATGAGGCTGATGACCACGGAAAAAGAACGCGGGATCGTCATGAAACAGGACAAGCCGGTCTCCAAAACGACCAGGATCATCTTCCCTATCGCTGTGACGATCTTCATCGTCCTGGTTCTGCCTTCTGTCGCCCCCCTGATCGGCTGCCTGATGCTTGGCAACCTGTTCAAGGAATGCGGCGTCGTCGACCGACTTTCCGACACTGTCCAGAATGCCCTGATGAACATCGTCACTATCTTCCTTGCGGTTACCGTCGGCGCGACATCGGTCGGTTTTCTTGAAGGCCAGGACGGATCCAATGTCGGCTTCCTCTCCGCCGCGACGGTCAAGATCATTGTCCTCGGTCTGTTGGCGTTCAGCTTTTCCACCTTCGGCGGCCTTGTCTTCGGCAAGATCATGTGCAAGCTCAGCGGCGGCAAAGTCAATCCGCTTATCGGCTCGGCCGGCGTCTCCGCCGTCCCGATGGCGGCCCGCGTCTCCCAGATCGAAGGCCAAAAGGCCAATCCCTCCAACTTCCTGCTCATGCACGCCATGGGCCCGAACGTCGCGGGCG
>DAIOFH010000066.1:0-20701 GCA_036745875.1 Planctomycetota bacterium | reverse complement strand
TCTCAAGTTTGACACGGCTGTAACCGCTAATATCCTTGTGCTGTATTCGCTATAAAGGAGACTGCTGTGTCTGGAATATCCTTGCCCACTGCCTATCGCTTTCCCAACGACTCCAGGATGAATTTTGCTGATCTTTATGAAAGACAGAACTCGGAAGCAAGCGTTCTCAAGCGGCAGGCGAAAAACCGTATGGACGAGTTGATCGGGCGGATTGACATCAACGGTATGGCTGGGGCAAAGGTCAATAAAGACGGCAGTTACGAGGTGGAAGCCCAGGCAAAAGGCGGCGGAACTGTATGAAACGAACAAGCATCTGTTTGAAGATCGTTCAGACTGGGTCATATTAACATACACTGCGCGCGGCGGGCTGATGGAATTCGGCGGCAATGAAGCCCATAGGCAAAACGCGGATGCGGATTTCCGCCGATTCTCGAGCTTCTTGCTGGATGATGCCTTTGCCGCGGGTGAATACGAAAATGACTTCAGCATCGGGCTTGACGCCAAAGGCAACATGTACGTTTCCGGTACAATAGGCAAAGAAGGCGGCAAGCCGTCAGCAACGGCGGAGAATGAGAAAGGCCGTCTCGAATCCATCTTGTCAAAGCTGAACAATGCGCTCAGAAGCGCACCAGCCGAGAACGAGTCGCAAACCATCCAATCCCTGCGAAAATTCTTCAATAACGCCGAAAAATATGACACCCATTCGCGGAACGGCTCATACGCCGGCAGCAAATTCCCCTTCACATTGCGGACAAGCGTAAAGATGTGGTAGGAATCACTCTTCATGTAGATCGCGAAAAGTAATAAGCTCCACCCGGTGGCGTTGGATAAGAGTATGCACCGCAGGTGACAGTATCGCGTCCAGTTCCACCTGCCGGGACCGGGAGAGCCAACTCGCCCCCATGTCGCTGTCAACCCAATCAAACGGTTCCAGTCTGCCGGGATGAACCATCACTTCCGAAGTTCCCTCCGGCAGGTTGGCAAGCATTTTCAGCCACATATCTTCATCCATCAAGCCAATTTCAGTCTGTCCCAGAAGGCGGTCAGGCATGGCCAGGGCGACTTTTCTTTTGTCAAGCGTAACGCCGGCCCGAAGGAGCGCCGACATAAGCAGCCGCTTCATCCCCGGCCAACCCATGTTCTTGACAGCCCAAAACACAGGTTCGGTGAGATTGCGCACAGCCTTGATGTTGAACTCGGCGGCAACACGGCAGGCGAGTTCGTACAAGCGCGACTGCCAGGCATGATGTTTTTCAAAATCGATATGGGTGGGAACGATTCCGGAGTGTAGGACCTTCTCTATCTGCCTGCGGTATTCCACCTCGGCAGCGATAAGGAATTTCTCAGTAAAATTCTTATAGCGAAACCGCCTGAATTTACCGTCAGAGTCGATCAGCTCTTTTACCCGTTCAGGCTCCGAAAGCGGCCTTCCCCTGACCAGATTCAAGTGCACGCCGATAGCCAAGCCGCCATTTTCCCTGGCAAGATGTATCGCATGATCAAAGGCCGGAGCGTTGGCCAATAATGTCGTCGAAGTGAGGATGCCTTCCTGAAACGCTTGGACTATCCCGATGTTCACAGGCTGGGATAGTCCAAAGTCGTCAGCATTGACAATCAGGCGTCGCGTTGATATTGCCATGAATTTGCCAATTATTGTTCATCGACGTCTGGTTCATCGTCGGATTTTTTGCGACGAGGTAAACGTCGGCGCGAACGCGGCGGTTCTGCATTGTCGTCTTCCTCCTTTTCCTCTTCCACGGTAGCCTCTACATCGACGGAATCCTGGTTGTCTTCTTCCGACTTTGCCGGCTTTTTCCGTGGACGGGGCGGACTCTTCACCGGCTCCACAACGGGTTCGCCAATGAATTCCTCTGTGGTTGATACTGTATCAGGCTCGGCGGTGGCCGTTTCCTCCCCATCGGGATTGTCCTCGGGCAGCAAATGCCCGGCCAGCGGATCGATAGATTCGACGTCTATTGTTTCGGGGAATGTCTCGATCGGTTCCGCCGGGGCAAAATCCACATCCGATTCCTGCATTGGGTTGACAAGGGAACCGGTGTCTGTCCTGGGTTCGCGGTAATTTGGCGGAACGATCGGGTCGTCGGGAGACGGTTCTGCCGCACTGCCGGCGACAGCCACTCCGGCGTCTTCCTTGAACGCTTCCGACGGCTCGATATTTTTCGGTTTGTCCTTAGGATGGATACCGGTTTTCACTGCAAGAGTCTTGAGCCATCCACCCCAGCCCAGCATCACCAGGATGATTGCGGCAGCCAACAGGAGGCAGAGAAGCGCCACGATCTTCAGTATGAACTTGATAAATGACCAAAGCCAGGTATCGCTTTTCGTCTCGCCCAGCTTGGCGAACGCGCCGTCGACCTGTAGACGGCTTTCCTTGTCGGTTTTAATGGAAAATACAAAACGTGAATCCTTCTCCATCCAGCCGACGAGACGCGCCAAAGGCGCGGTGGAGGTAGTATCGGCAAGTGCGAACTTGGGATCAAGCATGCCCCGCAACGCCCCGTCTCCCCGCCAGTTCGGCAGCGTCAAAGATGAAGAGAGGCTAACACCCGGGCGGCGGACCGCTTCCGCCGCAAACAGCAGGGGTTCAAAGGATGACGACACGACCAGCCAGGGGCCGACGGTGGCGACAGACAAGGTACTGTTGTCGTTGCCGGTTATTTCGAAAAGGTTATTGGCTTCGCGGTATGGCGAAACGGTGACGCCAGGCTCCTGGCGCAGTTCCTTGACGGAGGTTTGCGGATTCGGCACCTTGACGAAGAGGATCCAGGCATTCTGGCCGTTCGTAACCGGCTCCAGCACCGCCAGGGCTGCGGTGTCTGACGAGGTCAGCCAGCCAAGCGGCAAGCGTGAGCCAAGACCGTGTACTTTGTCGCTGATGGCTCCGGCCAAAAGTGCTTGAATATGGTTCCATTGCTCGTCGCCGGCGGCACGGCGTTCATCATTCCACAGCGACCACATCCCGGCGTTGCGCATGGCGGCATCAATGTTTTTCGCTTCCAGATAAAACAATGCATTACGCGAGACAAGGGCTCCGGGGTCGCGCTTGTAATCCACGCCTCCCCGCAGGAACGAGACAAGTATGAGAAATACCGCAAGGGCGATGACAAAGATCAGCCATCTCCTCCAGCCGGGCCGAAATACATTGCCAATCAGCCAGGAAAACATGCCTTTGCCCTTTTTTCCTCCGGTAGCGTCTCCCATGGTCGTCTCCCGTATCAAGCCTGGATTATAATCGCTTCCCCTTCCGGATAACTGTCGCGTCGCCTCATCCTTCTATGCGGAATAAAGTGGGTTCGCCGTTCAGGAATCCCATTTCACCGATTGCCTTGATGGCGTTTCGTACGCTGCCTTCACGCGCTTCATGGGTCAGGAGGCATACGGAAGCTGCGCCATCGGAACGGTCGCTTTCAAACTGGTGCATAGCGGCGATGGAGACGTCTTCCTTGCCGAGGGCGGTCGCGAGCTTGCCAAGAACGCCCGGTTTGTCGCCAACAATGAAGCGGAGGTAATAGCGGGTCCGGTAATCGTCCATCGGCGCGACCTGGTAGGCGTTTTCCTGTGGCGGGAACCAGCGTGGGCCGAGACCGCCGTAAACGACCGATTTGCCGACCGCGACGATGTCCGAGACGACCGCGGAAGCGGTGGGATGCCTGCCGGCGCCACGGCCGTAGAACATACTCTCCATCACCACATCGCCGTCTGTTTCAACCGCGTTCAGGCTGCCGGAAACTGCGGCAAGGGGATTGCTTTTCTTCAGGAGCGCAGGATGCACCGACAGATACAGCTTGCCAGGCGCTTCGATAACGCCCTTACCGCCCTGCTCCGCCGGAATCGGCGTCGGATCGGTGCGGATAACCCCAAGAAGTTTTACGGTATACCCCAGATCCGCTGTGATCTTTATATCCTCGTCCTGGATATTCCGGATTCCCTCAATATGCAGGGTCGGATAATCAATCCAGGTCTCGAATGCCAATGCGGACAGAAGGGCCAATTTATGCCCCGAGTCTTTGCCGTCGATGTCGGACGAGGGGTCGGCTTCGGCAAATCCGAGGCGCTGCGCTTCCTTGAGGCATTCTGCGAAGGTAATGCCTTTCGCCGTCATTTCGGAAAGAATGTAGTTGCAGGTTCCATTGACAATGCCGAGGAGCGAGTTGAGACGGCTGGCGATAAGGCCTTCGCGGAGGGAAAGAAGGAGGGGAATCCCACCCGCAACCGCCGCTTCGAAAGCGACAATGCAATTCTTTTCCCTGGCCTTCTTGAATATTTCCTGGCCACGTTCGGCCAAGAGCGCCTTGTTTGCCGTGACGACATGCTTTCCCGCATCCAAGGCGGCCATTACAGCATTATAGGCGATGCCGACGCCGCCTATGAGTTCGACTACCACGTCGATATCTGGATTTTTGACCAGGACATTAAAGTCATCGACTATTTTATCAGGGGAAATTCCCGTTGAAATGGCGCGCGCGCGATCCTTGTCAGCGACCATGACAAGGTCGATGTCCACTCCAGAACGCTTTTTCAGCAGTTCGCGCCTGTTTAGAAGCGCCTCCGCGACGCCTCCGCCGACGACACCAGAACCGACCAACCCGACACCGCACATTTTCTTGTCTGCCATTTCTGCCCCATTGTATTGGCTTGAGAGTGGTAAAGAGAACATGATGAAGTATATACCCCTATTTTGCAACGAACTCCCCGATAGGCAAGTAAAATCGCGTAATTTTGCCGCCATAACCGGCATTTACAAGATTGCTTGCCATGGCAATCGTAAATTGTTATAATACTCTGCTTCTCGCAGCAGTATATTTATTGACGTACTCTCAGCAAAAGGCGGCTTATGGTAAGTTCTACAATGAAAAAAATAGATGCCCGGCTCGACAATCTCGAAGCAGGCAGTTTGCGTCACCAGGTTCTTTCCGCATTGCGTCAATTTCGCGCCTCATGGATCGAACTTGGACGCCTTCTCAACGAAGTCGTTTATGGCGGTGACTACAAGGAATGGGGCTACGACGATTTCGAGGTCTACTGCGCCCGCGAACTTGGGCTGAAAAAACCTACCGTCCAGAAGCTGATGGTCAGCTATAACTATATGAAAAAATATGAAGGCAAGCGCCTGCAGGACTTCGAAGAGGACGATTCGGGACAGGTCGCGACCAGCATTCCCGATTTCCAAACGGTCGAGCTTCTCGACAAAGTGCGCCGCCGTGAACAGATCCCTGAAGAGGAAATGGGTGAACTGCACCGCCGCGCCTTCGACGGGGAGGATGACGAACCCGAACTCCGCAAGGAATTGCGTCAATGCCTCCGGCCTGTCATCGACTCGGAAGCGGCGCAGGAAGGATCGGAAAACAGGAAGCGTGAACTCAATTCCATCCTCCGCATCGCCAGGGAGCTTCGCCGCAAGGTTTCGATGACCAATGCCATTCCCGGCGGCCTGAAGGAGCGTATCGAGCGCTGCCTTGTCGAACTTGAGGCGCTGGATTAGCGCGATTGGAAATATGATGCCGAAAATCGCGGGAATGGCGGAATGGCAGACGCGCAAGATTTAGGATCTTGTAGGGCAACCTGTGGGAGTTCGAGTCTCCCTTCCCGCACCAAATTATACAACCGGGCGATTTGCGCCCGGTTCTTTTTTTAAGGTATCTGACCATGCTTAAATGCGTTATTTTCGATATGGACGGGACAATCGCCGACACCTTCACTCTCTGCACCACATCTTTGCGCAGCACGGTCGAGGCTTTGACCGACACGACAAAGACAAATGACGAAATCAGTGCGCAGTTTGGCCTGTCGGAAGAAGGCATCCTCAACGAGCTAGTACCGGGAAAAGCTGCGGAAGGGCTCGAAATCTATCACCGGTTTTATGAAAAACTTCATCCCGCCCTTTGCGCCAAACCTGTCGACGGCATCATTGATTTGATCATGAAAATTAAAAAACTGGGAATAAATGTCGCGTTGGTCACCGGTAAAGGTGACCGCGCCCTTGCCATCACTCTCCGGCTTTTCGGCATGGAAGATACTTTTGAACCCATCGAAACAGGCAAGCCAAACAATATCTGCAAAGCAGACGGAATCACAAGCGTCCTCGGCAAACTGAACCTGCAACCGGAGGAAGCAGTCTACATTGGTGATACCGCAGGAGACATCGCCGGCAGCCGCAAGGCGGGCGTTCAGATCCTATCTGCTGCATGGGCGGAGTCCGCCGACATCGCCGAACTTGAAAAGAATAATCTAGGCAGTGTATTTTATTCTGTCGAAGAGATGGCGTCATTTCTGGATTCTCTACTATTAGTATGACCACAGAGGTCACGAAAAGCGTAGAGAGCTGCTTTTTCTCATCTGATAAAAAGACTCCCGGACATCGCTGTCCGGGAGTCTTCCTTTATTCTTGTTCTCAGTCCAGCCGTTTATGCGTCTTCTTTTACGGTTGCATCTTCAGCATCGTTCGGTGCCAAGCAAACCTGCAGCGCAAAATCAAAACCCGCACCCTCAAAAAGAACAACAATGTTCGGCGTGCCCTTTTGGTGGGCAATCTCGTGTCCCGGGCCGGTGACGACTGTCGGGATGGAAATGGTGAAATGATATTTGGTCTTAACGAGAGAAGCCTTCGCCTGACCGGAAATCATGTTTATGATTTCGCCAACCGCATCGCGGACATCCTGGGTCAGGTCTTCCGCCGGATCTTCGCCAAGCATGTTGCCGACGACGAGACAGGCAAGCTTCGACGGCATGCTGACGACAACGCTTCCCGTTGCAGCGCCGGACAGCCCCATGACGCCGGAGATGTCCCCCATCATCTTGTAATCGTCTTTGAGGAATATTCGCTTGCGGGCGATTTCAACCTGGCACATCTGCGAGAATACGTTTCTCGCCGCATCGATAAAGGGGTTTATGAATTCGACATTGACCGTCGGACGAGTTGTCTGGCTTTTCTTGACCACCCCGGCGATAGAGCGGATTAGGTCATCCGGGTCAATCGGCTTGGTCACTACGCCGGCGGCTCCAGCCTTGATGCCGGCAAAGGTCGTACCCGCCTTGATTTTCGGACAAAGAAGCAAAACAGGCGTCTTGGAATTTTTATCTTTGGCGGCATAAACAAATTCAGCGCAATGTACCGGATCTGTTTCCCAGTCAACCAACACCACCGAGTTTTCGTCAATGTTGGCGGCCAGATTCTCCTTGGTCGTCACATGCACAAAATCAACGCCAGGCACCTTTTTCGCAAGAAATGCGCCGCGAACCATATTGGCGGTGAGATTGGTTTCCGATGCGGTGATAACTTTCATTATAAGTTAATCCCCAAAACAATAAAATTATCGCGTTTTAATACTAGTTTGATTCCTTCCTTGTTGCTTTTCGGTTTGTCCCGGTTATGCCGTAAAACGCAACAAGAATCCAATCATTAGTAAAAAGCGCTAGGGTGAGAGGAGGACTTACTCTTTTTTGAGGAACGGCTCAAGCTTGGTCTTCACGATTTCCGGGGTGAACGGCTTGACGATGTAGTTGTTCGCCCCTGCCTTGATCGCCGCGACCACATTGGCCTTTTCCGCTTCCGTAGTGACCATGATGACGGGAAGCTGCGTACCGGGGGTCGTCTCCCTGATTTTCATCAAGAAATCAAGCCCGTTCATGTTAGGCATGTTCCAGTCAGTCAAAACCATATCCACATCAGGATTGGCCTTAAGCTGGTTCAGACCTTCAATCCCGTCACCCGCCTCAAGGAGGTCTTCATATCCGCTGGACTTGAGGATATTGGAAATAATGCGCCGCATAGTAGAGGAATCGTCAACCACCAGGATTTTCATAGTCCTGTCTCCCACTCAGAATTATGTGAGTTATTTGTTTGCACAGTTCGACTTACAACAAGGATAACACCGAATCGGTAACCATGTCAAGAGGCACGACCTTTTCTACCGCGCCGGTTTTAATCGCTTCCTTCGGCATGCCGAAGACAACGCAACTTTTTTCGTCCTGCGCAATTGTGCGCGCACCGGCGTCTTTCATGTTTTTCATCGCATCTGCGCCGTCTCTACCCATGCCTGTCAGCATGACGCCGATGCCCATATTCCCGACATGTTTAGCAAACGAGTTAAACAAAACCTCCACAGAAGGTTTATGTCGGCAAACGAGCGGCCCCTCGCGCGTTTCGGCAAACCACTTGCCGGGGCCTTTCCTGATCAGCAGGTGCAGGTTGCCGTTGCCGATGATGGCTCTTCCCTGCTTGACCTCCATGCCGTCCTCCGCTTCCAAGACTTCTATAGGCGTCTGTCTGTTCAGGCGGTCCGCAAATGCCTTCGTGAATGTTCCAGGCATATGCTGGACAATCATGATCGGCGGACAATCGACAGGCATCTTTTCCAAAACCTTTTTCAAGGCTTCAGTCCCGCCCGTTGATGCCCCGATGGCCACTATCTTGTTCGACCTCTTGCCGAGCGTCCTGCCCTGCGGCTTTGAAGGCAACAAATGCGCAGGCATCGTGGCCCGCTGAGCCACTGCCTTTGGACCTTTCTTGAATTTAACATACGAAGCTGCCTTGACCGTGTCAATAAGTCTTGTGGAAAAATCGGCCAGCGCACGATCGTCGTTCAAGGACGGCTTTTCAATAACATCGACAGCACCAATGTCCAACGCCTCCATTGAGAGGGCGCAACCCTTAGGAGTCAGACCAGAAACGATAACGACGGGTATAGGGAACCATTCCATCAGCTTGCGTAAAAAAGTCAGCCCGTCCATCTTGGGCATTTCGATGTCCAATGTAATGACGTCCGGCCGCAACGCGACAATCTTGTCGCGAGCAACAAACGCATCCGGAGCCGTACCGACAATTTCAAGTTCGCTATCTTTCGACAACTCGCGGGTAAGGACGTTTCTTACGACTGATGAATCATCAACCACTAGAACACGTACTTTTGCCATGGCCAACCCTTTTGTAATATTCAAAAATTCGCATCATGCAACGCACTTGATGAAATAATTCAACCAATGGGGAAAATATGATTTAAATATGATATAAATATGACACAAATTTGTAAAGTACAATTCCTGTAAAACAATATATTGTCGAAAGAATTAGTCGGCAGTCGCAAAAGAGCCGTCAGTGAGTGGTTTAATCAACTTTATTCGATGCTCAAAAAATTTAACCGTGAACCACATGATTCAAAAATTCCGGGTTTGCCATCAACTGTCAGGGATGGTGCCGCGTACTGAATTACGCCTTCCCCAAGGTCGTATTTTTTTCGCTTGTGGATATGCCCACATAAATATCCCGACACCTGCGCGGCCCGCAAGAATGCCAATAGCTCCTTCCACTTTTTCAGGCCATGAACGAAACTACTCGTAGTGCCGCCCTTCATCACCACCGGGTAGTGGCCAAGCACCACTCTGGCCTTGTCGACCGGCGGAGTGCGCCAAAGTTCAAAAGCCTTGTGGAGAGCCGACTGCTCGACCTTGCCGTAGGAAAAGAAAATAGGCGATTTCACCCACTGCTCCAACGGCAATATCTCAACATCCTCAAAATGGATTATACCATGTTTGTCAGGAATGAGACCAAGGGCAAGGTATTCCCTCAGCGCTACCCATGACGGTGTGACTTTCCCTCCATAGAGATCATGGTTCCCGCCCACAATGATGACAGGAATATTTCTCTTTACTAGAGGTTCGAAATACTGCCTGATGCTCTCGAATTCCGAATCAAGTCCGGTCTGGGCCAGGTCACCGGTGGCGACGACGATGTGGGGAGGGTTGTCCACGAGATTCTGAATCGCATCCGCTATTTTATCTTCGCTGTGACGCAGGCTGCGGTTCAATCGGTAATTGACATATCCGACCGCACGCTTCAACGTAAGTTCGTCAAAGCCTGGTGTGCGTGATACATGCAAGTCACTGATATGCGCCAAACGCGTCATTGTGATCCGGTTGTTTATTCTATCGCTTCACCGCGTAAACCGGCGAGATCCTTGCCTATCGCCGGCGCTTCGTCGCCGTCCAAGCCGACAAAGCCCCTCACGGAGATTTTCCGTTTCGCCATATTGCGCTTGAGCGCTTCAATAACCGGTACGGGGACGAACGGAGATACGTCGCCGCCTAGGGCGACCGCTTCTTTAATGAGTGTCGAACGGATAAATGAGCGCTCGGCCGACGACATGATGAACACCGTTTCCACATCCCCCAAACGCTTGTTCGCCAACGCAAGCTGGAATTCGTATTCGAAGTCCGCGAATGTCCGGATGCCCCTGAGGATGACGCCCGCGCCGATTTTCTTGGCAAAGTCTACAGTCATGCCGCGAAACATCTCCGCCCGCACGTTGGGGTGGTCCCTGGTAAGCAGGCGAATAAGCTCAAGCCGCTCCTCAATGGGAATGACCGGGGCCTTGGACGGATTTTCCGAGACGGCGACAACGAGTTCGTCATAGAGTTCCGCGCCGCGTTCGATAATATCCATATGCCCCAGGGTGATCGGGTCATAACTCCCCGGCAGTACCGCTACGTGCCTGCCTTCAATCATCATGTCTCCTCGTTAACTGACATTGGGGTAAATATACAGAGAACACGGAGGCACATCTTTGCGGCCTCTGTGTTCTCTGTCATTGTAGCCGGTACCGCTTAAAAACGCAGCCTTTTTTTTACGCACGGGGGTGGAAAGACTCGTACGCCTCCACTAGGTGCGGCTGGTGGACATGGGTGTAGATTTCCGTTGTCTCCAGGCTCTCATGCCCCAGGAGCATTTGCACCGCTCGCAAATTCGCGCCGCCTTCCAGCATGTGTGTGGCAAAAGAATGCCGCAGCAGATGCGGATAAACGTTTTTGGTAATGCCCGCCTTGAGGGCGGCCGCCTTGACGACGCGGAAGACATTTTCACGCAGCATTTTTCTGCCGGTTTTTGACAAAAACAGGTATTCTACAGGATCCTCGCGCTTCTGTCTGCGAACCAAAATAGCCCTTGAAACAAAGAAATATTTTTGCAGCGCGTCGATAGCGGGATCGCCGAGCGGAGTCATGCGTTGTTTCGATCCCTTGCCGTGCAGACGCACTGTTTTCTCGACCAGGTCGACATCCTTCAGAGTCAATCCGCAGACTTCGCTCACTCGGGCGCCGGTGGCGTAAAACACCTCGATTATCGCCCGGTTGCGGATTGAAATAAGGTCACCGGTGTTTTCCGCTTCAAGAAGCAGCTTCACCTCTCCAGGCGAAAGGTCGTGGGGAAGATGACGCCAAATCTTGGGGCTGTCGTTGAATTGTGAAGGATCTTCGATGATGAATCCCTCAACCAGGCAAAATTTGAAAAAGCATCGCAGAGCTACGAACATGCGTGCCCTGCTTGTCGGCGACAGCTCCCTTTTCGCCATCCAGGCCATATAACCGGTGATGTCGTCGCAGGCGATGCTGTCGACAGCCCTGTCCGCCCCGATATAAAACGCAAAAGCCCTGAGATCCCTCTCATAGGAAACGATAGAATTGTGGGACAATCCGCATTCCACCCTGGCATATTGCATATAATGCCTTGTTGCATCATGCAACTTCGATTTGTTCAGCTCGGGGTAGAGTTTATTCATTAGCCATCCTTGTCGTTGGGGAGCGGCGTAAGCTCCGGAATTTTATTCCGATTCCCGGAAAACCCCATGATGCATTTTTCGTATCGACCACTTACCTATATATAATTTCCGCTATCATATTGTTTCATTCAGACTTATATGAAATAAATCCAAAAAAAAACGGAGCGCAAAAGCGCTCCGGTAGAAAAAAAGAGAATATCATGGATAAACCACTATCCAAGAAGCAATCTATCAAGTTCATCCGCCAGGGTATCGTACCCTTGCGCACCAAACAGGCGAGCCTGTTCCACGCCGTCGCGGAAGAAGATAATGGTGGGAATGTCAGCGATTGATTGTTCGACAGCGGATTCGCTGTTGTCGTCCACATTCAGCTTGCCGATAAAGGCTTTCCCCGTATATTTCTCGGCGATTTCCTCCACAACCGGTTCAAGTAGCTTGCAGGGCGGGCACCATGTTCCGTAAAATTCAACAAGGCAAACTCCCGACGCAATCGACTCGGAAAATGAATCATCCGTCAATTCAGCAATAGTCCCAGCCATGACGCTTCCTTTTATTTCAAGGCGTTGTTGATGGCGCCGGTCAGAGCCGCTTCCTGCTGCAAACCAACCATGCGACCAACTTCTTTGCCGTCCTTGAAGAGAATCAGAGTCGGTATATTGGCGACTCCGAACTGGCGGGCAGCGGCCTGGTTTTCATCCACGTCTATTTTCCCGACTGTTGCGCTGCCGTTAAAGGCATCGGCCAGCTTTTCCACAATAGGACCCTGCATCTGGCACGGCGGGCACCAAGTGGCCCAAAAATCAACGAGCGTCACGCCGGATTTGATCGTTTCCTGGAAATTCGCATCTGTCAAAGTTTTAACATTGCCTGCCATAATAAATGCCTTTCATTGAAGAGAATCCGTCCAACCTTAGTTGTATATGTACTGTGGTTGAATTGTTTCCTTCTCATTGGGTGATATTAACGCCTTATCAATCCTTCTTGAATCGCAAATCAGTGACTCGCTTTGCCTTGCCGATAAAACGCTCCAGTGTTTGCGGTGCGACCAGTTCCACCTCCATCCTGATACCGGTGATGGAATTGATGGCTTTGGAAATTTTTTCCCTCAGCTCGACCATGTCCCGCATGGATGCGGAAAACAATTCCGGTTGGACTTCCACTCGAACGGTAGCCACATCCAAAGTGCCGGGACGTGTCACTTCGATCTGGTAATGCGGAGCCGCCTCGCGTACCCGCAGAAGCGCTTCCTCGATTTGCGTCGGATAGACATTGACGCCGCGAATGACCAGCATGTCGTCTGATCGACCTGTTACTCTGGTCATCCTCACGCCCGTTCTGCCGCAAGGGCACGCCTCTTCGATCAGGCTGGAGATGTCGCGGGTGCGATAGCGGATTACCGGCATCCCCTCCTTGGTGAGCGTGGTGATGACGAGTTCCCCCTTCTCGCCCGGCTCTACCGGTTCGAGGGTGTCGGGGTTCAGGCATTCCACCAGGAAATGGTCTTCGGCGATGTGTTGCCCCTTGCGCTCCGGGCACTCGCCCGCGACGCCGGGGCCGATAATTTCAGACAAGCCATAATTGTCGGTGGCGAAGATGTCCATGTCCTCTTCAATGCGGTTGCGCATTTCGTCGGTCCAGGGTTCGCCGCCGAAAAAGCCGAGTGAAAGGTTGAGGTCTTTCGGGTCCTGGCCGTTCGCCCTGATCGTTTCTCCGATGTTAAGGGCATAGCTTGGCGTGCAGACGAGGCCATCGGGCTTGATGTCCTGAAGGATGGCCAGTTGGCGTTCGGTATTGCCTGAGGCTGCGGGAATGACCGCCGCGCCGACCTTTTCAACGCCATAGTGCAGGCCGAACCCGCCGGTGAAGAGGCCATAACCAAAGGCTATCTGCACCAGCATCCCGGGTCGCAGCCCGCCGGCGGCAAGAAAACGCGCCACCACGTTGATCCAGTTTTCCATGTCGTTTTTGGAATAGGGCACAAAGGTCATTTTGCCTGTGGTGCCGGAAGAGGCATGGAAGCGGGCGATCTCGTTTTTCGGGATGGCGCAAAATTGCATAGGATAACCGTCCCGGAGATCCTGTTTGGTCGTGAACGGCAGGCTGCGGATGTCGTCAAGGCTCTTGATATCCTCTGGTTCAATGCCTTTAAGCGTTTTTTGGTAAAACGGCAGTTTTTTCGCCCTGCCGATGGCCTGTTTCAGCCGCTCGAGTTGGAGGGCTTTCAATTCGCCTTTCGGCAATGTTTCGTTCGGATCGAAAATATACGCATCAGACGGTTTTTTCATGTTATTTGATTCCATTGAAAAGTTCTATCGAGTTCAAAACGGTTATGCCCTGCTTCTGCAAAACATCGATAGCCTTGTCGGGATCGTTGAAGCGGAACACCATGATGGCTTTTTCGCCATAGCGGAAAGTAAAGGCATACATATATTCGATGTTGATCTCGCCTTCCGAAATAATGTCGAGGATCTGAAGCAGCCCGCCCGGCTTGTCTACCACTTCAACAGCCAGTACTTCAGTGACATTCACGACATAGCCGCCCTTTTCCAGCACTTCCTTCGCCTTTGCCCAGCTCTCGGTAACAATGCGGAGAATGCCGTACTGCTGGGTATCGGCCAGGGATAGCGTGGTAATGCTGATGTCGTTTTCCGCCAAGGTCCGGCAGACGCTTGTCAGGTGTCCAGGCTTGTTTTCCATGAAAATGGCGATTTGCTGGATCTTCATAAAATCTCCTTGTAATTGTTAAATACCACGCTTATCGATAACCCGCTTGGCCTTGCCTTCGCTCCGGGCGATGGATTTGGGTTCAGTAAGGGTGATCTTGGCATTAATATTTATTGTCGAGAAAACGACGTGCGCAATGTGCTTCTGGAGGTTTTCGATTTCTCGGATACGGTCGCCGAAAAGTTCCGGCGTGACCTCCACCTGGATTTCCATCTGGTCAAGTCCGTGGTCGCGAGTGAGGATGATCTGGTAGTGCGGGGTAAGGCCCTTGACCTTCATGATCGCCGCCTCGATCTGCGACGGGAAGACGTTGACGCCTCGGATGATCATCATGTCGTCGGACCTTCTGCCGATGCGGCGGATGCGGCGAAGCGTCCTGCCGCAGGAGCAGCGTTCCGGCATGATGGAAGTGATGTCCCGCGTGCGATAGCGTATCATTGGTATCGCACGCTTGGAAAGGGTGGTGAGGACGAGTTCCCCTTCCTCGCCGTCCGGAAGCGGCTGCAGCGTGTCGGGATCGATGATCTCGGGGTAGAAATAGTCTTCGAGAACATGCAGTCCGTTTTGCTCAAGACACTCTATTGCAACGCCGGGACCGATGATTTCCGACAGACCGTAAATGTCGTAGGCCTTGACGCCGGTCTCCTCCTGAATGCGGTAGCGCATCGATTCGGACCAAGGTTCAGCGCCAAAGACGCCGGCCCTGACTTTTAGTTTATTTATGTCCAGCCCCATTTCGCGGGCTTTTTCTGCAATATGAATGAAATAACTCGGCGTGCAGCACACGGCCGTGACTTCGAAGTCCTGCATTACCATGATCTGGCGTTCCGTATTGCCGCCGGAAGTGGGAACAACGGTCGCGCCAAGTCGTTCCCCACCGTAGTGCGCACCCAATCCGCCGGTGAAAAGCCCGTAGCCGTAGGAAACTTGGATAATGTCGTGCTTGGACAAACCGACGGCAGCCATGCAGCGGGCCATGGCGTCGGACCAGACGTCGATGTCGTCCTTGGTGTAGCCGACGACAATCGGTTTTCCCGTCGTCCCGGACGAGGCGTGGAGGCGCACGACGTCGCGGCGCGGTACGGTGAACATGCCGTAGGGATAGGTGTCACGAAGGTCGCTTTTCAGCGAAAACGGCAGACGCTTGATATCGTCAAGGGTTTTGATGTCGCCCGGGAGAACGCCGGCCTTGTCCATGCGCTCCTTGAACAAACCGCACTCCTGTCCGCGATAGGCCCTGACAACCGTTTCCTTGAGCCGCTCCAGCTGCAGCCAGTACAATTGCTCCTGCGGGATGTAATCGTTGGCGCTGGCGGGATGGAAGGTACGGGCATTTTCTTTCATGGATACGCTCATGGGGGTGGTTCCTTGACTGTGTAGCGGGGTATAGACACTCGGCCGGTAAAATTTCGTTGTGCTCAAGAAGCACAAACCAGCCCTGGTCGCTTTCGCCAGGGCCGGTTCGATCTGACAGGTATATGTTTCTTACTTCGTGGATCAATCAAAGGCATGGCCGGAGGAGCCGAGGACCTTGTCGTTCTTGTGCATGTACAGGACCTTGAGGGCGTCGCGGGCGGGTCCGAGGTACTTGCGGGGGTCGAATTCGGCAGGCTTGGTGTAAAGAACTTCGCGGATGGCGGCAGTCATGGCGAGACGGCCGTCGGAGTCGATGTTGATCTTGCAGACCGCGGACTTGGCAGCTTCGCGGAGCTGGTCTTCGCCAATGCCGATTGCGTCGGCGAGCTTGCCGCCGTACTGGTTGATCTTTGCGACAAGATCCTGCGGAACGGATGATGATCCGTGAAGAACGATCGGGAAGCCGGGGATGCGCGTTTCGATTTCCTTGAGGATGTCGAGGCGGATCTTGGGATCCTGGCCGGGCTTGAACTTGAACGCGCCGTGGCTGGTGCCGATGGAGATGGCAAGGGAGTCGCAGCCGGTTTTCTTGACAAAATCTTCGACCTGGTCGGGTTCGGTGTAGGTGTGGTGTTCGGCGGAGACTTCGTCTTCGACGCCGGCGAGGACGCCGAGTTCGCCTTCGACTGTGACGTTGTGCTTATGGGCGTATTCAACGACCTTTTTGGTGAGTTCGACATTGGTGTCGTAGTCGTGATGCGAACCGTCGATCATGACGGAGGAGAAGCCGGACTCGATGCAGCTGACGCACAGTTCATAGGTGTCGCCGTGGTCGAGGTGAAGGGTGATCGGGATGTTTTTGCCCTTGCCGAGTTCCTTGGCATATTCCACCGCGCCTTGGGCCATGTACTGAAGCAGGGTCTGGTTGGCGTATTTACGCGCGCCGGAACTGACTTGCAGAATGACTGGGCTCTGCGTTTCGGTACAGGCCTGGATGATCGCCTGAAGCTGTTCCATGTTGTTGAAGTTGTAAGCCGGGATGGCATACCCGCCCTTGACGGCTTTTTTGAACATGTCCACGGTGTTGACAAGTCCAAGATCCTTGTAGTTGACTGCCATTCTCTCTCCTGTACAAAACAAAACCCGCGTCCATGCCGGGTTGGCGACAAACCATCCGGCATGAAACAGCATAGTAATGGAGCCGTTTACCGGCTCCTCTCTCGATACGTACGCTTTATGATTTATCGACAACTTGTCCAATTACGATAAACAATAACATACCATAAAATGCTTTTGTGGCAAGTGTTTTTGTTACTGATAAGGTCGTTCGCCCAGTTTCGGAACGCCGGAAAACACGTATTGTTACGCGGGTGATTAGAATCCGCTTTCCTTCCAACTGAAGGAAAAGAATGGACAGAGAAAAAAACTAAAACTTCCCGTGCTGGTGATTGATTTGTAGTGTATACTAGCATTTAGAAAATGAAAACGTATTGTCTTTCCTTGGATTTTTACGTTATTACTTATAGTTTTAATGCCAAATATACAATATTTTAATAAATTAAAAGGACACTATCGTGTTGAATACACATTGCCAACAATAATCATTCGCGTTATTTTACAACCTCAAGCAAAAGTTTGTTAAAATCCGTCTTGACAATGTACCTGAAGATGTTATTATATTCAATGAATCCAAGGAGTTAAAATTATCGGACATTCATTTTTCGCATCTTGTGGGAAAAAGAAGTACTATTTTCATAATCTGATATTATGAGCAAATACGTGTGAGAGCGCCATAGATCGTAAAAATGGAGAAAAGGAGAAATTGATGAACAGGATCCTGCTCGCCGCCATGGCGGCTGTTTTGTTTGCCGGTGTTGCTGCCGCGTATGACCCCTGCAACCCCTGCCCGCCGAAGCCGTGCGTCACCTACAAATGGATCACCGTTTGCGAAACAATCGAGTGCGAAGTTCCGGTGACGACCTATGTCGAGGAACCCTGCGAAGTCCAGGTCACCAAGATGGTCCCGACCCAGGTGGAATGCGAGAGAATGGTCACCCAGACGATCTACGAAGAAAAGACCGTCCCCGTCATGCGCACCGTCTACGAATGCGAAGAATACACCGTCAACGTCAAGAAAAAAGAATACCGCATGGAAACGCGCACCCGCGAAGTCAAGCGCACGGTCTACGACTGCATTGAAGAAGAAGTCTGTAAGATCGTCTATGACGAAGTCTGTGATCCCTGCACCGGCAAGATCACCAAGGTCGCCCGGGAAGAAAGGGTCATGGTTCCGAAGAAGGTCAAGCGGGTCGTATGCGAACAGGAAGAATACCAGGTCAAAGTTCCCTATTACGTTGACTGCCCGGTCGTGAAGACCCGCCAGGTCAAGAAGTGCGTTGAAGACAGCAAGGTCGTCAAGGTTGCCAAGTGCATCAAGGTTCCGGAAAAGTACATGAAGACCGTCTTGAAGCCGGTTATCGAAACCAAGACCGTCATGAAGAAGCGCAAAGTTTGCACCACCAAGACGATTGAAAAGCAGGTCACCCGCAGGGTAAAAGTCCCGGTAGAACCGGAACCCGTCTGCCCGCCCGCGCCCGGCTGCTAGTCTTCCGGTTATATTCCTATATTCGAATCAAAACGGCCCATGCTTCCGGCATGGGTCGTTTTTTATGAAAAATACATCATTGATAAAAGTATTGTCTTTTCAAGGAAATCGGCTACTATTCCTTTGTCATGATTTACGATAAAGAATAAGAGGTGTGGAAAGATTCATGACAAATCAGCTGATTGCCCCAATAAATCATGCTTGGTAGTATTCACGATAAAAGTAAAAATCATAATTTCTCCGGAGAACGCGAAATGACCCTTATTGCCCTTGCCCAGATCAACCCCACACTCGGCGACCTGAACGGGAATGCGCAGAAGATCCGCAAGGCTTTCTCCAACGCCACCGCCAACAAAGCCGACGTGGTGGTTTTTCCCCAAGGAGCGTTGTCCGGGATGCCGCTTCTGGGAATGGTGGACAACAAGGATTTCATCGAAAACGGCCACGCCATTCTCAAGGCATTGGCAAGTGAATTCCACCACCGGGCCTTCTTCGACGAATGCTTTCTGGAGGTCGCCGCACCGTCAGTAGAGTCGAAATTGAAGGTTGCCTGCCGTGCGATCCCGTATTACCGCGGCTGCATGGCAAACATATGGGCGGAAGCGAGTCGGAAAGCGAAAGCCGAGGGGATATGGATTGCCGAATGCAACCTGGTGGGTGGCCAGGATTCCGTCGTCTATCCCGGCGGCAGCTTTGTCGCCGATTCGGAGGGTAACATCCGGGCGGCAACCACATTTGCTGAAGACATCTTCCTTTTCGAACTTGACCTTCCCGTCGACAAAGCGACTCCCGCCAAAGGCGATACCATTTATTGGGACGAGGCGAAATTGAAACGGGAGACTGCCCTGTCCCGCACCGTTTCGCAGTCACGCATCAGCTATGAGGGAATTGCAGAGGTATACCGCGCCATCGTCCTTGCCATTCACGATTATGTAGTCAAAAGCGGGCTCAACGGCGCGGCGGTTTCCGTGTCCGGAGGCATTGATTCAGCAGTGGTCGCCGCACTGGTAGTCGACGCCCTCGGTCCGGAAAGGGTGAAGTTCATTACCATGCCGGGACCCTTCACCAGCCACGAGACATTGGCTGACGCCATGCTTTTGGCGGAGAACCTCCAGGTCCACATAGAGGAAGTCTCCATTGTCGAGTCCTATTTCACGGCGAGGGCAGCATTGACCAATGTGTTTGCCGAAGGCCTTGACGACCCCGAGGACATCTCCGGGCAAAACCTCCAGGCGCGGATTCGCGGCATGTATGTGATGGCTCTCGCGAACCGGAACAACCTGTTGGCGATGAACTGTTCGAACAAGACGGAATTGATGGTAGGCTACGGCACCATGTACGGCGATCTCTGCGGCGGCTTCTCACCCCTGAAAGACGTCTGGAAAACAGATGTTTGGGAACTGGCCAGGCACGCAAACGCAGTCGCGGAAAAGCCACTTATCCCCACATCCATCATCGACCGCATTCCCTCTGCGGAATTGCGGGAAAACCAGGAAGACCGCCAATCCCTCCCGGACTACCCGGTGCTCGACGCGATTCTCGAACAGTATATAGAGCAAAAACAACCCTACGCAACCCTCATCCAGGAAAAGTACCGCCAACAGGATATCCAAAGGGCGGTCGGCCTCAATTACGCCAGCGCTTTCAAGCGTCAGCAAGCGCCTCTCGGGCCGAACATCACCAGGCACGACGAAGCGGAACTGCCGATTCCGGTCATGAACCGCTACCGGCCGTGGCTGTATTGAGATCGGTAATCACGATGAGGGCGAATTATAGGAATCGATGAGATTGACGGTGATGTTGGGCAGGGTGACGTCGGCGTCGGCCGAGACGACGAGTTGGCAATTTGACCTGAACTCCGGACAGCGCGCCTGCAGCAAGTGGATGAGCAGCTTGTCCGAATACTCCCGGACTTCGCCGCATTTGCGCCCTCTATTAAAAACCGGTTTGACTACCCCTCGCACGGCGCGGCGCAGTATTTCGTCGCGCAGCACCACACATGCCATCTCCTCGGCTTCAAGAAAGCGCCGCTGAAGGTCGGGGTTGCACCTGACGTGTCGGTACACGGTGGAGGTAGCCAGGCCCGCCTCCTGCGCGGCTATGGAAAAAAAGCCGTGCATCGCAAAGCGTTTCAAGAAGAAGTCCATCCTCCCTGGCGTTTCATTTTTCGGCACACGCGGTTTACGGCGCTTCCTTTTGACGACGTCGTTCATGGTTCTCTCCAATTATCCAAAAATTCTTAAAAGGCTCCAGTCTCGCAAACCCCTTCTTTTGCTATACGCGAAAATTTCCGAACTTCAAGAACTATCGCCTGAAATGGCGGTGAATGTTTCATTGCATACCGTATATAGTGCTGATTGTCGGGAGCGGGGCCTTATACCGAATTTGTTGGACCTTTAAAGGAAATCGAGCCAAACGCCGCTCGATTTCCTTTAAAGGTCCAACC
>DAIOFH010000065.1:0-20733 GCA_036745875.1 Planctomycetota bacterium | reverse complement strand
CGTCGGTCATCAGCTACTTGACGGCGCGCCCGAGCCGGGATGTCATCAAGTTGGCAAAACAGGAAATGACACGCGAATGGTGGAAGGCTTACAGAAAGCATTTCGATTTATATGTTTCGCGACCGGTTCTTGATGAAATACGAGGAGGTGATCCCGAAGCGGCAAGACTGAGACTGGAATCGGTGGTTGGTGTGTTGGAACTGGCCGCCACCGCCGAGGTCAACACCCTTGCCGGCAAACTGCTTTCTTCCAATATCGTACCCAAAAAGGCGGCGTTGGACGCGTTTCATATTGCGATAGCGGCTGTTCATGGTATGGCCTATTTGCTGACATGGAACTGTACGCATATAAACAACGCCACGAATAGACCCAAAATTGCCAAAATCATCGCGGAAGCCGGGTATACTGAAGTAACCATAGCAACGCCGGAAGAATTGAGGAGGTGATGAAATGGATGAAGTCGATCCGATTGAGGAAATACATGAAATCCGCAGAAAACTGATTGCGAAAGCGGGCGGCACCCTCGACGCCTATGTGCGGCATATAATGGAACAACAAAAGCTGAATCCCGACGGGTTGGTTGACCTCAGCAAGCCCAAAGTAGCTCAACAAAAACGCCAACGGAAATCCGCGATGCCCGCCGCGAAGATATCAACCCGTAAAACGGGGCAGCGGCGCAAAGCTGTTGCGCCGTGACATCGGGATTCGAACTCCCGGAAGATGGGATTCGAACAGAAGGCGGTGCGGTTGATATTTTCGGAACGCATGGGAACCGCGCCAATAGGGCGGTGTGGACGATGCGGCAAATGGCCGGGACTGGTTCCAGGTTGATTCCACAGCATCCGTTAATCCCCCGGATGCGGACTTGGCAAGTGTGTCGACGCGGGCAAGGCCCGCTTACGCCACCAACTGCCGAGCGGTTGCGCTATCGCGCGTGACCAGAGTACGTCCGCATATGAGATGCGTTTTCTCTGAACGGCCCGTTGGTCGAAATTTTTTGCGTTTTTTCCCGCACGGTCATGGTGGGTTGGGATAGTTCAAAATATACCGGGTGAAGCCAATGCCTTTTTGGGTATTTTTATGGGTATTCCATCTATTATATAATTGTAATATCAATAATTCCAAGTCAATGCGAGATGATTGAAGTCCCTGTCTCTCCGCCAATTTACTGTTTTTGAAGCCCGCCACTGACTATTACCCTCGATTCAACGGCCAAATCTTTTTAAGCGGCGACGTCCTTTGAGTAAAGGTAGGTGACGATGACGCCGGCCGCTATCAACGCCATCCCGAGCAGCACCGGCGCGTCGAGGTTCTGCTTATTGATGAAGAAGCCGATCACCCCGACAAGGATAATGCCCACGCCGCACCAAACCGCATACATGACGCCCATCGGCATGACTTTCAAAATAAATGTCCCCAAAACAAAGGACGCGGCATACGCCCCAAGAGAAAGAACGACAAAAACGACATGCGTCATCCCGTCCGATTTTTCCATGAATGATACGCCAAGCGCCTCGAATACGACTGCGGCAAACAGCAGGCTATAGGTTGCAACCGGGATATGCATGAAGTCATCTCCTCCTATGGTGTTCTTTCCAAAAAGTAGGACAAACAGTAGAAGCAGGAACAACCCAATCGCCATTCCCATTGTCAATCGCGCACACACGCACAGAAAGTACTATGGGAATTTCCCCTCCATCACCAGTTTTTTTTTATAAATTTCGAACGTGTTCAGTGGTTCGGTACTGATTCTGTGGTCTAAAGCATTTTAAAAAATTCTGTGATAGTTGGAGTTGGACGCTGGAAGGAGCGTTGTGATTTTTCGTTGGTACTTTGGCGAAATTCGACACGACACACCGCGACGAGTGCGCCGTGCGATTACCCGTTATTTTCCGTGCCATAGCGGGTCAAGCTTTGTAATGATCATTTACCGATTCAAACTCCCATCTCTTCAGCGAATTCTTCAATCTTCCTGCCGACACTCTCGATAAGACGGGCAATGTGTATACCGTCGATAAATCCATGGTGACCGGTCACGGTAAAGGGCATTTCCACCCTGTTACCGGCTTTCTTGAACTTCCCCCATGCCAAACGAGGGATCGAATCCGCCGCATTGATAAAAATTGGCTGGAGAAGTTCCGAAAAATCCACCCAGGGCAGACATGTCATATAAATCAGGTCGAGCCGTTTTTCGGAAAGGCACTTGTCTTCCAAGGCTCGTTTTTCAGCCTGCTCCACCGCCCGGTCAAAACGGGAAAAATCCCCGCTCGCCTCTGCCACCGCGATATAAAATAAATCGGTGTCGGCGTCAATTACGGTGAAACAGGGATCTGCATTTTTGAAAAGCACCACCTCATCATCCGCTATCCGAAATCGGAAATTCTCAAGCTCATGGATCGAGGACATAACTATGTGTATAAACGCCCGGAAAAAACGTATTTTCTTGCTGCGACATACATCGACAAGTAGTGAAACTTCAATGTTTGTGGTCAGCCCAACAAATGGGAACCACAGTCCTTGTACAAATCATAATGCTTCCCGCGGTTCCAAGTGCCTATGTCCACTGTTTGGTATTCATACTTGGATTCCATCGCATCCTCCCGTAATTTAGTCCATACCAATGTCACCGACGCAACTCTCGTGCAGATCCGCGAAGATTATACATAATATTTTTGATGAAAAAAGTTATGTCTTTCATATTGATCACGGTGCGGGTCCGAAACAGATCAAGATTTCCGAGGCGACCAGCGATTTCTCGGTGGAGCCGGATTCATGGCCACTAATTCATATACGGGATGAGTTAATAACCGCGGCTCTCCAACGTATGGCGGGTCGCGTCTACACTCATGCCATAATTCGAAAACAACCATCACCGGATTCTTTAATTTGCCCTTTAAATTTCATTGAATAGATTTGAATAATTCGTACTAACAAGCCTATCGCCTTATCTTGGATGGGTTATTTAAACGGGGATAGAAAAATGAAATATAAACTAAATGCGTTTTTTATTGTTCTGATCTTTTGCTATGCCGGAGCAGCTGCCGCGGCGGAATTCAACAACGGCATGAATCTTTTTGACAATAATCGCACGACGGTCAATGATTTTGGGGACGGCCCCCGGTACGGTGACGGTATCCTCGATCCGATTATTTTCAAACAGCACGAACAATTACCGAGAATACGGCATCAACGACAATACCAAATTGCAAATCCTTAATGGAGCCACTCTCACGCTCTGGGCTAACCCTGCCGATTACAGCAACACCGGTTTGGGGGTGAGTACAAACGGCGAGCTTATAATAAACAACGGCGGCCGGCTTGTCCTGTCCAACAACCACACGCAACTCATCAACAACGGCCTCACCACCAACCACGGCACCATCGACACCGGCGGGAATATAAGCGGCGGGGTTGTCAATAACGCACCTGACGGGGTAATCAACGTACTTGCCGGAGGTTCCCTGGACTTGCAATTCGGTCGGTTAGTCAATGCGGGAACGGTGAATATGGCGGCGGGTTCGGCGGTATATGCGTATTCCTCTGACCAGGCCATCGATAATTCCGCCGGCCTCATCACCGGCGGCATCAACGAGATCAACGGGGCGCTTCTCTCTACCCTCGCGCCCAATGCAGGGAGAGTGGAAATCACTACCGGTTCGGTAGGAACCACGGCGTTCAGCAATAACGCACTTACCGCCGGGACCTTCACCTTCAAAACCCAACAGACAACCTCAGGTGCCGGGATAATCGATGTCGGCGGCGCGAATGTCGTTTTTGAGCAGGGCGGTACTTTCGGATCGGCCGTTTCGGCGGCGAACATAACATTGGGCGACGGGATCAATGCCAGCGCCTCCACCTTCAACGCCGGTGTCACTGGGAACACCACCGTCCTGGCAAATAACCAGACTACGTTCAACGCCGACCTCAACGGCGATTTGACGGTGGCGGGACAGGCGCAATTAGGTGCAGGCTCGACCTTCGCCGGTTCCAACATCACGGTCCAAAACACCGGCACATTCACCAATAACTCCGCCAACGCGATCAATTTGAATGGCGGCACGTTCACCAACTCGGGTACGAGCGTCAATAACGGCATCATCAATGTAACCAACGGCGGCGGTCTTAACCTCGCCGCCAACGTCTTTACCAACAACGGCACCCTGAGCCTGGATTCCGCAGCCCAGTTCAGCCGGGGCACCGGCACCCTCGCCAATGCCGGCGGGGTCATCAATACGCATGTCAATCCGTTGATGAGCGGCCTCGACCAAGCCTTGACAGGCAACGTCAACCAGGTAAATGTAAGCGGTGATCTGGCCGGCGGCTCGGTCAACGCCAACGGTGCAACAGGCGGGACCTTCACTTTCGCCGACAGACAAAACGCCGCCAGCATCAATGTCGCAGGTGCGAATCCGGCGCTGCTGAACGGCGGCGTTTTCAACGGAGCGGTAACGGCAAGCAACATCCTGGTTGGCGGCGACAGCACGTTCAACGCCGCAGTCAGCGGAAACATGGACATAGCATCCAAGACGGTCATGGCCGCGTCCTCCAGCTATTCCGGCGGCACCATCGGCGTCAGGTCCGGCGCGGAACTTGACCTGGTTACCCGGGCCAATATGGATGACGCCTTCAATGCCACAAGGCTGGTTGACGGCAGCACCATGACCATCACCGGCAGTGCCGATGCCATCGCGCCTGCCGGACTGGCGCTGGATGCGGCTACCAGTGGCGGTCTGGTGGTGGTCAACACCGATCCAGGCGTTACCCTGGGTACCGGCTTCGACACCCGAGCGGCAAGCATCCGCGTGGACAGCGCCACCAGGTTTGACGGATTGGTCAACACGGACGGCAACCTCACTGCCAACGCCGGCGTCTATGCGGGCGGAGCCACTGCTGCGAGTACGGATATTAATGGCGACACCACCTTCGCCAACCAGATCAATACTCCCGTGCTCAGGCTCGGTTCTTCCGGAAGCATTGCCGTATCCGGTCCGACGATTTTCGGCAGCGCCGGGGCAAACACTTTCGCCATCGACGGCAAAGTATCCACGACATCCACCGACACCATCGTGTTTCAGGGGACCGGCAACATCGCTTACAGCCGCACCGCCCTTCTCTCACTGAGCAAGACCATTTCGACGCCTTCTCCGGGACAGATAGACTTTGGCGGCCTTTCCGTCTCCAGCGACAACGACCACCTGGCCGCAGTGGTCACCAGGGGCGATTGGCAAAGCGGCGACGTGCTGTTCACCAATACCCAATTCAGCCAGTCCAACCCCACCGATACCGACGCCCTTTACTCCATGTACAACTTCGGGCTCGCCAATGTCATTTTGGACGGCAACAGCGTGGTGTTCGGAGGATACGGTAAAGTCGCGGACGTGGTGGGAAAGCTGTTTGTCGACAAGAGCCTCCCGATCAACGCCAACAAGATAAACGGCATGTATATGGTGGACCGTGTCATGGACGAATCTCCAGCCACCTCCCCTATTTCGGAAGGCGTCAAGGATATAGCGCTGCAAATCACCCAGCTTCTCAACCACAGGGAAACCTATGCTGAAGGCGTGCTGGCCACCGGCCAGGCACTGGGCGAGTACGGCAACGCCTCCCGCGAGGCTCTCTTGACCACTACCAACCAATTCCAGAACCGGCTCAATCGTCGTATTGAATTCAACCTCGATTTCCACGTTCTCCAACAATCCGCCGTTTCGGCCCATGCGGCCGGCTCCGACAGCGGCTATGCCAATCTCCCCGGTCGTAGGGGAAGCCCCGGCGGCTTCGCCGATCCGCGCGGCAGCGTTTGGGCCGATTTCCACGGCGGCTGAGCCAAGCAGAAAGCGAAAGACAACATTAACGGGTATGATTATGACGGGTATGGCTTAACCTTGGGGTACGAGAAGCGCTTCGCCGGCCTGCTGTTCGGTTTTGCCGGCGGCTATACCCGCGCCAAAGTCGATGTCGACGATCTTGCCGCCGATTTCGACGCCGACGTCATGAACCTCGCCCTGTACAGCGCCTACCTCCATGAATCGGGCATCTTCGCCCGCGCCGGTTTGGGCTTCTCCTACGCCTGGAACGACTATGATGTCGCCATGGCGCTCGGCCCCAACAAGGGCGCTTCGTACAAAAGCCACGCTTATACGGCAAACCTCGATCTTGGTTATGTTTATAATACCTATTTCGTCAATGTCATCCCCTCGGTCGGACTCTACTATACCCACAACCGTCAGGAAGGCTTCCAGGAATACGGCGGCGAACTCGGTTCGCGCGGCTTTTTCGGCAAAACCCATGCCAATATGGTTGACATCCCGGTTCAGGTCCGTCTGAACAAGGTTTTCGACGTTGGCGGGGTTCAGATAGCGCCGGAAGTGCGTATGGCCTGGATTTATGCCGCCAAGAAGAACAATTCAACAATCGATTACGGCTTGGCCGGCTCGTCCCAGACCTACGGTGTCCAAGGCGTCAACCCCGGACGCAACCGCGCCCGCATCGGCGGCGGCCTCAAGACCCAGTGGTGCGGAAAATACGAAGCCGGCGTCGACTACGATTACGAATGGCGCAGCAAATACAAAGACCATCGATTGACCGCGACTTTTGCGGTTTCGTTTTGATGCGGCAATGACGTCCGCATCCAGAGACTCTCGTGGAATGCCCTCTTCCTTCATGGGAGAGGGCATTTTGTCAGGTTTCTCTTAACCGTTTCCGGTGGAGCCATCTCCGAGCCACCGGCCACGTGAACCCCTATTAGCGTTTCTTTGCCCCGTGGCAAAAAAATATGTTGACAAAGGCTTTGTTTAGGCATTATAATGAAGATGTAAAATAGTATATGATTCTTGTATAAGTTCATTAATTGGTATGAACGTCTCGACCGGACGACCGTAATCGTCTTAAGCTACAAGAAAGCATCAGGCCATGCGGTGGCCGGACGGTTGCTTTCTTTTAGCCTAAGACGATTTTTTTTTGCCCTTGTCCGATGCTTTATCACCCTGCGCGAATTTTTCACATCACACAACTACAGTAATACATAGGCGGTACTGTCCGACTCGAAACGAATAGCACGCAAGGAGCTTCCCATGGGAAATGTTGGCAAGAGCGTAACCCGCCTTGACGCCTACGACAAGGTGACCGGCCGCGCCAAATACACCGACGACCTGTGCGACAAAAGCGCACTGGTCGTGAAAATAGTCCACTCCACGATTGCGCACGGATTTGTAAAATCCGTGGATACAGCCGAGGCCGAGGCCGTCCCCGGCGTCGTCAAGATACTTACCTGCTTCGACGTTCCGGACATCCAGTTCCCCACGCCGGGACACCCATGGTCGACCGACCCCGGCCACCAGGACGTCTCCGACAGGAAGCTCCTGAACCGGCACGTCCGCTACTACGGGGACGATGTCGCCGTAGTTGTCGCCGAGGACGAAGTGGCGGCGGCCCAGGGCGCACGGCGCGTCAAGGTGGAATATGAAGAACTGCCCTTTGTCCTCGACCCGCAGGAAGCGATGAAGGACGGTGTCGCCCGGATCCACGAAGAATACCCCAATAACATACTCGCCCATACCTCGATGAATATCGGCAACTATGACGAAGCGATCAAGGAGCCGGGGTTGGTCTGCATCGACAAGTGGTACAACACCCCGATTGTCCAGCATTGCCATATCGAAAACCACATTGTCTTCGCCTATGCCGAAAACGCCCGCATGGTGGTGGTGTCTTCCACGCAGATCCCCCATATCGTCCGCCGAATCGTCGGCCAGGCGCTGGGCGTGCCGTGGGGCAAGATCCGCGTGATCAAGCCGTACATCGGCGGCGGCTTCGGCAACAAGCAGGACGCCCTCTACGAGCCCCTCGCCGCGTTCGTCTCCCAGCAGCTCGGCGGGCGTCTCGTTAAGCTAGATGTCTCCCGCGAGGAGACCTTTGTCAGTAACCGCGTCCGCCATGCCATCCGCTATCATATCGTTTCCTGGGTGCGGCCGGACGGCACTTATGCGGCACGGAAGTTCGAGGCCTTTTCCGACCAGGGCGGCTATGCATCGCATGGCCATTCCATCGTCGCCAAGGGCATGGGAGCTTTTCCCCAGATGTACCCGTGCCCCAATGTCCAAGCGGACGCCTACACCATATACACCAACAAATCCGTCGGCGGGGCGATGCGCGGCTATGGCATCCCGCAGGCGATGTTTGCGGTGGAAAGCCACACCGACGACGTCTGTACCGCCCTCGGGCTTGACCCGGAAGGGTTCAGGCGCAAAAACATCATGCCGGTCGGCTACAAGCACGAATTTTCCAAAAACGAAAACTACTCGGACACTTTCAACCAATGCGCCGACAAGGCCATAGCCTACATGGATTATCGCCGGAAATTCGAAGAGTACAAAAAACAGACCGGCCCCGTCCGCAAGGGCATAGGCCTTGCCTATTTCTGGTACAATACCGGCGTCTGGCCCATATCCCTCGAACATTCATCCTGCCGCCTCGTCTTGAACCAGGACGGTTCGATGCAGCTCCAGGTCGGCGAAACGGAGATCGGGCAGGGCGCCGACACCGCCTACGCCCAAATGGCCGCCGATGTGGTTGGGCTCAAGGACTACAAGGACGTCCATGTCGTTTCCTGCCAGGACACGGACGTCACGCCGTTCGGGCTTGGGGCGTACGCTTCGCGTCAGACCTATGTCTGCGGTTTTTCCATCTGCCAGACTGGGCAGATACTCAAGGACAAGATCCTGCGCTATGCCTGTGAAATGACCCGCATGCCGGTACAAAACCTCGATGTGGTGGACAGCAACATCGTCAGGATATCCGACGGTAAAATATTGATGCCGCTCGGTGAACTCGCGACCGAAGCGTTTTACAGCCTTACCCACAGCGAGCACCTGACGGCCGAGTCGACCTACCAGATAAAAACCAACGCCTATTCCTTCGGCTGCTGCATCGCCGAAGTGGAGGTGGACATCCCCATGTGCCGGGTGCAGCTGACCGGGATTGTCAACGTCCACGACTGCGGCACCCTTATCAATCCCGCCCTTGCCGAAGCCCAGGTGCATGGCGGCATGTCCATGGGCATCGGCTACGGCATGTCCGAACAGCTGCTCTTTGATCCCAAGACCGGCAAGGCCCTGAACGACAACCTTCTGGATTACAAACTGTCCACCTTCCTGGACCATCCCCACCTGGAAGCGCAATTTGTGGAAAACCCGGAGCCCACGAACCCCTTCGGCACCAAGGCGCTTGGTGAGCCGCCGGCTTGTCCCGTCGCGCCGGCCATTAGGAACGCCATCCTCAACGCCACCGGCGTCGCCGTCGACAAACTGCCGCTGAACCCGCATGTGTTGTTCCAGCGATTTACCGAGGAAGGCCTTATCCACGACAGCTGGCGGGAGGAGAAATAACCCATGTACGACATGAAAGAACTCTACGAAGCTGGAAGCGTGCAGGATGCGGTCCGTCTCCGGGTGGAGCACCCCGAGGCACACGTTATCGCCGGCGGATCCGACGTGCTTGTCCAGATGCGTGAAGGCAAGCGCGCCGGCAAGGAATTGATTTCCATCTACGGCCTGGACGAAATACGCGGCGTCTCGCTGGACGGCGACGGGACCATTCGTATCGGTTCGTTGACCAGTTTTTCCCACGTCACCAAAAGCCCGATCATCCAGAAATACATCAATGTGCTTGGCGAGGCCGTGGACACGGTCGGCGGCCCGCAGATCCGCAACATAGGCACCATCGGCGGCAACACCTGTAACGGCGTCACCTCCGCCGATTCCGCTTCCACCCTGCACGCCTGGGACGCCGTTGTGGAACTGGCGGGCCCGGAGGGAGTTCGCCGGCTTCCGATCAAGGAGTTTTACATCAAGGCGGGGCAGGTGGATATCCGTGACGGCGAGATCCAGACGGCTCTTCTTATCCCCAAGGAAAGTTACGACAACACCTGGGGCTATTACTACAAATACGCCATGCGAAACGCCATGGATATCGCCACTCTCGGTTGTTCCGTCAATGTGCGGCTGTCCGCTGACAGGAAAACTTTCGAGCGGGTGCGTATCGCCTATGGCGTGGCAGGCCCCGTGCCGATGCGCACGCCCACTGCGGAGGCGTTAGCCAATGGAAAACCGGTAACCATGGAAACGGTGGAGACATTCGGCCAGGCAATTTTGGAAGACATCAACCCCAGGGACTCCTGGCGCGCGTCAAAGGCGTTTCGCCAGCACATCGCGGTGGAGATGGCCAAGCGCTGCCTGGTGGAGTCCGTGAAGCGCTCTGGAGGGGAAATCGCATGAAAGACCAATACAGGATGATAGAGTTTACCCTTAACGGAAAAGAGGTGTCGCGGGTGGTTGATGCCCGTTCCTCGCTGACGGACATGCTCCGCAACGACTACCGCATGACCTCGGTGAAGAAGGGCTGCGAAGTCGGCGAATGCGGCGCGTGCAATGTCATCATCGACGGCGAATGCTATAACTCCTGCATTTATCTCGCCGTGTGGGCGCGCGGCAAAAAGGTCTTCACCCTCGAATACCTGACCGGACCCAATGGCGAGCTCTCCGACCTCCAACAGGCGTTTGTGGAGGAAACGGCCATACAATGCGGTTTCTGTACGCCGGGCTTCATCATGACCGCCATGGAGATTCTGGACAGCGGCAAGGAATACACCGACGACGAATTGCGCAAGCTCCTGAGCGGCCACCTGTGCCGCTGTACCGGATATGAGAATATCCTGCGCGCAGTGCGGAAAACAATGTACAAGCGGTTGGGGAAGCCCGCGCCGGTTGCTTGACCAATCAGGTTATTCCCCCTCACCCCCCTCCATTAAGGGGAGGGGGCGAGGGGATACAAAGATTTTTCAATTCTCCTCAAGCTGTCCATAAAAGCCATAAACCACCGGCGACGACAAGAATGCCGCAGACCTTCTTCAGAATGTCGGTGCCCTTTGCCTCGGTCGACCAGTTGAGATAGCGTTGCACGTATTCGGTTGATCCTCCGGCAAGAACGATTACCGAACAATGTCCGAAGCCGTAAGCCAGCAACAACGACGCGGCGTACAGCAGATTCTCGGAGCCTGTCTTGAACACCATGCCCAGGACCGGCGCCATGTAGGCGAATGTGCACGGCCCCAGGGCAATGCCGAATACCAATCCCAGGACAAACGCCGCCAGCATACCCCGCCGCGCCATATTCACCGCCGCCGCGCCGGGAAGGGAGATTTGTATCGCGCCAAACAGGTACAGGCCGACGGCGAGAAAAACGGCGGCAACAAAGTAGTTCCCAGCCGCACCCACATCGCCGGCCATTCTCCCGAGGGCGGCGGTAACCATCCCGATCAGGGCGATTGTCAGGAGGATCCCCACGGAAAACAGGGTGGAAATGCCAAACGCCCGCGCCACGCCGGTCTTTCCCTGTTTTTCGATAAACCCCACGATCAGGGGAATGCTGGCAAGATGGCAGGGCGAGAGAAGGATTGACAAAATCCCCCAAACAAAGGATGCCGCCAGCGCCAGCCAGGCCGAGCCTTCGACCGCCTTCGTGAGCGTACTGAAAATCCCGTCGAGGAATCCGCCCTGCGCCAGACCTGACGATTCGCCCAAATCGTAGCCAAGTTCCCGCCACTTGGCTGCTATTTCATCCACCGGATAGAATCCCTCATGCCTGGACAGTTCCTCGCCTTCCGGGGACAAAAGGACCTGTGTCGGGATGACCGATATGCCGTATTGCTGTGCAGGCGTGTGGTCGATTTCCAGGTCATGGAAAACAATATCCAATTTGCCGGGATAATTCATGCGCAGTTCATCCATGACCTTTTGCATCATTTGACACGGGATGCACGATTTGGCGCCGATTTCGATAAACGTCGGCCTGCCGCCGCTGACCGTCGTCATCCCGGCCGCAGGCCCGGATGGCGGTGCCCAGTGACGGTAAAACACCACGGCAAATGCGAGGACAGCAACCATTGCGATGGAAAGTATGCGTTTTTTATTGTTCATGGTAGACGGATTCCCCGAAGTTGTCCAATTCGGCAGGCTTTTTCAGACGGCCGCCGTCCTTCCTTTTGGCGTCGAAGGCAAGGACCCCGTCGATGGCTGTTTGCAGCAAAAGCGGTTTCGATCCGACGACGCCGAGAAGGTTGCCAAGGTTTTCGCTGCGCAGGGTTTTTCCGTTCTTTATTTCGGCGACCGCCAGGTCGACGCGTTCGGCCTGTGTTTGTGCCGCAAGCGCCTTGTTCTTTTCAAGCTGTTTTGGCGCATACACGATCTCGACGTCGGGGTTGGCTTTTTGCAATGCAGTGATGGCCTCGCCCGCCCAGGCTTCGGCGTTGGTGCAGTTGGCGCAGCGCCAGGAAGCATGGAAATAATAGACTTCATAATGCGTGTCCGCCGCTTTCAGCGGGAGCGGGAACAGCAACATAAGCACGAAAAATGAAACAAATATCTTCATCGTCATCCTTTCGAAAAAAATAGGAGCGGCAGCTCAACTGCAACCGCAACCGCCGCCGCTACAGCCACAGTCGCCGCTGCCTTGTTCCGACAACAACGCTTTTGTCGCCTCGAGGCTCATCACCTTTCCGGCGGCGACCACCTTGCCGTCTATGGCCAGGGCGGGGGTCAGCATCACCCCGAATTTCATGATGGCGCTGATATCAGTGACTTTCTCCAATTCATATTCCACGCCCAATTCCAGGGCGGCCGCTTCGGCCGTCTCCCCCAGTTTTTTGCACTTGGGGCAGCCTGTTCCCAACACGCTGATTTTCATTGTCTTTCCTTTCTTGAAATAACTTAGGCAATCATGCCGAACACGAGGCCGCTGATCATCGCGAATACGACCACCAGCAGGACAAATACGAATGTTTTTTTCCCGCCCATAACCTTGTTTATGACCAGAATGGACGGGAGAGACAGGGCTGGGCCGGCCAAGAGCAGCGCCAGCGCCGGGCCTTTGCCCATTCCCGCACCCATCAGGCCCTGAATGATCGGCACCTCTGTGAGGGTGGCGAAATACATGAATGCTCCCGCTATGGCGGCAAACGCGTTGGCCGATAGGGAGTTCCCGCCGAGGGCGTGCGCCACCCATCCGGACGGGACAAGGCCTTCGTACCCTACCCGGCCGAGGAGCAGGCCGGCTATCAGCACTCCGGCCAGCAGCAAGGGAAGTATCTGTTTGGCGAATCCCCATGTCGCCTCGAACCAGTCGCGCAGTTCTCCTTCCTGCGAGGCGGCGAGCCAGGACAGACCGAGGGAACCGGCAACAAAGGCCGAAACCGCGCCGCCAATGAAGGCTGAAATCGCCACCGCCGCCGCGGCCACACCCACCCGCCACAGGGACGCCCCGAACCACAAAACTAAAATAAGAGAGAGCAGGACGGCAAATGCGGAGGCAATAGCCCATTTATTCACCCATACGGAAAACCAGATCCCGGCGTCCGTATCCGGCCGCGCCCAGTTCGCGAAGACCAGCACGCCGACCATGGAGGCGAAATACAGGGCGGTTTGCCAGAGGGGACGTACCGGTCCCGTGTCCGGCTCTTCCGTTGCCGCCGCCTTCGCTTTTTCCTCGTCTCGGAAAATGAAGTGCATGCACAGACCGATGGCAATGCTGAATGCCACAGCGGTCACGGCGCGGGCCACTCCTATTTCCAGGCCAAGAACATTGGCACTGAGGACGATGGAGAGGATGCTTATGGCCGGCCCGGAGTAGAGGAAGGTGGAGGCTGGGCCAAGTCCCGCGCCCATCATGTAGATACCGGCAAAGAGGGGGAGGATGGTGCAGGAGCAGACCGCGAGGAGGGTGCCGGAGACGGACGCCACGCCATAGGCGAGGATCTTGTTCGCATTGGGCCCGAGGTAGCGCATCACCGAATCCTGGCGGACAAATACCCCAACCGCTCCGGCGATGAAAAAGGCGGGGACCAGGCATAGGAGGACATGTTCCCGCGCATACCATTTCACCAGGGCCAGCGATTCCAGGACGGCATTGTCGAATCGCGCCAAACCTCTCCCCGCGTATTCGCCCGACAGCGGCAGAAAGTAAAAAGCCACGAATATCGCGGCTATCCAGGCAAAAATCCTGAGCTCCTTGCGGAATTCCATTGTTTATTCCTTTTTAATGTTTGCATATTTGGCCAATATGGCAAATTATATGTATAAAAAAACTGCACGCGTCACTGCTGTGACAATCACGTGCAGCTACAGGCTGTTTCGTGGCGTTCGACAGTCACCGATTCTACGCAGTCGAGGAATTTCAGGACGCAGTGGCAACGGAGTTCGTAAAAAACCTGCAAGCCCTGCTTCTCGTCGCGGATAAGGCCGACGTTGCGGAGCTGGGCCAGATGCCTGGACACGGTGGACATGTCTGCGCCGACCAGGTCGGTCAGCTCGTTGACGCAGTGCTTGCCCTTGGCTAGCGCTTCGATGATCATCAAGCGCGATGGATGGGCAAGCGCCTTAAAGATTTCCGCATTGTTGCGCAGCCTGGCTTTTGCTTGGGCAGACATATGATTCCCTTCTTGCTATTTGGCATAATATGCAAACACTTTATCTTTGTCAACTATTTTTTCTTCGATTTTTGCGTTTCATGAAAATACTCTCCCCTAAACGAGGGTTATGGTGGGGTGCAAAATCAACTTCCACTAAATTAGAAAAGAACCACAACACGCTTCTCGAGCGACTTCGCCACATTGATCACTCGCTGGTTCGCGCTGCCTCGGTACTGGAGCGAGACGCTTTTCTGCGCCAGGTCGAAACGCCCGTCCACCATCACATCAATGTAGCGCAGCAGGCTGTGCACCGCCACGTCCGTCTTGGACGCCGCGAGAGCTTCCTCGAACGTGTACCCGGTATAGCACCAGACATTTTTCCCCCGCGCCTTGACTTCCCGAGCGAGCGGGGCAAGGCCCGCCGCCTGGGCCAGCGGTTCGCCACCCGACAGGGTGATGCCGGACAGGATGGGGTTTTCGTCAAGCATGTCCAGGAGCGTTGCGACCGTGTAGTCGGAGCCGCCGCGAAACGCGTGGGTGGCGGGGTTGTGGCAGCCGGCGCAGTGGTGCGGGCAGCCTTGCGCAAACACCACCATCCTCAGGCCGGGACCGTCGACAATTGATTGCTCGATTATCCCGGCCAGTTTGACAATTTGGCCGGGCGTCGTGGTTGTTTGAATTGGTTGGCATTCGACAATCGCCGACACGGCCTAGTTCCTTTCCGTGCCGAATCCGCCATGTTTTACCCGGTTGGCTTCTTCTGCGCGTTTGGCGTCGTTCCACTTGTCCATCGTGCCGACCAGGTAGCCGGTGATCCTGCGGATGCGCTCAAAACCCACATTATGTCCTGCTTCGCCAGTGTTGATCATTTCGTTGTTCATTGGTATTGTCTCTTTCTTTATATGAAATTTGGTCGAATTTACATTCAATGGCAGGCGTCAGGGTAGAGCCGGCGCAGTTCCGCCATTTTCTCCGCCGATACCGCCTCACCTTCCCGGCGGCCGCAGCGTGGGCAGACATCGCCGATAACTCCCACGTAACCGCACACAGGGTCGCGGTCAACGGGGTGGTTGATGGAACCGTAGCCGATGCCGGCGTCGTGCATGCAGCGGATGACCGCCATGAAGGCCTCTAGGTTTTGGCTGGTGTCGCCGTCAAGTTCCACATAGGTGATGTGGCCGCCCGGCGTCAGTTCGTGATAGGGTGCTTCCAGCTTGATCTTCTTGTATGCGGGCAGACTGAAATGCACCGGTACATGGAAGGAGTTGGTGTAGTAATCGCGGTCGGTGACGCCGGGGATGACGCCGTAACGCTTTTTGTCGATCCGTACGAAACGACCGGACAAGCCTTCGGCCGGGGTGGCGATGAGGGTGAAATTCATCCCCGTCTCTTCGCCCTTGCGCTGGGTGAACTCGTGCATCATGCGGACGATATCCAGGCCCTTTTGCTGGGCTCCTTCGCATTCGCCATGGTGCTTGCCGTAGAGGGAGGTCAGCGTTTCAGCGAGGCCGATAAAGCCGACTGTGAGGGTGCCGTGCTTGAGAACTTCCCTGACCTCATCGTCGTATCCCAGTTTTTCACTGTCCATCCAGACTCCTTCACCCATGAGGAAGGGGAAATTGCGGACGCGCTTCTTCGCCTGTATTTCAAAACGGTCAAGAAGCTGTTTGACCACCAGTTCCAGCATTTTTTCCAGGCTGTAGAAAAATACCGCCTCGTCGCCCTTGGCCTCTATCGCCAGGCGCGGCAGGTTGATGGAGGTGAACGACAGGTTTCCCCGGCCATAGGAAATTTGGCGTTCCGGGTCGTGGCGGTTGGCGATGACGCGTGTGCGGCAGCCCATGGTCGCGACTTCCGTCTCCGGCCGTCCTTCCTGGTAATAGCGGCTGTTGAACGGGGCGTCGAGGTTGGTGAAATTGGGGAACAGGCGCTTGGCGCTGCAGCGGCAGGCCAGTTCGAACAGGTCGTGGTTCGGGTCTTCCGGGTTGTAGTTGATTCCGGCCTTGAGTTTGAAAACCTGGATGGGGAAAATCGGCGTCTCTCCGCGTCCAAGGCCGGCTTCGGTGACTTCGAGGAGGCTTTTTATCACCAGCCTCCCCTCGGGCGAAGTGTCGGTACCGTAATTGATGGAAGAAAACGGCGTCTGCGCCCCGGCTCGGGAATGCATGGAGTTGAGGTTATGGACAAGCGCCTCCATCGCCTGGTATGTGCGCCGTTCCGTTTCCCGCTTCGCTTCTTTCAGCGCGAACTCGATGATCTTCTCCCCTTCGGCAACCGCGAGCCCTTCTGCGACCGCGCGGAGATACTCGGCATCCGGTGTGAGCGAGGCGATTTTCCCTGTGGCTTTTTCGGCCTGCAGGAGGATGTCCGCCATCCGGTCTTCCATGGCGGGAGCGAGGACGAGAGCGCCCTTTCGCATATTGTCCCTGAACAGGCGACGGTAGGTTTTCCCCACCCCCTTCGCAAGCGCATAGTCGAAATTAGGTATGCTCTGACCGCCGTGCTGGTCGTTCTGGTTGCTTTGTATGGCGATGCAGGCCAGGGCGGCGTAGCTCTGGATGTCCTGCGGTTCCCGGAGGAAGCCGTGGCCGGTGGAAAAACCGTTCCTGAATAGGGCGTCCACGTCTATCTGGCAGCAGGTGGTGGTGAGGGAGTAGAATTCGAAATCATGGATATGGATCCATCCCTCGGCATGGGCCTTGGCCTGTTCCGCAGACAGGAGGTAGGAGGAGTTGTAGGCCTTGGCGGCGGCGGAGCCGAGCTGCAGCATGCTGCCCATGGCGGTGTTGCCGTCGATGTTGGCGTTGTCGCGCTTGAGGTCGGACTGGCGGGCGTCGGCATTGGTGATTTCATCGCAGACCCGCATGAGGGAGGTGTTTGCTTCCCGCACCTTGGTGCGCTGGGCGCGATAAAGGATGTAACGCTTGGCGACATCGCCGAGGCAGGCGTTCATGAGGACGCTCTCCACCTCGTCCTGGATGTTTTCGATGGCATAGCTTTCAAGGCCGTATTTTTCCAGCAGGACCATGCCGACGACGGCAGCCAGTTCCCCGGCGAGGACCGTATCGTCTATCCCGGTGGCTGCGAGAGCCTTGGAGATGGCTTTCGCGATCTTCGCCTCGTCATATGGAACCACCCGGCCATCCCTCTTGACGATGGTTTGTTTCCGCGTTTCCTTGTTTCCTGTCGAATCTTCCTCTATCATACTCTCTGCCCAAAAAATACCCAACGCGGTTGCTCCTTTCAGCGGCCATCCGAAAGAATGGACCCGCATGGCACAAAAATCCACGGCATCGCCGAAACGATGCTTTTCAAGAATAACCTAATCTCTTAGTCAAAAACGGATTGGATGTACGAATGGAGAGGTCGCTATGTCCCCCGCAATATCTTGTGGTCTTGCATTGAAAACAACAAGATCTTGTACATGCTTATTCCTGTTTTATATTTTCGATAGAAGTTGTCAATCCTGAAAACCGGGTTTGAAAGAAGAAACTTTATAACCAGCCGTCGTCTCGTGATTTAAAATTTTAAAAAATATGGGAAATATGAGTTTGCCGTATGGGGAGGCTGGCTGGAAACGGAAAGCATGCACCACTTGATTTCGATAACCTATTTACATTTAATCTGTTGAGGCGATTAAGGGTTTTTGCCTTATAGTGGCTGACGGCGACTCCATTCCCAATATCCCGCTGGACGCGGGGAATGCTGGACAGTACAATGTACTTCCATTTGCTGCCATGGGAGATATCTGCATGAAAGTATTGAGTACGCGCGACCGCAGACTGGAAATGCCGGCTCTGGAAGCTGTTTTGGAAGGAATTGCCGGGAATGGCGGATTGTTCGTGCCGGAGCGCTTTCCGACGATTGATAAAGAACGCCTGACCAGGGCTGCCCGTAGCGGCTACCCCGAGGTGGCTGCATATATTCTCGCCCAATATTTCGATATTGACGAGGCAACGCTCCTGACGCTCGCCAAGGACGCGTATGCGTCGTTTACCACCCCCGAGGTTGTCCCGGTCAGGAAGATCGCGAACAATCTGCATGTGATGGAATTGTTCCACGGGCCAACGCTGGCCTTCAAGGATATGGCGCTCCAGGTCTTGCCGCGGCTGATGCGGGCCGGTCTCGACCAGTTCCACAGGAAGGAAGACGCCCTGATCCTTACCGCCACTTCCGGGGACACCGGGAAAGCCGCGCTCGAGGGGTTCAGGGATGTGCCGAGGACGTCCGTGTTCGTCTTTTACCCCCATGACGGCGTCGCCGAGATGCAACGCCTGCAAATGGCGACCCAGAAGGGGAACAATGTCGGCGTGTCGGCTGTCAAAGGGAACTTCGACGACGCCCAGACCGGCGTCAAGCGGTTGTTCATGGACAAGGATTTTGCCCGGTACGTCAAGAACGCTGGCTATTTTCTTTCTTCCGCGAATTCCATCAACATCGGCCGCCTTGTGCCGCAGATCGCATATTATTGCCATGCCTATGCGAAGCTGGCGGAGGATGGAACGGTACGCTATGGGGACAAGGTCAATTTCGTAGTGCCGACCGGCAATTTCGGTAACATTCTCGCCGCGTATTATGCGAAGAACATGGGCCTTCCAATAGGCAAGTTGATCTGCGCCTCCAACACCAACAACGTGTTGACCGACTTCTTCAACCGGGGAAAATACGACGCCAGGCGTGAATTCCACAAGACGATGTCGCCGTCCATGGACATCCTCGTCTCCAGCAATCTCGAACGGCTGTTGTTTGAAATCTGCGACAGGGACAGCGCCATTGTGCAAGGCTGGATGGACGCGCTTCGCGACCGCGGCTCCTATGACATCCCGGCGGCCGCGCGGGAAAAGCTTGCAGGCGAGTTCTACGCCGATTTCTGTGATGACATCGAGACCGGGAAGACGATACGGCGCATTTTCGAACAACACAAGTATCTTATGGACCCCCACACAGCGGTCGCCCAGGCGGTATGCGACAAATACCGGAAAGATACCGGGGACGAAACGCCCGTTGTCGTCGTCTCCACGGCGAATCCCTACAAGTTTACTCCGGACGTCTGGCAGTCGCTCAGCGGCGAGACAATATCGGATGCGTTCGCCGCCGCGGAAAAGCTGTACGAGCGGACGGGCGTGCCTATCCCCGCCAGCATCCGCGAGCTCAAGACCGCGCCCATACTGCACGACGGCGTTGCGGAAAAAGACGCCATGGGGGATGCTGTCGACACGTTTCTCAAGAGGCATGGCTGAGCAAAAGTACAGGTTGTTGGATTCATAGTGCGATCAACCCATCATCGTCATTCTTGCGTTCGCAGGAATGACGATGATGCGTAAATAGCGATGATAAAGTCGGGGACCTATTGCTTTTGGATAGCGCCGGTGGTGGGAAAGATGACTAAAACACCGACCGTTTACATTATGACCAATAAAAGAAACGGTACCTTATATATCGGCGTGACCTCCGATATTGTAGGTCGTGTATGGGAACACAAAAACAAAACAATCAAAGGGTTCAGCTCTCGTTACGGCACGACTCAGCTTGTTTGGTATGAATTTCATCCGACGATGGAAGGTGCAATACATCGTGAAACAGATATTAAGCGTTGGAAGCGACTGTGGAAATTGAAGCTGGTGGATGAGTTCAACCCTCGGTGGGAAGATTTGTATGACATTTTGCTTGAGTAATTTTTGATTACGGAATCGGTGTCCACGCTTCGTTCCGGAAAAGCGATGGAACAAAGGTAATCGCATAATGCCATTCGATTCTGCCATCACCATACGCCCTGCAACAGCCACGGATCTCCCGGTTGTCCATGACATCCAGCGCGAGGCGGTCGAGACGATCGAACGTGAAGAATATTTTGTCGACACGGATAGGGAGTTTCTCGAAAACCACCTGGAGCGGGACGGATTCATCCTTGTCGCCATGGCGGGGGACGAATGCGCCGGGTTTGTGCTGGTCGACTTGCCCGGTCGCGCCGAAGAAAATCTTGGCCGCGACCTCGGCTGGCCGGAGGATGCCCTGGACATCTCCGCCCACATGGACACAGTCTGCGTGCGTCCCGCATTCCGCGGCCACGGCCTGCAGAAGCGCCTGGTCCGCGCTGCGGAAGAGCGCCTCGCCGGGATGGGATTTACCCGCTTTCTCGCCACAATCCACCCTGACAACGTCGCCAGCCTGTACAGCATGCTCGGACTAGGCTACCAGGTGGGCGCCACCAAGCGCAAATACGGCGGCGTATTGCGCCATGTCGTTTATAAGTGTTGAGCAAAAAAAAGCGGACC
>DAIOFH010000064.1:0-21346 GCA_036745875.1 Planctomycetota bacterium | reverse complement strand
CACCCACAAGTTTACCACCGACAGTACCATATGCCACGGAATCCTTATGGAAGGAATCTGCCAACATATCGATATTACCGGTTCGCAATGCCTCAATATAATTGGCGACGGTTTTTGTGATGGCTTCATATTCACTGACGGACGCCATTTTTCGGTTCATTCTCTGCTCCTTAATACCTATTGCAAACCAATAATGAAATGCCGGGCCGGCCAGAAAATGCTGGCAGGACTGCCGAGAGGCACTCTCTCCTGAAAGACGAAAACCGATTTTCCTCACCCCGTGAAAAACATACGCCGATACATTATATCGAACCGTTTATTGAAATTCAAGAAACCGGAAACACCCCTGCCTAAGACCATATCTATTGTCAAATTCCCATAGCATCCGTTTATACCTCCAAGGATGTTAAAAATAGGTCTCTATTTTTATCCTTGACTTTTTAGTTCTATATAGGATAATCCTATTTAAAAGGAGACGAAACTTGAAGACATACGGAGGGTTTTATGTTTCGCGCATTCAGAAGTTGAGCAGTCGCGTTTTCGAAAAACTGCTCAAAGAAAAAAGGCTGGATGCATTCAATGGCGCGCAGGGCAGGATTTTGTATGTGCTATGGGAACATGAAAGACTGTCATTTTCCGACGTCGGAAAACTAACCTCCCTGGCAAAGACCACTTTAACAAGCATGATCGACAGAATGGAAGAAAATGGGCTGGTCAAACGCATTCCGGACAAAGAGGATCGCAGACAAATTTTCGTGTCCATAACGGAAAAAGCGAAAAAATTCAGACAAAAATATGACGCGATATCTGAAGAAATGAATGCCATTTTTTATAGGGGATTCAGCCCGTCCGAGATTCAACAACTCGACAAAATGCTCGAGAGAATCCTATCCAATCTTGAAAATTCTTGAAGGAGACAACTATCATGGATATCTATACAGCCATCGAAAACCGCCACACCATTCGGGACTTTGAAGGCAGGGCGGTCTCGGACGAGATGGTCGAAAAACTGGTCGATGCCGGTTTAAAAGCCCTCACAAATGACCACATGCGGCATTGGGAATTCGTGGTGGTGAACGATAGGGAGGCCAGGAAGAAACTACTCCGCATTGAGTCATATGGCGACTCCGAGGCAATCGATAGTCAGCTTGACGATTGGGGACTGGGCGACAAAGCGCAATGCGACATGTATCAGGATGCTTTGCCGAGGCAATATTCGATGTTGTTCAATGCCGGTTGTCTGATTCTGCCCTTTTTCAGGGTGCAGACACCCCTGCTCCAGCCTAAAAATCTCAGCGCACTTAATGACTTTGCCTCTATATGGTGCTGTATTGAAAATATGCTTCTTGCCGCGGCTTCGGAAGGCATTTTCGGTGTAACACGGATACCCATGACCGACGAGTCGGAGCACATAAGGAGTGTGGTGGGACATCCGGACAACTATGTCTTGCCTTGCTATATGGCGCTGGGATATCCGGCGGCGAACGCAAAAAGGACCAAGCAAAACACCGTATCACCGAAGTCTAAAATTCATGTCAACACGTGGTAATAACACGGAGGGAATACACAGGCGTCGAGTTTTTTGGGGCATATAGCAGGATGTTGCCGGTACGGCGACGGCCAAAGGCCGGGATGCAGCGCCAGGGCACAGTAGGCGTCAGAACTACGCGCAGGGAAAAACAATGGTGAACTCGCAGCCGCCTGCCGGGAGGTTGCGCACCGATATAGACCCTCCCGCCTTTTCCACCAAACCGTGCACGATTGAAAGCCCGAGCCCCTGGTTGCTGCCGCTGCCGGCCTTGCTGGTCACAAACGGCAGAAATATATCGGCGACATTTTTCAGGCGAATGCCGTGCCCTGTGTCGGATATGCACATGACCACCTTGTCGTCGTCACCGGAAAAGCGCACCGTGATCGCTCCGCCGTCCGGCATGGCTTCGATGCTGTTGCGGAAGAGGTTGATGAACATCTGGCGCATCTCATTGGGGCTGGCGGTGATTTCGGGGAAGTATTCCGGTTCATACAGTCGAAAATCTATGTTCCTGTCCCGGTAATTGTAACCGATGAGATTCGCCAGCTCCTGGGCGATCAAATACAGGTTCACCCTGCTTTGATCAGACACCTTGCTGCCCGAAAAAGCCACCAGATGGTTGACGATTTCCTGAATCCGCGACGTTTCGTCGCGAATGCTCAGGATGGTATCGCGCTCGCGCCCCTCCTGGAAGCGGCGCAAAAGAAAACTGATGTAATTCGAGATGATGGCGAGTGGGTTGTTGACCTCGTGCGCGACCCCCGCGGCGAGCAGCCCGATGGAGGAGAGGTTGTTGGCGAGCATAAGGTTGTGCCGCAGGTTTTCGCGCTCGGAAACATCCTCTATCAGGAGCATTGTACCAATAACGAGGTCGCCGTCGCGAATGATGCGCGCCTGCACGTCGACAAGGCATTCGCCAAATGCCGCCAAGAACAGCATGCTGTGATAGCGGTCGTCTTTTCCGCTCTCCTGACAGCGCTCGACCATTTCGATCAGCCTGCGGTTCTCCATCCCGACCAGGTCGACCAGCGAATCCGGATTTTCCACCAGGGAATTGCCGATGAAGAATATCTTGCCGCGTCCGTTGACGAATTGAACCTCGTTGTCCACGTCGAAAATGCTGATGACGATCGGCAGGTCGCGCAATACCGCCTCCGTATAGCGGATAACGTTCTGAAAGCGCTCCATCGAACTGTTGCGCCAATCCGAATCCGGATTGTCCGAATAGGCGAGGTAAACCAGGCTGCGCCGGTCTATATGCCCCGGCGACTCCGTAAGCATCACCTTGCCGCCCCGCACCAGGCTTATGTTGTCGGCGAGATTCCAGGCAAGCTCAAGATTATGCGTCGCCCACAGCACGCACATCCCCTTGTCGCGGTATTGCCTGAGGATGGCCACAGTCATATTCAGGCGCTGCTGGGTCATGCGTTCCAGCGTTTCGTCAAGCACCAGGAGGCGGGGTTCGCAAAGGAGGCGGGACAAAAAGGTGATGAAGATATTTTCCTCGAGCGGCAAGTCGGCCAGATGCGCGTCCAGGTCGAGGTCCACGCCCATGCCGTCAAGCCAGCATCTCATGCGGTTGGTCAGCAGGTGCCGCATGATCCAGTAGCGGTTGGGGCGGCGGAAGAAGCATATCCCCAGCGCGTCCCCGACGCTCATATGCGGAAAAGCATGGTCCCGGTCGGGAACATGCTCGATGCCGAGGGCGGTGGCGCGCCGCAGGGTCAAACCGGAGTAGCGTTTTCCCTCGATGATTATCGAACCGCTTTCAGGTTGAATATTGCCGGTCACCAAGGAGCAAAGGGTGGATTTCCCCTCACCGTACTTCCCGACCAGGGCGTGCATGGAACCATAATCCACGCTGAGGTTGAGGTTCGACACCTCGCGGTTCGGACGGATCGAAACGGAGACGTCCTCGATCCGCAGGAAGGCGTCGGCGGGCCGCTCAATCGATGCCATATTGTTTTATTTTGTTGTAGAGGGTTTTATAGCTGATGCCCAGGCGAGCCGAAGTCTTGCGCTTGTTGTTGCCGGTTTGCTCCAGCGTCTGGATGATAAGACCGCGTTCCGCCTCGTTCAGGGTCATTTCCCTCCCTTCGTCCCGGTCGCCCTGGGGTGAGTTCATCCGCGTGAGCTGCAATTGCTGCGGCAGGTCGTCGATGCCTATAGTCTCCCCGGCCGCGATCACGGAACTCAATTCCACCGCGTTTTTCAGTTCACGCACATTTCCCGGCCAGGCATACTCTGTCAGCAATTTTTCCGCCTCCGGCGAAAAGCGCTTCCCCGGGTCGCTTGCCGCGTTTTGCAGGAAATGCCTAAGCAGCAGGGGAATGTCGCCACGGCGCTCGCGTAGCGGCGGGATATAAATAAAAGCCGAATTAAGGCGGTAGAAAAGATCCTCGCGAAAAGTCCGCCGGGTGATCATCTCGGCGAGATCGCGATTGGTCGAAGCGATGATGCGGACATCGACGGTGCGGGTTTTGTCGCCGCCCAGACGCCGGATCTGGCCGTTTTCAAGCACGCGCAGCAGCTTGGCCTGGCTGGGCATCGGCAGATCGCCTATTTCGTCAAGAAGCAGCGTTCCGCCGTCGGCCTGTTCGAACAAGCCCCGGTGCCCCTGCTCCGCACCGGTGAACGCGCCTTTTTCGTGGCCGAACAGCTCGTTGTCGATAAGTTGCTCCGGGAAGGCGGAGCAATTCACCTTCACCATCGGCTTGCCCGCCCTGGCGGATCGGCTGTGCACCAGTTCCGCCATGAGTTCCTTGCCGCTGCCGCTTTCGCCCACGATGAGCACGGACAGGTTGGTGCCGCCGATGAGCCTGGCTTTGCGCAAAATCGATTCCAGGCCGGGAGAACCGGTGACAATCGACGTTTCGCCCTCGCTTTCGCCCATGCCCGGCTTTTTATGGGAAGACTCCACCGCACGCTCGAGGACGCCGCAGAGTTTTTCGAAGTCGAGCGGCTTCGGGAGGAAGTCGTAAGCGCCCATCTTGATCGCCTTCACCGCCACTTCCAGCGTGCCATAGCCGGTGATCATCACCACCGGCAGATCGGCATAGGTCGACCTGATGCGGTCAAGGATGGTGAGGCCGTTCTCCGCACCGAGGGACAAATCGAGGAGAACCGCATCCGGCAGGGAACGGCCAAGTTCCTTGATCGTCTCTTCCCCTGTCTTGCTCCAGCGGCAGTCTATGTCAAAATCCTTGAAATTGACGCTGAGGCTTTTAAAAAATTGGGGATTGTCGTCCACAATAAGAATGCTTCGCATCGAATGCACCTTTTCCAAGACCTGTCGTGGGTCATATCATATCATCCACGCGGCGCAATGGCAAGCGCACGCGAACGCCCATTGCGTTTTAAATAATACCCGACCCTTCCCCGGCGCTTTTCGGCATATCGAGGTCATGCCGTAAAAAGGGACGGGAACCACGTGCCTTTTAAAAAGCGCCAAGGGGAGACCCCCTTTGCAAAGGATCTCCCCATCAGGCACGGCCATCCATTTTACTGTCGCGGCGGCTCAAAGGCCCTTTGGCGCGCCGGGCTGGGCCTGCAGCACTTCGATAAAGGTCAGGACGTTTTGATAAGGCACATCGCCGTCCACCACGTGGGCGGGGGAAAAGACGAGGTTGCCGTCCCTGCCGCTTTCGATGAGCGCGTTGGTGTCGCGTATCACGTCCTCGCGGGTGCCGAAGGGGAGGGTCTTTTGGGTGGACATGCCGCCGTGGAAGGACAGCCTGCCGCGATACTGGCGCAAAAGCGCGTGAACGTCCATCACTTCAGGCTGGAAGGGATTGAAACAATCGACGCCGGCCGTGATGATGTCCTCGAACAGGGACTCCACCTTGCCGCACGAATGTATCAGCACCTTGAGCCCATGGCTGTGGGTGTGCTGGTACATCTGGGTGGCATAGGGGCGAATGAACTCGTCCCACAGCTTCGGGCCCATCATGAGCCCGGTCTGCATGCCCCAGTCGTCCCCGAAGAACACGCAATCCAAATCAAGTTTCCCGGCGGCGTGGGTGATGACCTTGCACTGATAGTCGGCTATCTTGCCAAGCAGTTCGTGCACGAATTCAGGTTCTTCATAAAAGTCCGCCAGGAGGTTTTCCATGCCGCGCAGCGACCAGGCGCGTTCGAACAGGGAAAAGCCGATATGCCAGACCCGCCAGCGGTCGGTCTGTTTTTCCAGTATTTCCTCGGCCCCTGCGTAGATAAGGTCGCCTTCGGGATCGGGGAAGGTGAACCCGTCCAGCGTCGGTTCGGGCAACAAAAGGCCGGTATGGGAGCCGCAGTCCTTGTCTATCGACTGGTCCCAGTGGACGCCGAAATAATCTATGGCGATATCCCCCTCGTGCCGCACCATCGGACCGTGAACAGGGTGGCCAAGAACGGCGAAATGATTCTGCAGCTTGTCCTCGATGACATCGGCCGAACCGAAATAATCCGCCAATGCCTCGGCGACCTCGTGGTTGAGGCCGATGCTCCAGGGCACATAGGCCGGTTTGCGGTTTTCAAAGACATCCCTCACCACGTCGCGTTTCGTCATTATCTGCTTCCTTTCCTTGCAAGCGGCGTCCCGATGCGGGAACGTGGCCGCCCTTTGGTTGTAGAACTATTTATTCCGCTCTTTCACGCTCTCGGCGAGCACCGCGAAAATGATGATAAAACCCTTCACTATCTTTTGGTGGTAGCCGGGAACGCCGGCGAGGTTCATGATGTTGGAGATCATGCTGATGATAAGGGCACCCAGGAGGGTGTTGAACGTACGCCCCTTGCCGCCGGAAAGGCTGGCTCCGCCGATGACCACCGAAGCGATGGCGTCAAGCTCATAGCCTTCGGCGACCAGCGCCGAACCAACGCCTGTGCGGGCGCTGAGGATGACGGACGCCACTCCGGCGGAAAAGCCGCAAAAGACATAGGCCAGCGACTTGAAGAGGTGGACGTTCAGGGCGGCATAGCGGGCGGCGGTTTCGTTGCTGCCGAGCGCGATGACCATGCGCCCGAAAATGGTGTGGTCGAGCAGGACCGAACTGATGATGAAGAAAACCAGGAGAACGATGAAGGGATACGGGATGAGAGCTATCGCCCCGGTCCCTATTTTCAGGAAATTCTCGTCCTCGATGAAGATCGGATTGCCCTTGGTGAGGATCAGGGTCAGCCCGCGCAGGATGGTCATTATCGCCAATGTCGCGACAAACGGCGTGATCCGGCCCTTGGTAACCAGCAGCCCGGCGATGACGCCGACGCAGGAACAGGCCGCGAGGGCCGTCACCACCGCGATTCCCATGCCGTGTTTCTGCGCCATCAGGGCCAGGCTGACGTTCCCGAGCGCGATAATGGCTCCCACCGACAGGTCAATGCCGCCGGTTATGATGACGAAAAGAACGCCAAGGGCGACAACGCCCAGCGGGGCGGCCTGGCGCATGACGTTGGCGATGTTCGCCATCGAGTAGAATTTATTGGAAGCCAGGCCGGCTATCACCAACATCATGACAAAGGCTATGATGGTGGTATTGTTGCCTAAAAAGTGTTTTACCTTGTTCAAAACCGACTCCTTCGAACATTTTAAATGGGGAACCATCCTGCGAAGCGGTCAGGCGTTGCGCTTTCCAACACGGCTGGTGGGAATGGCCAGCCGGAGCAGTTCCGCCTCGGTCATTTCCTCCTTCACGAGGTGGCCGGTGACCTTTCCCTCGCTGAAAACATAGGAACGGTCGCAAAGGCCGATGATTTCCAGCATTTCCGACGAAATTACCAAGATACCGTATCCCGAAACGGCGAGTTCGTTGATCAGGCGGTAGATTTCCTGTTTTCCGCCGACATCGACGCCCCGCGTCGGCTCGTCGAAAATCAAGACGTCGCAACGGGCGTGCAGCCACTTGGCCAGCGCCACCTTCTGCTGGTTGCCGCCGCTGAGGCTGGAGACGGCGTCACGGACATTGCCCAGCTTGATGGCCAGTTTGCCGCGAAAATCCTCGGCAAGTTTCCGCTCATGATCATGACGGAGAAACACCCCGCCGGCGGAGATGGATTTTTTATTGGCCATGGTGACGTTTTCAGCAATGGCCAGGTTGAGGAACAGGCCCTGGTCCTTCCTGTTTTCCGGGACAAGCCCGAGGCGATGGCGGAGGGCGTCCTGCGGTTTCCGGATCCTGACCGCCTTTTTACCGATGTAGACGGTGCCGCGCGTCACCCTGTCGATTCCGAACACTGCACGCGCGAATTCGCTGCGCCCGGAGCCGACGAGGCCGGAGATGCCCACCACTTCGCCGGCGCGTACGGCGATGTCGACGCCGTCGAGGATGGACGTTTGCGCCAGGTCCTCGGTGCGGAAGATCTCCTCGCCGATCCGGGCATTGCGGGGCGGGAAAAGATCCTTCATTTCCCTGCCGATCATGGTGGTGATGATTCTGTCGCGGCAGGTGTCCCCGCAACGGCAGGTCTCGATGCTTTCGCCGTCCTTGAAGACGGTGATTTCGTCGGCTATTTCGAAAACCTCGGCAAGCCGGTGCGAAATGTAAATGATGGTGACGCCCTGCTCCTTCAGCCGCCGGAGGATGGCGAACAGCACCTTGATCTCCGGATCGGCGAGGACGGCCGTCGGTTCGTCAAGGATGAGGATGCTTACGTTTTTCGCCAGCGCCTTGATGATCTCCACGATCTGCATGTACGCGACGGAAAGGTCGCCGACACGGGTGCTTGCCTTGATGTCGAACCCGAAATCGGCGAGGATCTGCTGGGTGTCCTTGGTGATTCTTTTCCAATTCACGAAGAATCGCCCGTCAGTGAGGTTATCGAGAAACACGTTTTCCGCGACCGACATGTCGGGCGCGAGAACGAACTCCTGATAGATGATCCCGATGCCGTGCTCGCGGCTGCTCTGGGGACCGGTGATTTCAACTTCCCGCCCGTTGATCCTGATCGTTCCGGAATCTTTCGTTTCCACGCCGGAAAAAATCTTCATCAGCGTCGATTTGCCCGCGCCGTTTTCACCCACGATGCAGTGGATGCTGCCTTTTCGCGCCTTGAAGTTGATGCCGCGCAGGGCATGTACGCCACCGAAAGCCTTTCCTATATTGATCGCTTCAATCGCGTATTCTTCGCTGGCGGTCATTATGCTGTCATCCTCGACAAGGGAATAGTTATCGTGCGAAGCAACGGGGACATGCCGTGCACCACAGGCAACCGCATGTCCCCATCCGTTATCTTATCTAGAAGCCGTCGTTGTATGCCGCTTCCACGTTGGACTTGTTGACGCAAAGACCCTTCGGGGCGATATGGTAGGGGAACACCCTTTCGCCCTTGATGTGCTGGTCGATGACGTCGAAGGCCATGTCGGCCAGCTTGAAGGGGCTGTTTTCGCCGGTGGCGCCGAGGTCGCCGGACTTGATGTAGTCGTACTCGAACTTCGCCCCGTCGAACGAATAGACCTTGACGTCCTGACGGCCGGCCGCCTTGAGGGCGTTGATCATGCCGCGCAGCTGCAGGCTGGTGTCGGTGTAAAGGGTGTTGGTCTCGGGATAGGCGGTGAGGATGTCTTCGACGCATTTCAAGCCGCCTTCGTCGGTGCCGCCGGCAAACGTTTCGGTAAGGATTTCGAGTTTGGCCGAACCCTTGTCCCTGAGCTGCTTGGACACGATGCCGGCCAAAAAGCTGTCGCGGCGCTCGACGGTGACGATGACGCCGGGCTGGAAGCTGACGAGGGACAGCTTGATCGGGTCGTTCCCGGCCTGCTCCACGGCGTATTCGCCGATGAGGACGTTGCCGTCAACATTGTTGCCGGTGATTCGGGTCAAAACGCCTGCCGCAGGCCCGATGCTCATATCGATGATGATGACCGGAACATTCACCGCCTGGGCGCGCTTGATGATCTGCATTGACGCCTTCGGATCCTGGGGATTGAGGATCAGGTAGTCGATGTTCTGCACCAGCATGTCTTCCACATCGGAAATTTGCTTGCTGAAATCCGTGCGGGCGTCAGTCAAAATCATGTTGTAGCCGAGCGCCTTGCCCTTTTCCTCAATAGCGGCGGAAAGAGCCTGGAAGAACGGGCCGTCCAATGTGCGATTTGAAAAACCAATCGTCACCTGTCCCGCCGAGGCGCCGGAGACCGTAAGCGTCAAAAGGAAATACAACGCCAGCGCCAACGCAAATGCAGACTTCTTCATATCCAACTCCTTTTTTCCAAAAGAAAATTCACCGCCGAGGCTTCAAAAGGGCCGCGGCCCACGTCACTTCAATACAAGCCCACTGCCAGTTTGAAGAAAATATATACAGAAATTGTATCGACTGCAATCATACAGAGTTACAAGACTCAAAAAGGGTTCCAGCCGGGAAGACCACTGGTAGTACACACGTTCGGTGCGGCATGGCATGTAAATATTACATACACAGACTATGTAATATTTACACTATGCCTGCATGCCGCCATGGGATTTGAAACGCTTTGGGAAGCTTTGCCTGCGGCGGGCCAGGAATAATTATCTGTCTCCTGGGAATCCCCATCACGCCGGCGGCGCCCGTGAATCCAAGATATTTTTAAAATGATATTGCCTATTGACATTGGCCATCGAATATATTATTGTTTCCACGGAAACAATAATTCGAAAGGATGGAATATGGAAAACCGCCTTTTGTCCCAGTTCCAGGCGATCTATGAAAAGCAGGACATGCTCAGCAAGCTCACGGATCACGTGCTTTATTCGAGCATGGGGTATTCCGAGATTCATTGCCTTGCCGCCATAGACCAGATGGACGAACCAAACACCACGGCGATAGCGGACCGTCTTCGGATGACGCGGGGAGCTGCGAGTAAAATCACCAAAAAGCTCACAGGAAGGGGGCTGGTGGAAATATTCCAGTCTCCCGGCAATAAAAAGGAGAAATACCACCGCCTCACAGCGGAGGGTAAAGTAGCCAATGAACGGCATACCAAGGCGCACAAGGCATGGGAAAGACGGGATCTCAAGTTTTTGCGCGGCATTTCCGCAGAGGACAAGGTTGTCGTCTCGACCTTTCTGGATCGATTCAACAACTATCTTGAACAAGTGATAGAGGAGAAAACGCGGTGATTATTGATTTGACGACAAAACTTAGTGGTGAACAAATCGAGCAATGGCTCGAGAAAAGCGAGCACCGGCACGTCGCCGGCGGCCATATCGGCACTCATCTGGACACCTATTGCAAAACGGCGATCCCCCTTGATTATTTCAAAAGCAGGGGGGTGCTGGTGGATGCGGCCGGCATTAGCGAGGAAAGGGAGATCGGCATCGGCGATATGGAAAATGCGGATATCCGCGCAGGGGATTTTGTCCTGATCCGAACAGCGCGGATTGAGCATCACCCTTATGGCAGCGCCGGCTATTTCAAGGACCATCCGCAGCTCTCGGACGATCTGATTGGCTGGCTTATTGAAAAGAAAATCCATTTTATCGGCGTGGATTGCTGCGGCATACGCCGCGCCGACGAGCATGGCCCCGCGGATAGGCGTTGCGAGGAAGGCGGCGTCTACGTGATCGAGAACCTGTGCAATCTGCAGCTCATCGGGCAGGCGCAGTTCACGGTGTATACCATGTGGCTCGACGATCCGACGATGACCGGTCTCAAGTGCCGCGTCATTGCCGAAATGGAATAAAAAAAACCGCTCCCCGTCACGAATTCGCGGCGGGGAGTGGTTTATTGGCGCTATGAGCCTGTATATGAATTTCTATTCCACCGCCAACATATGCCTGCGGATGATGTGATCCTGGTACTCCTTGGACAATTCGCAAAAATACCCGCTCCAGCCCCAGACCCGCACAACCAGGTTGCGGTGCTTATCCGGATGCACCTGCGCATCCTTCAGGTCGAGGACATTAAGGGTGTTCAGTTGCAGCTGCTGGCAGCCGAGCCGGGCGAACAGGGCGACCAGATCAGCGACCTTGCCGATCGATTCCTCACTGCGGAACACGGAATCCGACAATTCCAGCGTGATCGGCCCGCCGTTGACGATACGCCGGTAATCGATCTTGGCAAACGACTGCAAAATCCCGAACGGCCCGGAGACCTTCACGCCCTGCGACGGCGCCAGGCTGGAACTGAAGAAATCACCCTTTTTCCTGCCGTCCGCCGTTGCGCCGACCACCGGCTCTATCATGCCCTCGTGGCCGCTGGCGAGCCAGATATAGTACATCGCCGACCCGGTGCCGGGACGGACGCGCTGCCAGCGCTTGTTGACCGGGTTGTATTTGGCGCAGGCATCGGCGAAGAAATCGAAAAGCCGGCACAGGTATTCGTCGACCTGGGGGTCGTTGTTCCCGGTCTTCGGCGCGCGGTATTTCAGCATTTCCAGCAACTCTTCGTCATGGGAAAAATTCCCGTCCAACGCGGCAAGGAGGCGCTCCCCCTGCACCGCCTGGTCGTCGAAGACATGTTTTTTCGCGGCGGCGAGGGCGTCGGCGGCATTGGCGGAACCGGAACCGTGGATGCCGAGATTATTGTATTTGCAGCCGCCGGACAAATCGCCCCTCGATTCGAATTGGTCGGTCATCAGGGCAGAATAAAACGGAGCCGGCGGCAGGATGATGTTTTTCTTTTCCGCGACCAGCCTGTCGACCTGCGTATTTATGTCCTGGCGGCACAACTCCATGACCTGGTCGAAGCCGCCGTTTTCTGCCAGGACGCGCCGCAAGGCATAATCCGCCGCATGGGGGAAGGAGACCGCCCCGATGTTCACCACATCCATTCCCTTGCCCGGAATAAGAAATTCCCAACAGGCGGCGACGCTGTAGTCGCGGGCGTCGGCAAGTTCGTACCCGAGTTCGACCAGGCCGGGAATGACCGCGTCGTCGTTGGAATATTGGGGAAACCCAAGGCCGATGCGGGTCAATTCGACCGCTTTCAGCAATACCTCCCTCGGCGTATCCTGGGTAACCCTGAGGTTGATTTTCGGGTCGATGAAGCGGATCTGGCGGGTCACGTCCAGGACGATATGGGTGAGTCGGTTCACCGAGGTCCCGCCGTCCCGGTCGACGCCGCCAAGCATCATGGATTGGCCATTGTCCCCCTGCTGTATGCCGGGATAGAGGTCCGAGTCCTTATTGAGGCTGACGAAGAATTCCGCAATCAGGTCGGCGATTTCGTCCCAGGTCAGTTTTCCCGCATTGACGTCGTTTTCCGCGTATTTCCACATATACTGGTCGAAGCGCCCGAGTCCCACATGGTAATGGCCGCTCAACCACAGGGCGGAATGCACGAACTTCAGCGACTGCAGCGCCTGTTTGAAATCCCCGGCGGGACCGGCTGGAACTTTTTCAAGAATGGCCGCGACGTCCGCCTTGCCTTGTTTCAAAGCCTCCTGACGGTAGCGTTCGGCCAGGGCGAGGACCGCGTCAATCGCCTCGGCGGCCGTTTCGGCAAGCGTGGCAAGTTCCTCGCCTCCTTCACTGGCGCTCCGGTTGACGATGACTTCCTTTCGCTGCGCCAGACCTTCCCGCAGGAGCATTTCCCAATCGGCGCAGATATTGGAAATAATCCCCGATTCATGCATGGCATGGCCCTTGAAGAGAGCCCGCCAGTCCTGTTCGGAATAATAAAGGGGAACACCAGGGACGGTACGGGTAAAGACGATCGTCTCGCCGTGAAGGATGACGGGCGTTTCAGCCTCGCACATCATCTTCGTCAGCCGGGAGGCGCGATGGGGCCAGTCCAGGCCTTCGCGGTCGCAGGCTGCGGCTACGTCAGGGATCCGCCCGGTGCGGTATTTCTTGTGCGCGCCGTCGGCTATCCGCTGGCGCATTTCCATCACCCTTTCCGTAACCTGGTGTGTGTTCATAATACCATGACCTCCTTGACGATATCCTTGAAGTAATCGGGGCGAACAGAGACCTCTTTCGTCTCGTCGAAACCGGGGTTGAACCGCCTGCCGACAGCTGCGTATTTCCCGCCCGCCGCCCGGTTGTACGGCAGGAGATCGATACCGGTCAATGCGGCGGAGTGCAGGTTTTCCTTTATGAACTTGCGTATCCCCTCATAGTTTTCCGCCGTGTCCGTGACGTCCGGGACAAGCGGCAATCGCAACCGGTATTCGACGCCGGAACGGTCGAGTTCCAAAAGGTTGTCAAGGATATCCGCATTGTCCTGCCGGGTGAAAAGGAGGTGCAGCCCAGGATTAGCAAGCTTGAAGTCGAAATACACCATATCGGTCTGGCCAATGGCCGAAAGAAACACACTGCGGCTGCAAAAACCGCTGGTCTGCAAAAGAAGGTGCATCTTTCCCTTGAGCTTGCGCATGACATTGACGACGAAATCCGGCTGCATCAGCGGCTCACCGCCGGAAAAGGTGATTCCGCCGTCGGTTCCGGCGAATACCGACCGATAAGCCAGCAGCTTCTCCACCATCCCCCCCACCGTGTAGGCAAGACCGACATGGCGGGAACCGGCGTCGGTGCGTAGCATTTCCGGCACAGGTTTGAGCCCTTCCGGGTTATGGCACCAGGAACAGCGCAGCGGACAACCTTTCATGAAGACGGTGCAGCGCAGGCCAGGCCCGTCGAAAAGAGCGAATTCCTTGATATCAAAGACTATACCCAGAAATTCCGTTGGATTTCCCGGTTCCCGCGCCGGGTCATTCATAAACTCTTCTTCAACCATTTGACTGTCTTTCCACTCAATCGCAGCTTCTCTTATATCTATTATATCAGACAAAAAAAGCATGGTATGGGAAACAGTGGCGTGAAACATGGAAAATCCCAAGTTTTTCCACCAATCCATGGTATGAGGAGAAAATTTTACGCATTTCTTGGATTATATCGCGAAAAGTGGAGGATTGTCACTCCTCGGGATAATATTCATTTACATTGGTTTTGGTGATTTCCAGCGTGCCGGTATCGGTGTTTTCCGGGATGGCGATGCCGGCACATGCGTCGTTCAGTTGCCTGACGACATTGACGCCCCAGTCGTACTGGCGCTGGACGATGGCGGCATAGATTTGCCCGTTGCGGACGCCGCCTATCGTTTCGGGAAGGTCGTCGAAGGTGACGGCTACCTGTGAGAGGCCTTTGCCTTTCCAGACAATAAGCATGGCGGGCCCGGCAAAGGAATCGACCCCGACCAGGGCCGCGAAATCGGGAAAATCTTCAGTCATGTTTTCTATGCACTGGAGGGTCAGGTTATGGCTGCCCCAGCCTGACTGCATGTCTATAAGGTCGATATCCGGATATTCGTTTTTCAGGACATACTTCAGGCCCTGGAGGCGTTGCTTGAGGTTGAGCTGGGACGGGATGCCCATGCTGACGAGAACCTCTCCCTTGCCGCCGAGCGCGGTCCCGAGGACATGGGCCATGTGCTCGCCAGCCTTGAAGTTGTTGGTGCCGATATAGGCGATTCTTTTGGAAAGGGGCGCATCGGAGTCGAAAGCGACGACCTTGATCCCCTCCTCCACCGCGCGGTCAATATAGGGCGTCAATTTTGCGGGGTCGACGGAACCGATGCCAAACCCGTCCACCCGGCGTTCAATCAATTCCTCGACAATCGCTATCTGCTGCTGGACATCGAAGCGATCCGGTCCCTTGATCAGCACTTCGACGCCAAGCCGCTCAGCTTCGTCTTCCGCCCCCCTGGAGGTGGCTTCGAAAAAAGGATTGATCACGGGATAGACCATGGCAAAGACGCGCTCCCCGGCGTCCGCGGGGCCGAACGTAGACACAACAAGAACAAGCGTGAAAAGATACGCCTTTTTGAGCATCACTCTCCCAACGGCAACTGATCGGCCTGTATTTTCAAGGTAACGCCGCCTTCCCTGCCGTCATTTTTTTCCAGCATCGCCGGAGCATTGAAGACAAGCGGATAATTCTTGGAGCCATGGCCAAAGATATCGGCCTTGAATATGGGGATGTCGCACTCCCTGGCGAACCTCTCCAAGGAGAAATTGGTATGCTCATCGCCCCTGCTGAAGGTGCCGAAGACAACCGCCTTCACTCCGTCCAGTTGACCAGCAAGCCGCAACTGGGTCAGCATCCTGTCGATCTTGTACCCGCTTTCCTTGACATCTTCAAGAAAAAGAATTTTACCCCCGGCGTCAAGCTGCCACGGCGTCCCGACTGCCGAGGCAATGCAGGTAAGGTTGCCGCCGGTCAGCAGTCCATCAAGAGGCAGCGCGGCGTTTTTCGCCGCGTCGTTGAACGGGGTCAGGACGTCGTAACGCAGTTCCTTCCGCCCGCCCGACAGCAGCTCCGCCAGGATAAGGAAATTCTCGTCCTCGGCCGACGAACCGGACAATTCCCAGAACATGGACCCGTGTATTGTCCGCCAGCCTCGAGTCTGGAAAAAGAGGTGCAAAAAGGTCATGTCGCTGTAGCCGACAAACAGCTTTGGCCTGGATAGGCCGCGCCGGGCAAGTTCAGGAAGGAGGCGGCTGGAGCCATAGCCGCCCCTGAGCGCCCATAACACCTCCGCTTCCGGGTCGTCCAGCGCGTCCAGGAACATCGCCAGCCGCGCCTCGTCAGCGTTTGCCGTATAGGGAACCGCCTCGGGATCGAGCGCCCCGCGGGGCAGTTCGACCCCCATTTTCTGGGCCAGGCGGTACGCCTTGTCAGTATTGTCTCCGTGGAGGCCGGAACCTGGCGCGACAATGCGGATGCCATTTCGTCCGCGCGAACCGGATTTGTCAAGTTCAGCGAGAAAATCCGCATCGTCAAGAAGCGGCCGATACACAGGGACATCCTCCTCCTTCTGCGGCTCGTTATAGCCGGTTCTATGCCAGAGAAGCAATCCCAAAACGGCAAATGCGAATATCGCGGTCGACGCTGCCTTCATAATTCCCCGATTCTGCGGCAAGAAAAAATACGCACAGTCAATACGCCAATTTTGACAATCTTTGACCAAAAAGCAATTTCTTTGCGTCAGTAGTGCATTGCGCTATACTGGTACCAGCAGCCAACTTTTTACGGAGATTACTCGATGAGTGGAAACAACGATTATGACGGGCCGCGCTACGACGGCCCCGACCGTTCGGATTCCCGTTACCGGGTGAGGGAAATAAAACCCGGCAAAATGGGGAAAGCGATCAAGAAGGTCATGCTGTTCGGCACATTCTTCATTGTGCTCCTCTGTCTCATCGCAGCGGCCGCGGTCTTTATCTGGTACGGCTGCCGCATCGAACCGGAGGGTGACCAGATGGCCATCCTTATCCGCAAAACAGGCGACAACCTTGCCCCCAACGAAATAATCGCCACCCGCCCGGGCCAAAAAGGCATCCAGCTGGAAACGCTCCCGGCAGGCCGCTATTTCTACAACCCCTATGACTGGGACTGGCGCTTCGCCGTCGTCACCAGCATCCCGGCGGGACGTCTCGGCGTCGTCACCCGCCTGTACGGGCAGGACCTTCCGGCCGGCGAAATCATCGCCCCCGACGGCTACAAGGGAATCGCCGCCGACATTCTCCGTCCCGGCAAATACCGCATCAACCCCTATGCGGAACGCGTGGAAGTCTTTGACGCCATTACGATCCGCCCGGGACACGTCGGCGTGGTCGCCAACCTCACCGGCCTGGACCCCCTGCACGGCGAAATCCCGGACAGTTCCAAAAACGTCTTTATCGTTGCAGAAGGCGTCAAGGGCGTTCAGGAAAAAACCCTCGGCCCCGGCACCTACTACCTCAATCCATACATGTATTCAGTCGCCGAAGTCAACCTCCAGAGCCAGCGCTTCGCCCTCCAGGCGGACGACGCCATCTCCTTCCTGACCCAGGACGGATTTACGGTTGTCGTCGAAGGAACCCTCGAGTTCGCGATCAACCGGGAAAAAGCGCCGCAACTCACCCACCAGGTCGGCGACCTCGACGACATGTTGAGGAAAATCGTCCTGCCGAAAGCCAGGGGCTTTAGCCGCATCGAAGGTTCCAAACACCCGGCCATCGACTTCATCGTCGGCGAGACCAGGCAGGAATTCCAGAACCGGCTCGAGCGCCACCTCATTTCCCAGTGCAGCCGCTGGGGCATCGAAATCCGTTCCATGCTGATCAGGAACATCACCCCGCCGGAAGAAGTCACCGCCATCATCCGCGAGCGCGAAGTCGCCCTGCAGAACCAGCGCAAGATCGAACAGCAGATCGAGCAGGCCCGCTCGCAGGCCGAGCTGACCCGGCAGGAAATGCTTGCGGTGCAGAACAGGGAAAAGGTCGAATCGGAAACGGTCGCCATCCGCGCCCGTATCCAGGCGGAAGAGGAACAGTCCGTTAAAATCACCTCCAGCCAGCGCGAACTCGAAGTCGCCCGCCTTGAGGCGGAAGCGGCGAAGCTGCAGGCCGATGCCATCCTCATCAAGGCCACGGCCGACCGCGACGTCGTCACCATGCAAAACAAGGCGGAAGCCAGGGTGGCGGAAGAAATGGTCGACGCCCTCGGCGGCGGCGCGGATCTCGCCCGCTTCACACTGTACAAGAATACGGCCCCCCTCATCCAGGCCATTATTTCCACCGACCGCGCGCCGGGTCTCGGCGGCATCTTCCAGTCGTTTATGCCAAACACGGCTCCACCCTCGGCAGAATAATTTTCGCTTGGCCTGAATCACGACTATGAATTTCTGGAGAACACCATGAAAGAAGTGGACGCTACCACCATAACCACTGAAAATACAATCAAAAAAGGCCCCGGCTTTTTACGCCGCCGTTTCGGCCTCGTCGGCAGCCTGATCATCCTCCTGCTTATCGCCTGGGCCGTTTGGTCCTGGGGCTTTTGCCGGTTTTACGTCGGCCCCGGCGAAATGGCCATCATCACCGCGAAATCCGGCCGTTCCCTGGAACCCGGCCAGATACTGGCAAAACCGGGACAAAAGGGCGTGCTTGAGGAAGTCCTCGGCGAAGGCCGCCATATCTGGAACCCGGTTTTCTACGACTGGGAAATAGTCTCGGCGCAGTTTATCCCGCCCGGAAAAATCGGCGTCGTCACTTCCCTTGTCGGCGACGACCTTCCTCCCGGCGAATTTCTCGCCGAACCGGGGCAAAAAGGCACCTGGCGAAAGGTGCTTGGCCCCGGCCTCTACCGCCTGAACCCCCGCGGTTATGCCGTCGACGTCAGGGACGCGATCAGCATCCCCATGGGCTTCGCAGGCGTCGTCACCAACCTTTCGGGAGACGCCGCGCCCGAAGGCGCTTTCGCCCAGCCAAACCAGAAGGGCGTTCGCGCCGATGTTCTTATGCCCGGCATCTATTACAACAACCCGCGCCAATACCAGATCGCCGCCGTCGAAGTCGGCGTCAACCAGGTGTCGTTGGTCGGGCAAACCGGCGGCGTTGTCCTGACGAAAAACATCGCCATCGATGAAAACAACCAGATGATCCAACGCCTCAACCAGAATATCCTCCACGAACAGCAGCGCCGGAGGGAACAATATTCGCAGTCCGAGGCATCCGCCATCCAAATGGCCCCCGCCGCTCCGCAACCGGAAATGAGCGCGTCGATGGCGCGGGATTACTACGACGAGGAGGAAGTCTACGCGGACAGCTATGCCGACAGCATCATGAACGATCCGGGCGCAAGCATGCGCCGCGCACTGTCGAAATCGCTCCCCGCAGGCTCCGCCGCGCCCCGCGCCCGCGACGGACGCGCGCCAATGATGGAAAAGGACGTTCCGCCCGCCTTCATCCTCAACCAGTTCGTCAACTTCCCCTCCCGCGACGGCTTTGACATCAGCCTCGACATGACGGTGGAGTTTGAGCTGCGTCCCGAACGGCTGGCCGCGATTTACCGCGATTACGGCGATCTTCCCGCCGTCGTGGACAAGATTCTCATGCCGCAGATCCTGTCCGTATCGCGCCTCAAGGGCTCCGCCTACCGCGCAGTCGACTTCATCGCCGGCGAAGGCAGGGAAAAGTTCCAGAACGACCTGACCGAAGCGCTCGCATCGTCGCTGGGCGAAAAGAACCTCATGATTCACAGCGCACTGATCCGCAACGTCAATGTCCCGGCGCAGATCCTCGAACCCCTCCAGGTCGCGAGCCTGTCGAAGGAGACGGACCTCACCAACAAGGAAAAGCAAAACACCGCCCGCAAGCAGGCCGACCTCAACCGGGAAATGTCGCTGATCAAGCAGTACGGCGAGCAGGTCATGCAGGAAACGGCGAAAATGAAGGCCCAGATCGATGCGGAGCAGAAAAAGACCGTCGCCATGATCCAGGCTGACACTCTCAGACAAATGGCCGCCATCGACAAGGACACAGCCACCGTCCGCGCCGGCATGACCATCGTCCTCGGCGAAGCCAAGGCCACATCACTCGAAATGGTCGAAGGGGAACGGGCCAAGGGCTTCGGCATGAAGGTCAACGTCTTCGGCGAAGGCGGCAACTACGCTCTGTACGAATTCGCCTCCAACCTCAATCCCAAACTCCGCATCAACCTTATCCACGCCGGAGAGGGGACCCTGTGGACAGACTTGAAAAACGCCACTCTCGGCGAGCTTGGCGGAGCGAAGATAGTGGGCGAGAAAAAATAGCCTTCGTCCACGCTCCTGAACTCATGTAAATAATTACCACCAGCACCCCCCGATTCCTGACGGCATCGGGGGGTTTGCAATGTGCGAAAAGAAGCCATAATTCGAACACAATAGTTGCGAAAAAAAAAGTAATGTATTATGCTCTCATGACCGGTTGTCCAAAGACAACCAAAACTTCCATAATTTTGCTAAATTATGCTACAGTAAAAGAATAAAGCGTTGAAAAACTCTTGACCGGCAAAACGGAATCAATTAATATTCATATATAATTACTTTTTTCTCGTATTCGTCTCAATGCGGCGCAGCTTCTGCGGCGCATAATTATTGTACTATTGCGTTTTCCGGTAAAAGTGGAGCCCTTTCATGCGCGCTACCGGGAAGGTGTGACGGCACAGCGAGAGGGCGGCAACTCTACAAAAAAAAGCGCTATGAGAAAATAATTGTTCATCTTGCCGAATTAGGGGTAGAATACTGGAATCCATAGCTTCAACCGTTTTCTGAGGACAAATCCATCCGGAGTGTGATCCGGATGGCGGTATTTGAGAGATATATGGCACGCAGTTTATTTCGTGGGTTTTTTTTGGAGAGGAAAAACTATGAGAACACGCATTGGCTTAGCCGCGTTCGGGGCGCTTATCGCGCTCGCAGGCGGCGGGGCAGTCGCCGCCGAGGCCACATCCGGCGGTGGATCGAGTCTGCCTATGATCCTGTTTTACGTGGCATTTGTACTGAGCCTCGTCGGCCTTTACTTCGCCTATCGTTTCTACAAGGAAATGATGACGAACTCCGAAGGCACCGACAAGATGAAAGAGATCGCCCAGTACGTCAGGGAAGGCGCGTACGCGTACCTCTACGCGCAGTATAAAACGGTCTCAATCGTCTTCATCATCCTGTTCGTCATCTTCCTGATTCTCGCCTATGCCGGAATCCAAAACCCGTTCGTCCCGGTCGCGTTCCTCACCGGCGGTTTCTTCTCCGGACTTTGCGGCTTCCTCGGTATGAAATCGGCCACCAACGCCAGCGCCCGCACGGCGCAGGCAGCTTCCGAGAGCCTTAACCGCGGCCTTACAGTCGCCTTCCGCGCTGGCGCGATCATGGGTCTGATCGTCGTCTCCTTCGGCCTCCTCGACATCTGCATTTGGTACTGGGTCCTCGACACCCTGGTCTATACCCCCGCCAACATGGCGTCCGGCTGGATTCTCGGCGGCCTTGAGATGGTCCACGCCGGCACCTCGGTCGAACAGAAATACGTTGAAATCACCACCACCATGCTCACCTTCGGCATGGGCGCTTCCACCCAGGCCCTGTTCGCCCGCGTCGGCGGCGGCATCTACACCAAGGCCGCGG
>DAIOFH010000063.1:0-21545 GCA_036745875.1 Planctomycetota bacterium | reverse complement strand
AGTGCCGTTATTACTGGTGTATCTTTGTGCTGTATTTCAGCGGAACAGGTAAAACAGTAACTTTTCAAGAAGTCAATCTATTGCGTTTTAAAATAATAGGTGACCTTCCCTGGCGCTTTTCGGCATGTACCAGTTGTGCCGTAAAACGCAACAAGGAACCAACCATTATTTAAAAAGCGCTAAGCTCCTGTCGGTTTTTGTATATTTAATTTTTCGCCGACGCACCCATTGCCGCAGTTGTATCGTTCAGTCGAGTTAACGTTATCAATTTCGATAGAATAGGGGCAATCCCTAGTCACGCATGGTAGATGGCAGACACTTGTTTGTGTTGCCGCTTATAACAAGGAGAGTTCGAAAATGGCAGATTTACCCAAGACAATGAAAGCGCTTGTCGCACGCGCCCCCGGTCAGTACAAAATCGAAACAGTCGACGTTCCTCGCGCCGGCGACGATGACATCATTCTCAAGATCGAAGCCTGCGGCATCTGCGCCGGCGACGCCAAGGCCCAGCACGGCGCCAGCCGCTTCTGGGGCAGCGCCGACCAGCCGGGCTATGTGAAGGCCCCATTCATCCCCGGCCACGAATTCATCGGCTTCATCGTCGAAATGGGCAAGAACATCAAGGGCTTCGAAATTGGTGACCGCGTCGTCTCCGACCAGATCATCCCCTGCTGGGAATGCCGTTTCTGCAAGACCGGCCACTATTGGATGTGCCAGAAGCACGACATCTACGGCTTCCAGAGCTATAACAACGGCGGCATGGCCGAATACATCAGGCTTCCCAAGGGCTCCCTGAACTACAAGGTTCCGAAGGACCTCCCGATGGAATCCGCCATCCTCATCGAACCCTACGCCTGCGCCAAGCACGCCGTCGACCGCGCCCAGGTCACCCCGACTGACGTCGTCGTCCAGGCAGGCGTCGGCTGTCTCGGCCTCGGCATGGTCGGCTATCTCAGGATGCACAACCCGGCCAAGCTCGTCGTACTCGACCTCAAGGACGACCGCCTCGCCACCGCCAAGGAATTCGGCGCAGACGTCGTCATCAACCCGTCCAAGGAAGACGCCGTGAAAGCGATCATGGACATGACCGACGGCTACGGCTGCGACATCTACATCGAAGCCACGGGCCACCCCGCCTCGGTGAAGCAGGGCATGGACATGATCAGGAAGCTCGGGCGTTTTGTCGAATTCAGCGTTTTCGGCGCGGAAACTACCCTCGACTGGTCCATCATCGGCGACGTCAAGGAACTTGACCTCCTCGGTGCGCACCTCTCGCCGTACTGCTTCCCGCCCGTCATTGAATGGATTGCCAACGGCAAGCTGCCCACCAAGGGCGTCGTCAGCCATGTCATGAAGCTGGACGAATGGGAAAAGGCCTTTGATCTTGCGTCTTCGGGCGTCAATGCTAACCGCATCGTGCTTGTTCCCTAAAGCACGTCATATTCAAACACGGGACTATCGTGAGAAGTTTAACTAGGTCGTATTTACATTTTAGAGGAAAAACATGCGGAAAACATTAGTAATGGACCGCGCCCTTGAAGACATCGAACTCGACTGACCCCCGGTCCCCTTCTTCATAAAACGGTTTGCAATGCGTTTGAATCGTTATATGGGGGAGGGGCCTGTTCGGCCCTCCCTTGTATATTGTTTGTCCGGTTTTCTTTTTGCGGAGGATTATCGATATGCGTAAGACAATGATTGCGGCCCTGGCACTGTGCGCCATCGCCCTGTCGACGGCTTTTGCCGGCGAGTTCAACTGGAAGCAGCAAAGCGGAAAAACCCTGAGGATTCTTTTCAACCAACACCCCTATGCCGAAGGCATCATCATGAAGCTGCCGGAGTTCGAGGAGGAAACCGGCATCAAGGTTGAATACTCCATCATTCCCGAGGAAAACTACTTCGACAAGCTCACCACCCTCCTCTCCAGCCGCGGCGGCGACCCGGACGTCTACATGACCGGTGCCTACCAGGTCTGGGAATATGCGCCCCCCGGATACATGGTCGACCTCAGCGCCTACATCAACGATCCCGCCAAGACTTCCCCCGACTATGACTTCGCCGACTTCTTCCCCGGCATCGTCGGCGCGTTGCAGTGGGACCTCGTTCCCGGCCACAAGGTTGGTTCCGGGCCCCAGTGGGCGCTCCCCCTCGGCTTCGAAGCCAACTGCCTCAGCTACAACAAGGAAATCCTCGACAAGCACGGCATCGCCGTCCCGAAGACCATGAAGGAACTCCTGGACGCCACCAAGAAATTGAACAAATTCGAAGGCGAAGGCACCTATGGCTTGGCCGTCCGCGGCACCCGCAACTGGGCGACCATTCACCCCGGCTACATGACCACCTACACCAACTGGGGCGCTGAAGACCTTGCGATCGAAAACGGCAAGCTGGTCTCCAAGGTCAACTCCAAGGAAGCTGTCGAAATGACGGAAGCCTGGGTTGAACTGATCAAGGCCGGCGGCTCACCCACCTGGGCTTCCTACACCTGGTACCAGTGCGGCGCAGATCTTGGCGCGCGCAAAGCCGCCATGATGTTCGACGCCGACATCCTCGGCTACTTCAACAACGTCCCCGGCGCGTCTTCCCAGTCCGGCAAGCTCGCTTCGGCCCCCCCGCCCCTTCCGGAAGGCAAGACCAAGATCAACGCCAACCTCTGGGTTTGGTCCATCGCCATGAACGCCGACTCCAAGGTCAAGGACGCGGCGTGGATCTTCATGCAGTGGTTCACCGCGAAGCCGTACCAGACCTTCTCCGTCGTCGACTGGAAGGCCGTTGACCCGCCGCGCAAGTCCGTCTTCAACGACCCGAAATTCCAGGCCCGTATCGCCGAAATGCACGGCTTCGCCGACATGTTCGAAAAGACCATCGGCGGCGCCTCCATCTGCTTCACGCCGAACCCGTATTTCTTCGAACTCACCACCGAATGGGCCGCGACCCTGCAAGATATCGTCGCTGGCAAGTTCAGCGCCCAGGTCGGCCTGGATCAACTCAAAATAAAGATGGACAAGGCCCTCGAAGACGTCGAACTCGACTAATTGCCGACTTCATTCCAATAGTGCAACATCCATCAGCCAGACCGGGAAAAGCGTCATGCTTTTCCCGGTTTTATTTTCATTATGGGGAATAAAAATAAATAGTGACAATATATAGAATGGGGAGGGAATATTAGCACGCAGGAGAAGACAAATGGCCGACAGCCCGCAATCGAAAATTACCATCACAACCGATGGTCCCTATGAGGTATCCAAAGACATTCCGCTTCACAAGGAAAACATAACCTGCGACGGGGAAGGAACTTCTGTCGGCTGGTCAAAAGCCGGGCGGGTGGATACGGAAAACGGGGAAGACACCTACAAACTTTGCCGCTGCGGTCACGCCAAGACCAAGCCGTTTTGCGACGGCACCCATATGGATGTGGAATTTTGCGGACGGGAACATGCCGACCGCCCGCCGTACGTGGAAAGCGCGCGGCATATAAAAGGCCGTGGTGTGGATCTTCTCGACGATGAAAATCTCTGCGTTGGAGCCCGTTTCTGCGACCGCGACGGCAGCATCTGGCGCGACATCGCCGCCGCCGACGATCCGGAAGTTGCACAAAAAGTAATTGACGAAGCCTGCAATTGCCCCGGCGGCCGCCTCACTATCGCCAAAAAGGACGGTACGCTCATCGAGCCCGAACTCTCCAAGGAAATCAGCCTGGTCAACGACCCGATCAACAATATGCGCGGCCCCCTCTGGGTAAAGGGCGGCGTCAAGGTGGAAGGGGCCCACGGCGAAAAATATGAAACGCGCAACCGTGTCGCCCTCTGCCGTTGCGGCGAATCGACCAACATGCCCTATTGCGATGGTTCGCATTACAACTGCGAACATATGGAAGGCCAGGACGAATAAGCGGTCCTTTATAATGCCAGGTCGGGGTCGTCCGGATCGATGAGGATGCGCCCGGCGCTCTGGAGGCGCATTGCCACATCGATTACGCGCTGTTGGGCGTTCTCTATGTCGTCGAGGCCGGAGCGGTGGCTTGAGCCGGAAGCGGCGCTGTCCTTGAGAAGTTCGGCGCGGCGGGGGCTGACCGCCTTGAGGGCGCGGTCGCGGAGGGCGGGAGGCGCGAAGCGAAGCGCCAGAGCCGCGTCTTCCAAAGGCGCGACGGTGAAAATCTGCGCCAGCGCGTCATTCTCCGAATACAAAAGATCGTCAAAGACGAACATGCGTTTTTTCAGCTGGCGGAACAGCTCCGGGTTGTCCGAGGCGATGTTGTGCCTGACGTCCGGGGTGGCGCTCCTCATGATCGCCGCCAGGATGGCCATGCCGTCCATCCTTCGCGGTCCGTCGGCGGGCGCTTGGCCGGCCGGAGCCTTCGGTTTGACCGGCGGCAGGACGTTTTTCGACGGGTTCACCGGCGGCTGTTTGCCAATGCCCAGGACGCGGGGAGTTTTGAGCGTTTTCAGGTTTTTCCCGGAGACCACCCCTTCGCGCGGACCTTGTTTGTCGTCCTGCTTTTTCTTGCCGAGGATGGACTGTAACGGGTTCAGCTTGAACGGCGGCAAGTCCGCCTGCCCAGCCTTGTCCCTTGTCTCCGGCGTTTCCGCCGGAGTTTTGTTTTTATTAAGTCCGAGGAAGTCAAAGATATTCAGTTTTGCCAAGGGCGACTTGGCCGGGTCGCCGCTGACTGGCGGCGGGCGGTTGGGGCGGGCCGGCGCGTTGATCGGCGTTTCGTCGGTGGTGCGCGGTTTCCAGGGCTGCGGCTGCGGCAGGGGCGTCCTGCCGTAAGCGGAGGAGATTGTCTTGCCGGGCGTGCGGGCGGAGGGGGAAGTCGTGGGCGCTTCCGCCTTCGGTTTCGCGGGAGCGGGCACGCCGGCGGGTTTTTGCTGTTGCTGTTGCTGTTGCTGGGGCGCTTGAGCCGCCGCTTGTCCTGCGATGTTGCGGAGTTTGGCTATTGTGCTGTTTTGCGCGTCCGCGCCGGCGCGGCGCGCGGTCCGCATCGATGCGAGAAGGTCCCCCTGCTTTTCGTCGGGGAAATACGCCATTACCTGCGCCGTCGACAAGGGCGGGAGGTTCGCGAGAACCATGGCTGCGTCGTCCAGCGGCAGCTTCTCCAGCAACCGGTACAGATTGGCCGGTTTCGCATCGGCCAAAAAGGCGAATGGATTGTCAGCTTTCATAGCCATCTCGATACTTCCCCCCTGTGCGGTGATTTCCCCAAACCGCCGCTCCCGTCAATGATCCCGATATGGGCGGCCCATGTCAACATAAACCGGAAATGCGCGGCTGAATATAATCCGCCATTGCACAGGTGATGCGTTGGGATTATACTTTCGTGGTATTTTCCGCGTCATGGGGGAGAAGGGACTATTGCATGTCAACATGGTTGGGACGTTTTTTCGATCTGGTCATGGCACTGCCGGTCAGGCGCTTTTTCAAGGAGCAATCCTATCCCCGCCTCGCCCAGGAAAAATCCCTAAGGCGGATACTTGGCGACAACAAAGAAACGCTCTTCGGTGTGAATCACAAGTTCAAAGACTTTTCCGGCCTCTCCGGCAGCCAGCTCTGGAGGGAATTTCGCCGCAGTGTGCCGATCCGCAGGTACGAGGAGTTCCTTCCCGACCTCGAGTTGATGAAGAACGGCGATGCGGATGTCCTCATTCCCGGCCTTCCTGAAATGTTTTCCCTCACCTCCGGCACCACCTCCGAGCCGAAGCTGTGCCCCGTGAACCGGACATTCATAAAGGAATTGCACCGGCAGCACCTTATCTGGATGTACAAGACCTACCGCGACCACCCGGCGATCAACTCCGGCAAATACATGGTCATGACCAGCCCCGCCGTCATGGGCAAGACCAGGTCAGGCATCCCCTATGGCGCGATGAGCGGAAAACAGTTCGAGGTGCAGTCCATTCCTGTGCGCAGGCGCGCGGCGGCGCCGCTGGCCGTGCAGCACCTCGCCGACGCCGACCTGCGCTGGCTGAACAACATCCTCTTCGCCCTCAGCTGCCCCGACCTCAAGGTCGTGACGGCGCTCAATCCTTCCACCCTGTTGACGATCGCCAGCAAGCTCGCGGACAACGCGGGGGAGTTTATCGAGCGCATCGCCGCCGGCAGGCCATGGTCGGGTTTTGGCGAAGACGTCGACACCGGCGAAGACGAAGAGTCCAAGCCGAGCGAATTGAAATTGACCCTGCAGCCTTCGCCCGGCCGCGCCCATGAATTGGAATGCATCCTGAAGTCCGACGGCAGGCTCGCGCCCGCCGCCGTCTGGCCCGAACTGGAAATGATTTTCACCTGGCAGGGCGGCTCTTCCTCATTCTATTTGCCCCATGTGGCTGCCGCCTGGGGCGGAATTCGCCAGCGCTGTCTTGGCCTGCGCGCATCCGAAGGAACGTTCTCGATCCCTCTCAGGGACAACGAGCCGTCGGGCACGCTTGCCGTCGGCGGCCATGTGATGGAGTTCATCCCGGCGGAGAGCGGCGAGCCGGGACCAGGCACCGACACGCTCCTCGCGGACGAGTTGGAGCAGGGAAGGCTTTACCGCATGATCATCACCACTTCCGGCGGCTTTTACCGTTATGATTTGGGAGACCTTGTCGAAGTGACGGGGTTTTACAGGAACACGCCGGAAATCGCCTTTATCCGCCGTGCCGGTTCAGTGCTGTCCGCAACGGGGGAGAAGGTGACGGAGGACCAGGTCGTCGCCGCCATGCGGACGATCGGGGAGGACGGGCCGCTGCTCCACGGCTTTACCCTGACCTGGGAGTTCGACGGCGTTGCCCGCTATGTCCTGGCGGTGGAATGCGCCGGCGGCGAGCAGGTTTTTTTCCAGCGCCGAATGATGATGACCGACCAGCTGAAGCGGCTTCTTACCCGCTTTGACGAGGAATTGCGCTTGCGGAATGTGGAGTACGACGCCAAGCGCCACGACGGGCGTCTCGGGGAGCCGCGCCTGTTGCTGCTGGCGGATCTTTCCTACCGCAATTTCAGGTCGAAGCAGGCATTGGCCGGCCGGCCGGAAAATCAGGTCAAAAACCCGCACCTCATTCCCCCCGTCGGTCCCGGCCGGGCGCCGGTGACAGGGACGCCGTTCTTCAAGGAAGTGCGGATTATCGCGGAGATCGAGTCGGTGGGAAATTACACGCATTGACGCGAATCAACTATCTGTACCACATGAAATACGACACGATGACGGCGACGCTGGCCGTGGCTATCAGGGCTGCGACAAGGTCGATGTAGAAGCGCCAGTTTTCCCTGAACCCTATCGCCTGCCAGGCGTTTTTCAACTTGTCCAACGGCAGGAACCTGCCGACCTTTTCGCCGAGGAAACGGAGGAGGGAAATCACCTTTCCCTTGAAGCCGGGCGGCAGCGGCCTGACGGCTGCCGCTCCCGCTTCCCCGTCGGCTTCTTCACCGGCTTCGCCGTCGCCGTCCTCATCGCCGTCGGCAAGCATGGCTTTCATGTCGTCGTCAAGGCCGTCGTCCTCGAAGTCGTCAAAGTCATCCATGTTCGCAAACACGTCCATGGGGTTGACGGCGATTTCTTCCTCGGCCGGTTCGGCAGGCGTTTCTTCCTCCCCATCGCCGAGCCCTTCGACCAGTTCTTCCAGATCTTCGTCGCCGCCCGCCCGCCCGTCGGCCTGCCTTACCTTGCTGCTGAAATCGTCATCGTCGTCGGGGGCGGTCCGTTCGGGGCCGTAATGCTTGTATTCCGCTGCCTCTTCTTCCGGCGGTTCATCGGGGATGGCTGGCATCTCGCCCGTTTCCCAACCGGCGGCCGAGACCATGCGGTCGAGGTTCAGTTCGTTATCGGTGCCGTCGGAGGTGTCTGTTTGAGCTTTGGCTTCTGTTTCCGCCGGGGCTGCCTGCTCGGCTTCCGGCTCCGCTTCCGCTTCCGCCTCCCCTTCGGGGGGTGCGGATTGGCTGTCTTCCTCCCAGTTCAACTCGGCGACGGATTCGGGCTCTATCTCGTATTCCGCTTCGTCCTCGGCTTTGGCCTGGACCTCCGGTTTGTCGTTTTCGAGGTCGGCGAGAAGGCTGGCAAGCTCACCCTCGGCCGCAAGCTTGTCGGCTGTTTCCTTTTCCTCCTCCAGGAGCGCGGAAAGGATGTCGTCCTCCTCCGGTCCGGCCACGTCGTGCGCTGCCGGATTGTCAGGATCGAAATCGACGGTATTTCTGAAGAAATCGTAATTGGTGTCCGTCTCCGACGCACTCGGATAGGTCGCCCTTTGCATGGGCATGTTGTCCAGGTCCGAAAGGATTTTATCCGCGTCCTCCTCGCGGGTGTTTTTTGTTTTTTCCTGGTATTTCCTGATCCTTTCTTCCCATTCCTTCTTCAGGTTGATGCTGGAAAAAAGGTCTTCCGTATCCTGCCAGCGGTTCGACAGCTTCCTTGTCTTGGGCCGCTTTTTCTGCTTCAGGTCCTTGAACAGTTGGTCGTAATGCGGTTTGTCCATGACGACCGTCGAATCGGGTCCGACCGGGAGGCGACCGGAAAAATCGGATTGTGTCGACGTATCCTTTGCGGGCAATTCGAAACGGCGGGTCGGATTTGTGCTGCTGACGTCCTCCGCCGGGGCATCGGCTACCGGTTGCTGTTCGGACTCCGGCTCTCTCGGCGGGACGACATCGGGGGGGACGATGGACAGCAGGTCGTCGTGGGTGTCAATCAGGCTGTCGAAGGAAGCGAACACATCCTGGGACTCGTCCTGGGGGGGGAGGATTTCTTCCGTCGGGATGTTCGGGTTGAACAGATCCCATATTTCCGAATCGGGAGCCAGGAGGTCGGCTTCGTTCCGGTCCGGATTGTCGAAATCATCTTCATCCTCTTCCGCGTCGATGGATTTGAGATACTCGGTGATCCCGGCACTGTCCAGCAACTCGTCCTGTTCTGCGGATTCGTCAACAGCAGTTGTCGACGAGTCGGGCATGCCGAGGGAAGCGGTGGTCTTATACACTGCCGCCGCAGCCGTTTCTTCGTCCGCGGCGATGGCCTTGGCGAAGTCTTCTTCATCCAGTTCCAGCAGGGTATCGAAGTCCTCGTCTTCGCCGGCCTTTACCTGATGGGGCGTTTCCGTTTTGTCGCCAAACATGTCGTCAAGGAGGTCGGCGATATCCTCCTCGTCGACATCGTAGGCGGCGGCTCCGGTATCGACCCGGTCTTCAACCGGTTCGGCAGCCGCTTCCGGACGCTGGAGCTGGTCCGTCGCCGTCATGACGTCATCCGTATCCCCGTCTTCCGGGAACAGGCCGTCCAGGAAGGATTCGATGTCGTCTTCGCCCTCCCTGTCCAGCCCCTGAGCGGCGGAAGCTTCGTTGGCCTGTTCGATGTCCGCGTCGTCCTGCGGTTCTTCTTGCGCGACGTGCCGGGAGCTTTTCGTTGTGACCCACTCGTTTTGTTCCTTGTCGAAAACTTCGTCGTTGGAGCCGGAATCGTCAAAGTCGCCCGTGAAGGCGGTCGTGGTGGTCGATCCTTCGGTCTGTGCGGCGATGGAATCGAAAAGTTCCTCGATGTCGTCTTCGCCCGCAATCTGCGTGCTTCCGTCGGGAACATCGTCCGTAACGGTCGCGTCGCGGAATTCGGCCTCTTCCTCCGGGAAGGAGGTTGTCGCTTCCAGCGCGTCCTCTGCGGAATCCTCCAGGTCCTCATAGAGCACCTGCATGGTTTGCACTGGAGCCAAGTCGTCTGTCGCAGCCGGATGCTCAGGAATGCTGTCGTAGACCGTTTCCTCGTCGGAGGCAAGGACTAGGTCGTCAGCCTCGGGGTCGAGGTCCGCTTCCGCGCCGCCGGAGGAGGACGGCATGTACTCCACCTCTTCGTCGAGGAAACTCCCGCTTTCTTCGTTGGAGGCGGGTATGCTGTCGGCGATGGAGTCGGTTTTAGCCGGACTGTGAGGATACTGTTCAGTCTTCGCCGGCTCGGCGACAAAATCCTCCGCTGTGACGGTCGTCGACGCTTCCGGCGTTGACTGCGCCGGCGGCGTTTCTTCAAGCGGCTGTGCCGGCCTGATCGCGGTTTTGCCGCCGGGTCGGCGTCTCCTACGCCTGGTTGGCGAGATCTCCAGGTCCGGCGCGCGTTTCCGTAGCTTTTTGTGAGGGGCTTTTCGCCTGCTGACAACGGGTTTTTCTTCCCGTTCGTCCGGTTCCTCGTCAAACGCGTCCGGTGGTTCGGCGTCGGGTTTTGTTTTGCGCCTATCGGGCGCGGGCGGGGTGTGGGCATCCAGTTCGATTACGGGATCGTCGTCCTCGTCATCGGGGAATGCCTCTTCCTCCTCGTCCTGTGCGTTGACGGTAGGCTTGTCTTCGGCAACCTCGTCGTCCGCTTCAAAGGACAGGTCCATTGTCGACTGGAAATCGTCCAGGGTTTGCAACGGTTTTGCAAAGAGTTCGTTTTCGACCGGTTCGGGTCTGGGATTTGAAACGAGGTCAAGGGACACCCCGGGAGGGCGTCCCTTGTTGGAAAGGTCGAAATCCGTGAAAAGAAGTCTACCTTTCGGGTTTTCCGAATCGTCCCGGTCTGGCATCAAGATATCCCGCGCGCAAAGACACCCAAACACACACTATATACAATATATAGCGGATGATTTTGCCCGGACATTCACCTTTTTTTGCCAGACGCGAAACTTTATCGGAATTAGATACTTTATGAATGCATTAAATACAATATTTACATATGTTTTATAAGATGTACTATAAGATCATTCTCATAATGTGCGTTAAGCAACCTGGATTCGTGTTTTGCCCGTAGCGGAGGCAAGGCGACCTGGATCCCGGCAGCTGCGAGCGTTTCTTTTCCCGGTTATTGTATGGACGCCGGGATGACGGTTTCGGGGGGTTGCGGCGCTTTCGGTATGGAGGCCTGTCTCCGTACCAAAAGTGCCGCAACCCCCTTTTGTGGTCATCCCGGCGGGGTTACATCGAACCGGGCGAAAAAGCGTTCGCAGCTGCCGGGATCCAGGTCGCCTTGCCGCCGCTACAGGAAAAGCATGCCCGTTTCTTCAAAAAAAGTCGTGTACAACACCCCGGCGGGTAAACAGTAAACCGGGAAAGAAACGCCTGCAGCTGCCGGATTTCAGGTCGCCTCGCAGCGGCTATGGAATAGACGGCAAAATTAAAGTTGCTTACTTTGAATAATCGTAGAAGCCCTTGCCTGTTTTTCTGCCAAGCAGCCTGCCCCTGACCATTTTGCGCAGGAGCGGATGCGGCCGGTATTTGTCTTCACCGAACTCGGCCTGCAACACTTCCATGATGGCGAGACACACGTCCAGGCCAACCAGATCGCCGAGGGCGAGGGGGCCCATCGGGTGGTTTGCTCCGAGCTTCATCGCGGTATCGATATCTTCCGCTGTGGCAATGCCTTCCGCGTAGATGCCGACCGCTTCGTTGATCATCGGGATCAGGATGCGGTTGACGACAAAGCCACCCGCTTCCTGGACTTCGACTGGGGTCTTGCCGATGTCCGTGGCGATTTCCTTGATTTTGGCGACCGTCTCCGGCGGCGTGGTCATGCCGGCGATGACTTCGACCAGTTCCATATAGTCGGCCGGGTTGAAGAAGTGCATGCCGACGACGGCGCGGTCGAGGCCCTGGCTCATCTCGGTGATGGACAGGGAGGAGGTGTTTGTCGCAAAAATACAACCCTTCGGGCAGATCGACTGAAGGGCCGTGAATGTTTCCTTCTTGATCTTCATATCCTCGAGAGCCGCTTCCACGACCAGCTGGCAGTTGGCGAGCTTTTCGCGCGTGCCGGTCGTTATACGGGCGAGAAGCGCATCGGCATCCGCCTTGCTGATTTTATCCTTCGCTATGAGTTTTTCCAGCTTGCCGGCGATGCGCTTCTTGCCGTTGGCGGCGAATTCGTCTGAAATATCCACCATGACAACAGTGTATCCTTCCTTTGCCGCGAATGCCTGGGCTATTCCCGAACCCATCGTTCCCGCACCAACTACTCCGATCTCCATGACTTTCTCCTTATACTACGCTGCTTAGGTGTTTTCATGAGTTTTTTACGCTCCGATAAACGGCTCCGGTTTGCGCTTTTCAATAAAGGCTTCCATCGCTTCGCGCTGGTCTTCCGTTTCAAAACAGGAGGCGAATGCTTCGCGCTCCAGAAGGTGCGCTGCGCTAAGTTCCAGGCCGATGGAGTCGTTCAAAACCTTTTTCGCCGCACGGACGGCGATAGGGGCTTTGGATGCAACCAGTTCAGCCAGCTTGAAGGCTTCGGACATCAGCTCCGTTTGCGGATGCACCGAGTTGACGATGCCGATGGCAAGCGCTTCCTGGGCCTTGACGCGGCTGGCGGTAAAGGCGAGTTCGCGGGCCTTTACAAGACCGATTGTCCTGGCGAGGCGCTGGATGCCGCCGTAACCGGGGATGATCCCGAGGTTGATCTCCGGCAGGCCGAAAACGGCGTTCTCGGAAGCCAGGCGCAGGTCGCAACTGAGGGCGATTTCAAACCCTCCGCCGAGGGCGAACCCGTTCACCGCCGCGATCACGGGAATCGGCAACGATTCGATTTTGCGCATGACGGTGTTGCCGAGTTCGCAAAGTTCGGCTCCCTGCCGCCGGGTAAAATTGCGCATTTCCGAAATGTCCGCGCCGGCTGCGAACGCCTTGTTCCCGGCTCCGGTGACGATCAGGCAGCGCAGGTCGGAAATGGCGACATCGTCAAGAAGGGCGGAAAACTCCCGGACCAGGTTCATGGTGATGGCGTTCAGAACCTTCGGCCGGTTGAAGGTGATGAAGCCGATTTGCCCTTCGCCGTCGTATAGAATGTCAGACATGGTGTGAACCTCCATTGGTTTGATTGCTTCCCCTCATCTTAACCTCCATCCCACCGGGGGGGGCGGGACGCTCTACGTGCATCCGTCCATCCGGTCATTTTTGCGGAGTATCATTTACAATAGCATCTGATCGATCGAAACGAATGCTTCGCATATGATGGCTCGCCACCCAAGGCTCGGAGGGTTAAAACATTATGACAAACACAGATCCCCTGTCGTGAGCTCTCGTTTGTCGGATGCTCACGCCAAAGTGGGTATTACTGTGCTATGCGAAAGGGAAACTCTTTAGACGCACTTTTCCACGATAGTCGACACGCCCATGCCGCCGCCGACGCAGAGGGTCGCGAGGCCGCGCGAGACGTTACGACGTTTCATTTCGTGGAGGAGCGTGACGAGGATACGGGTGCCGGACGCGCCGACCGGGTGGCCGAGGGCGATGGCGCCGCCGTTGACGTTGACTTTCGCTGCGTCCCATTCGAGCATTTTGCCGACGGCGAGGGCCTGGGCGGCGAAGGCTTCGTTGGCCTCGATGAGGTCCATGTCGGAAGTTTTCAGGCCCGCCGCCTTGAGGGCTTTTTCCGAGCTGTAGACAGGGCCTATGCCCATGACCTCGGGGCTGACGCCGGCGGATGCGCCGGTGACGAACCGGGCCAGTGGCGTGACGCCGAGTTCTTTCGCCTTGTCCGCGGAGAGGACGACGATGGCTGCCGCGCCGTCATTGATGCCGGAGGCGTTCGCCGCAGTGACTGTGCCGTCTTTCTTGAAGGCGGGACGCAAGGACGCAAGGCTTTCCTTGGTGACGCCGTCCCGGGGGAACTCGTCCTTGTCGAAGGGGACCATGTCTTTCTTCACCTTGACCATGACGGGGACGATTTCTTCGGCAAAAAGGTTGTTCTTGCGGGCGGCTTCGCACTTCTGCTGGCTGGAGGCGGCGAACTCGTCCTGCATGTCGCGGGTGATGCCGTGGCGTTCGGCGACGTTTTCGGCGGTGATGCCCATGTGGTAATCGTTGAAGGCGTCCCACAGGGCGTCCTTGATCATGGTGTCGACGAGGTTGCCGTCGCCCATGCGGTAGCCGAAGCGGGCGGAGGGGAGGGCATAGGGGGCTGCGGACATGTTTTCCATGCCGCCGACGACCATGACGTCAGCCGTGCCGGCTGCGATCAGGCCCGCCGCCATGTTGACCGCCTTGAGGCCGGAGCCGCAGACATTGTTGAGGGTCAGGGCGGGGACCGACTCGGGGAGTCCGGCCTGAATGGCGGACTGCCTGGCGACGTTTTGTCCAAGGGCGGTCTGGAGGACGCAGCCCATCATCACTTCGTCCACGCATTTCGCCTCGATGCCGGCGCGGGCAAGCGCTTCCTTGATGACGATGGAGCCGAGCTGGGCCGCAGGGGTTGAGGCAAGGCTTCCGCCGAACTTGCCGATGGCTGTGCGGACCGCACCGGCGAGGACAATTTCCTTTTGCATTATGAATACCTTTCACTGTTGCGTCTCAAATAATGGAGTAAAGCGGGTCTTATAGAGTCAGGACAAGTCCTGGTTGTTTGCTAATTGAAAAGGAAATCACCATGCTTTCGCTACTTCGTAGCGGGCAAAAGCTTCGTCCTTGGTCACCAAGGTCAGTCCATCTGTTTTTGCCTGAGCAATAAGCATCCTGTCAAAAGGATCTCGATGGTGCCAGGGTAAGGACTCAATGGCTGTAACATGATCGGGAGTTACTGAAAGGAGTTCAGCCCCGTCGCGTCTGTAAATATCAAGAATCTCCGATGGTGATTTGACGGTGGTCAACTTTCCCAAACTACGCTTGATGGACATTTCCCACAGGGTGGCAATGCTGATAAATATTTGATTGTCTGGATGGTTGATCATCTCTCTGGCAGTCGTACCCAGTTGGCTGTTGGCTTCTCTATGCCAGATCAAGGCATGCGTATCCAGTAACAAGCGCATTACATGTATTCCTTAAAATCTTCGAGGGGAGCATCAAAGTCGTCTGCCATCCAAAACTCGCCCTTGCCCTTGCCATAGAGCTCGCCAACGCGATTGACCGGTTTTTTCAGCTCGATAGTGAGTGTAACAACCGCTTCTCCCATTGGGGTTTCGGGAGGGAGTTCGATATTGATATGACGATTGCTTGGGATGAAGATTTCTTTTACTATGGTATTCATAAAAGTCTCCGGCATGAGCGTTTTCCGCATTACTGCATTTCCACGAACAGGTGACTAGTATATATTGTCAACTCTATATTATTAACTGTCAATAAGCCTCGCCACCTTGGCGTGGAGTTTTTCGTAATCGGTTTTCGCGGAAATAAAGACTTTGCCGTGTTTCGCGTTGAGGTGCTTGTGCGATGCGCAGCACGCGGGACATCCCCCCACCACCACCAACAAATCCGGTTCTCCGTCCGGCGGGGCCTCGGGCCCCACCAGACGAATTTCCGGGAAATCATGCTGCAGCTTCTGAATCAGCGCGCCACGGTCGTAGTACGGGTTGCAGCCGCCGCAATATTTCACTGCAATGTCCATGGCGCACGTGTTCCTTCGCTGGTTGCTAGTTTTCAATCTTGGCGATGTTCTTCGCCAGCGCCTTCTTGCCTTCGATATTGCCCTGGCGCGCGATCATGATGCGCTGCGCCTGCGGGGAGCCCGCGCCATGCATGGATTCGGTGCGGTAGCCGACGGCGGCTGTGCCGAGGGTGAGGTTTTCGATAAGGCGAAGGACCTTGAGCCTGTCTTCCGTGGAGACGGAGGCGACGCCCTTCAGGTACTTGTCGATGTAGGGGCCGAGCTTCGGGTGACGCAGGTCCTTTTCGGACGGAGCGGTCACCATCAGGCCGCCCGCGATATCCTCGGCGAGGCGGGTGATCTCGTAGGGGAAGCGGGTGATGTTCTGCTTGCAGACGTTGGCGAGAAGCAGGTTGATGATGTAGTTCCCCGAAGATGTCTTGGTGCCTTCCGCCGAACAGGCGATGCCGCAGGAGTAAAGCGTTTCATTGAGGTGGGTCATTTCAATGAGCTTGTCCTTGACGTGCGAGGCCTTCTGCGCGCCGTTGTAATCGGCGGCGAGGGCAGCCGCGCCGATGAGGACGTCGCCGACGCCGACCTTGCAGCCGCCGTAGCTCTGGCGGTGGTAACCGGCGAAGCGTTCGACCAGCATGCCGGAGAAGTCGACTTCGCCGTCCATGAAGATGCGGTCGTTGGGGACGAAGACGTTGTCGAAGATCACGAGGGCTTCCATACCGCCGAACTCGCAGTTGCCGACGTCGAGCTTGGTGTTTTCAAGCTTGCGGGTGTCGCAGGACTGGCGGCCGATGATCATGAATATGCCCTTGGCGTCCGCCGGGACGGCGAAGGAGACGGCGTAGTCCTTGTCTTCCTCGCGCATGGCGATTGTCGGCATGACGATGACTTCGTGGGAGTTGGACATGCCGGTCTGGTGCGCCTTCGCGCCGCGGACGACGATGCCGTCGGGGCGGCGTTCGACGATGTGGAGGTAGAGGTCGGGGTCGGCCTGCTTGGACGGCGCGAGGCCGCGGTCGCCCTTGGGGTCGGTCATGGCGCCGTCGACGACCCAGTCGTTTTCCTGGACCTGTTTCATATATTCGACAAAGCGTTTGTGGTACTGGGTACCGTGCTTTTCATCGCATTCATAGGTGGTGGACCACAGCGCGTTGAACGCGTCCATGCCGACGCAACGCTGGAAGCAGCTGGCGGTCTTCTGGCCGCAGAGACGCTGCATCTTGACCTTCTTCACCAGGTCCTCCGCCGACTGGTGGATGTGGCAGAAGCGGTTGATCTTCTTGCCAGTCAGGTGCGAGGTGGTGGTCATCAGGTCTTCGTACTGGGGGTCCTGGGCAAGGTCATAGGTGGCCTTGACCGAGTTCAGCGAGGGCCTGAGGATGGGGCTGGTTACGGCACTGTCGATTTTTTCGCCGAACATGTAGATCTCCATCTTCATGGCGGCAATCGAGTCCACATACTGTTGACCGGTCTTCATAGGAGTATTCCCTTTCTTGCTTTGGCAGGCCTTTTCGGGGTCCATGCCCAATTTCCACTGTCACTGTCCAAGATCATAATAGATCTTTATAAATAGCCAAAACGTCGTCCGCCTCCAGCCTGACGAAGTTATTGGCCATGAGTCTTCCCTGCTTGGTCATCACGTTTTCGGTAAAGTCCGCCAGATCGTCCGGCGTGACGCCGTATTCGCTCATCGGCATCCGGGGGAGGATCTTGTTCAGGAGTTTATCCAGTTCTTTATAGACAACCGCTTCCTGGCAGCCGAGGGACTCCGCGAGGACGTGGTTGAGTTCGGCTATCGAGCCGGTTTGTTTTTTCGCCATATAGTGTTCGAAAACCCTGGTGAAAAGGGTGTAGTTCGCTTCGCCGTGGGCGACATGGTACTTGCCGCCGAAGGGGTAGCTCATGGCGTGCACCGCTCCTGCTCCGGCGTTGCCGAAGGCGATCCCTGCGTAGTTTGACGCAACCAGGAAGTCGCCGAGGAACGGCACGCGGGCCATTTCGCCGTTTTTGGCGATTTCCTTGTAGCCGTGAATAATCATTTCCACCGCCTTGTGGCCGAACAGCTTGGTGTAGGAGGTGGCCTTCGGCGACACTGACGATTCGACCGCGTGGATCAGCGCGTCAATGGAAGACGTCGCGAAAAACTTGTACGGCAGACCTTCGAGGATCTGCGGGATCATGATCGCATGGTCCGCGAACAGCTCGTCGACCGCGAGGCCCAGCTTCGTATGGCGGCTCTTGAGTTCGAGGATGGAAATGTTCGTCACTTCCGATCCCGTGCCGCAGGTGGTGGGAACGAGGATCAGTTCCTTGTCCTTGACGATATCGAGTTTGCGGTCGAAAAGGTCGACGACCGGGCTGACGTTTTTCAACGCGTACAATTTCGACAGGTCGATCACGGTGCCGCCGCCGATGGCGATGATGCGTTTGTACTGGCCTTTCATGTCGGCGTAGAGCGCTTCGGCCATTTCGTCCGACGGTTCGCCCGCGCCGTATTTTTCTTGGAAAATAACGTCGGCCTTGATGTTCAGCTCGCCAAAATACGGGTTAAAGATAAATTTATTGGTAATAATGAGGTCGCCTTCACCGACCTTGAATTCGGTTATGAAGTCGTTGCAGTTGTCGTAACGGTGTATTTGGGGCTTAATGAGCAATTGTCTCATGCCAACGTCTCCTAAAAAAGAGTCGCCTTTGGCCAGGCCCCGAAGATGAATAGCACAAAATTTCTCTATTGGCTATTGTCACATATTTTCGGGCCTTGTCAAGGCATATACTCAACCGTAAAATGAATTTTTTGCACGCGATACAATACTGCGACACGCTCTCTGGTTCCAGCTGTTTTTTGTCCTGCCGCAAACCCATGTTTTCCTCGATCCAAATTCATCCATGGAGAATATGGCGAATCGGAGCGGCGCAGCTTTTGGAATACGGTTTTGTATACAATTTTTGTGCCAACTTCCTTTTAGCATCCTCTTATCAATTAAAGTATTATTTCTTCGTTTCGTGATATATACTGTCCTTTTCAAGGGCGAATACCTTGCCTGCCTATGCAATTAGTGCAATGCCGCTCGTTTCGAATAACCGGATATAGGCCAAAACTTAGAGAAAATGCACCTAATTCATTGTAAGATAAGGAAATATACTGTGCTAACAGTAAATGCGGATTGGCTGTACGACATCCAATCCGCATTTTAATGCATTTTCATGTTCCGGTTTCCGGTGTAAACCCAATTATATATCATATATTTTGACAATTGCAACTTATAATTCAAAAATATATTTTTGTATACAGCTGTCTGTTGATTAAGCATGGTTTCACTAGGGCCTGCAAGAAAATAATTACGTGAAATACGCTAGTGCAAGAAATTTTCCCTTCCCTAAATCGGTCATCTGTCCTGTGTCAAACCATCCCATGCGTGAGGCATGTCTCAAAATGGAACATAGATTTCAGGTGCCAGATCCGTCAAGTATTCAATTCTTCAAATTTGGATACCCTTGCCCTCAAGAGGGCTAGAAAATGCTTGAAACGAAATTTAGTTATGGCAGAAGAGTTGCATGAAATCCCAAGCAGCATTAGAAAACTTCATCAATACGATCAATGGTATGCCGACCATAACCATGGCGGCGTGACGCGAGTGCAAAATTTTAATTCCGAATTACCAAGAAGCTTTTTGGTTCTGTTCCCACCGCCAGGGCGACGTAAGAAGAGGAGATACGCATGGACAACGAGGGCAAGAATAGCAAAAAGGCGTTAGCCAAGCAGTTCTACACCGTTATGTACCGTATGCGCCGTTTTGAAGAGGAAGTTTTTGAATTCTACAAGCGCGGTCTGATGCCCGGCCTTGCCCACCTCTACCTCGGTGAGGAAGCGATCGCCACCGGCGTCTGCGCGGCCCTTCGCGAAGACGACTATATCGGCAGCACGCACCGCGGCCACGGCCACCTGGTCGCCCGTGGCGCCGACCTCAACCGCATGATGGCGGAAATCCTCGGCAAGGCGACAGGCTATTCCAAGGGCAAGGGCGGTTCCATGCATATTATGGCAATGGACAAGGGCATCCTTGGCGCAAACGGCATCGTCGCTGGAGAAATTCCGATCGCGACCGGCGCAGCCTATGCTTCCAAGCTGCGCGGCACCGACCAGGTGACCGTCTCCTTCTTCGGCGACGGCGCGACAAACGAAGGCCTGTTCCACGAAAGCCTCAACATGGCCTCCGCCTGGGATCTGCCGATCATCTATGTCATTGAAAACAACTACTACGGCATTTCCGTCGATATCCGCCGCGTGTCCAAGGAATGCCAGCTCTCGAAGCGCGCCGTCGGCTATTGCATGCCGGGCGTCACTATTGAAGGCAACGATGTCTTCGCCGTTTATGACGAAGCGAAAAAAGCCGTCAAGCGCGCCCGCGAAGGCAAGGGCCCGACCCTGATAGAATGCCTCACCTACCGCTGGCAAGGCCACCACGTCGGCGATCCCGCCACCTATCGGCCGGAAGAAGAATTCAAGTCGTGGAAAGCCAAGGACCCCCTGATCAATCTGGAAAAGGCCGGGATCCTCGCCAAGAAAGATATGGATGAAATCAAGGACGTGATTGAAAAGGAAGTCGCCGAATCGGTCAAGTTCGCCGAAGAAAGCCCCTATCCGGACGTCTCCGAGGCGTTGACGGACGTTTTCGTGAGCTAGTCGACCGGCTTTCGGGCGTGTCTTTTCGAACAAAATATCTTAAACGGTTAAGGAAGGTGAAGATATGGTTAAGGAAATAATGTACCGGGACGCCATCTGCGAAGCGCTTGACGAAGAAATGTCCAAGGACAAAAACGTCTTCCTCATGGGCGAGGACGTCGGCCTCATCGGCGGCAACTTCAAGACAAGCGTCGGCCTTTTGGAAAAATACGGCGACCTGCGTGTCAAGGATTCCCCGATTTCGGAAGCCGGAATCGTCGGCATGGGCGTCGGTGCGGCCATTGTCGGCATGCGTCCGGTGATCGAACTGATGTTTGCTGACTTCATCATGGTGGCGATGGACCAGATCGCCAACCAGGCGGCGAAAATCACCTATATGTCCGGGGGCCAGGTCCAGGTTCCCCTGGTCATCCGCACCCCGCTCGGCGGCGGCCGCTCCTCCGCCGCGCAGCATTCGCAGAGCTTGCACGCCTGGGTCTCCCATATTCCCGGGCTCAAGGTTGTCGTCCCCTCCACGGGGGGAGAAGCCAAAGGTCTCCTGAAAACCGCGATCAGGGACAACAACCCCGTGATCTTCTTCGAACACAAGATGCTCTACACGGTCAAATTCGACGACGTCGCCGACGCGGCGGAGGACGTTTGCATACCGTTCGGCAAGGCCCGCATGGTCTCCGAAGGAACCGACCTCACCGTAGTCACCAATTCCATCATGACCGTCAAAGCCCAAAAAGCCATCGCCAAACTCCAGAAGGAACAAAGCATTTCCGTCGACCACATCGACCTGCGCACCACCGTTCCCCTGGACTCGGAAGCCATCATCAGATCCGTAAAGAAAACCGGCAAGCTTCTCATCGTCGACGAAGGCCATATCAGCTTCGGCATCAGCGGCGAAATCGCACTCAGGATCATGCCGGAAATCTTCTATGACCTGGAAGCGCCCATCCAGCGGCTCGGCACCGCCGATGCGCCGCTGCCGTTCAGCCCGGCACTGGAACTCCCGATGATCCCGGACGAGAAAACCATTGCCGCCAAGATCAGGGAAATGGTCTAAGGCTATGGGCGGCCTGGAAATTCACCCCGGCGCGTGGGTGGACATCACCCAGCAACTGTTTGCCGAGCTCTTGCCGAAACGGCGGCGGAGCGGGGCGCTGACGTCGCCCAAGATCGACGGGTCCAATATTCTTCCGGCGATAACGTCCCGCTATTGCGTCAAGCGCCATGTCTGCGCCTGGCATTTGCCGGGAGTCTGCCGGGGCAGGGTTTAATACTAAAAATAAAAGATTGGGTATAGAGGAGATAGTGATGGCGGAAGTGATCATTATGCCGAAATTAGGCTTCAACATGGACGAGGGCGAACTTGTCAGTTGGGGCAAGAAGGTCGGCGAAGAAGTGAAGAAGGGCGAAGTCCTTTTTGAAATCAACACGGACAAGACCACCATGCCCGTGGAAGCGACCCAGGACGGCGTCCTTTTGAAGACCATGCTCGATGAAGGGCAGACGGCCGACGTATTCACCCCCATCGCCGTCGTCGGCGCGGCGGGTGAGGATCCCGACGCAGCGATCGCCGCGCATGCG
>DAIOFH010000062.1:0-21747 GCA_036745875.1 Planctomycetota bacterium | reverse complement strand
TCCGGCGCCGTTTAGCATCAAATCATAGTTTTGGCTCTAGTAGCGGTAATGATCCGCCTTGTATGGACCATCCACCTTGACGCCGATGTATTTCGCCTGCTCTTCGGTGAGCTTGGTGAGTTTGGCGCCGATGCGTCCAAGGTGGAGGCGGGCCACCATTTCGTCCAGGTGTTTCGGAAGGACGTAGACTTTTGTTTCATACTTTCCGTCGTTGCCGAAAAGTTCCATCTGGGCGAGGACCTGATTGGTGAAGCTGTTGGACATGACGAAGCTGGGATGGCCGGTCGCGCAGCCGAGGTTCACCAGGCGGCCTTCGGCGAGCAGGATGATGCGCTTGCCGTCGGGGAAGATGATGTGGTCGACCTGCGGCTTGATATTTTCCCACTTGTATTGCCTGAGGGACGCGACTTCGATTTCGCTGTCAAAGTGGCCGATGTTGCAGACGATTGCTTCGTTGCGCATGGCCTTCATGTGGTCGTGGGTGATGACGCCGACGTTGCCCGTTGTGGTGACGAAGATATCGCCCATGGACGCGGCTTCGTCCATCGTGACCACCCGGTATCCTTCCATCGCCGCCTGCAAGGCGCAGATCGGGTCGATTTCCGTGACCCACACCGTCGCGCCAAAGCCGCGCATGCTCTGGGCGCAGCCCTTGCCGACATCGCCGTAGCCGAGGATCACAGCTATCTTGCCCGCGATCATGACGTCCGTCGCACGCTTGATGCCGTCACAAAGGCTTTCGCGGCAGCCGTAGAGGTTGTCGAACTTCGACTTGGTGACGGAGTCGTTGACGTTGATGGCGGGGAACGGCAGCCTGCCGCATTCCTGCATCTGGTAGAGGCGGTGGACGCCGGTGGTGGTTTCCTCGGTCACGCCCTTGATGTGCTTGATCCGCTTCGAATACCAGGCGGGATCCTTGGCAAGATACCTCTTGATGGAAGCGAACAGAACAGTCGCTTCCTCGCTGTCCGGGTTGTCGAGGACGGAGATGTCCTTTTCCGCTTCCGTGCCTTTGATCAGGAGCAGCGTGGCGTCGCCGCCGTCGTCGAGGATCATATTGGCGGGCTTGTCTTCCGGCCAGCTGAGGATCTGGTGGGTGTATTCCCAGTATTCCTCGAGGGTTTCTCCCTTGTAGGCGAAGACGGGAATTCCGGCCTTGACCATGGCTGCGGCTGCGTGATCCTGTGTGGAGAAGATGTTGCAGGAAGCCCAGCGCAACTCAGCGCCGAGTTCGACCAGTGTCTCCATCAGCACCGCCGTCTGGATCGTCATGTGGATGGAGCCCGCGATGCGCGCGCCCTTCAGGGGTTTTGACGAACCGTACTGCTTCCGGAGCGCCATCAGCCCCGGCATTTCAGTCTCCGAAATGTTGCATTCCTTGCGGCCCCAATCAGCCAGAGACAGATCGGCTACCTTGTAATCCATGAGTTACCCTCCATAATTGAAAAACGAAATAATGAGTGCCGTTTTTCGCTGCGAGCCTGAGGATAACCCTTGCAGCACTCCTCGCATTACAATCATGCCGGTATTATAGTATCGTCCATAAAAATATGCAACCAGTCTTTGCTTGATTCGATTAAATGCGCACTGAACTGCTGGTTGCGCGGTTGAAGAAAATCTTACGGGCAGCTTCGACAAAATGGCGTTTGGCCGTGTCTATCGGCAGGTCGATGGTACAGCCGGCGGCGCGGTGATGGCCGCCGCCACCGTAGCCGGCCACGAGTTTGATCGCGTCATACGGTTCGGCGGTGCGGACGCTCGCCTTCGCGCCCGGCAGCACGTCGCCGGTGTAGGTGATTATTTCACACAGGAACAGGGCGACTTCCACGCCGGCCGTGTCCCGGAGCAGGTTGATCATGTCCTGCGCCCCTTCGATGCCGCAGTCCGCGTCGATGAAATCCTGGTGCACCAGCCAAGTAACTGCGATCTTGCCGTCTTCAAAATACTGCATCCTGGACAAAGCCCTGGACTGGAGCGCCCGTTCCTGCCTGGTCACGGACTGATAGACAAACTCCGCCACCCTCGCCGGCTTTGCGCCGAGGACAAGGCATTCCCGCGCAGCAGCAAGAGCCTGTGGGGACGTATTTTCGTAGGAAAAACGGCCGGTGTCGGTGACTATAGCCACCCACAGCGCCTCGGCGGCCGCGGCAGGTATCTCCCAACCGGCTGCCAGAGCCAGATTGACGACCATTTCCCCGACGGAGCTGGCGTCAGGTTGTATCCACACCGCTTCGCCGATCCCCTGCGATGAGGCATGATGGTCGATGGTGGCAATGCGCAGCTTGCTGCCTTTGGCAACCTGGTTTATCTCATGGAGGCGCGGCCAGTCGCCGCAGTCCATTACGATGAAACAGTCGAAGTCGTTAACCCATTCCGGCGGAAGCGGCAGGACGGATGAGGGTTCGATAAGAAACGAAAGGCGTTCGGGGATAGGGAAAAGATTGACGGCACGGGCATCATACCCGGCGTTTTTAAGGATTTCGCACAGCCCGACGACCGAACCGATGGCGTCGCCGTCGGGACGCGGGTGGCCGGTCAGGGCAAAGCGCTTGTCTTTGTTGGCAATAATGAAATCAACTACTTCCTGCATAGGCATGGCAAGGAGTCCCGGGAACAAGCAATAGTGAAATAAGTCAGGTTACATTACGGAAGTTCGAGTTTGCCGCCGCGGGGGATGACGATGCCGCCCTGGCGTTCGCGCTCGATTTGCCTTGCTTGTTCGACAAGGTCGTTGACGGCTTTCTTGATCGCTTCGGGGAAGGCCTCGCATGCCGCCTTGAGGTCGGTGGCGTCGATTTCCGCCTGAACGGGAATCGGGCCGTGCTGGGTCATGAGCTGGGCGGAACCGATGAACATGGGTTTTCTGGATTCATCGGTGCTTCCGTCCGGCTTCACCGGCGTGAGGCGCTGAATGGTGCCGAGGCCGAGGTCGGTGAAAGTCTCCTGCTTGAAGAGGTTGTCCAGATTCATTTTATCGGTGGCGGGGTCAAGTTCGTCGAGCGGCATGGCAATCCTCTTTCAGGGAAAATATGACTGGGTGATAATACACGACTCTGCAGGTCATGTTAGGGAACGAGCTCCAGGCTGCCATCGGATTCGGAAAAAGAACCCATGACGCCGAGGGATTCCAGGCGGTGGTACATGTCGGTATTGAGCCGCACTTTCAATTTTTTGCCCGACCTGGTGGCGACCTCTTGGGCTTCGGTGAGGAAGCCAAGCATCATGCTGGGCATGGAAGCGGTATCGGACATGTCCAGGACCACTTCATTGCCCTCGCTTTCCTCGGCAAGGCTGGAAATGATGTTCATCAGTTCCATGCCTGCGCGCGGCTGATACCTGGGGTCGAACCGCGTGGTTAATTTCAGGATGTTCCCCTGCACCTTGAATCGTTCAAGTGACGTATTGGCTGACATACTCATGGTCGGTCCCTTGTTTTAGAGGCGGCCTTATACGGCATTTCGGAAAAACAAACAGCCGACAAACCGCCTCCGGAGAAAACTGTTAATGCCATTGGAACCACTTCTATAGCGCTTCCTGAAAAAGTCGATCCATTTGTTTTGATGCGGTTGTGCCGGGAAGCGCAACTTGGGGCCGGACACTCCCGGAAACACTCTACGCTTTATTTTCCGCCACGGCAGCCTTTTGCACTTTGACCCAACGCTTGCGGCCGCGGATTTTTACGCGCTTGAAGCCTTCGTTTTCGCGGTTACGGACTTTTTGGGCTTTCTTCTTCTTGATAAGACGCAGTTTGAATTCCATCTAACACCTCTCCTGTTAAGTATACCCCAAAACATCAATTGGGCCGGAAAAATTGCCCAAACCATAATGACTCTCGTTAACGCACTCCCTATCAAGAGGGCGCTCGCAAATTATACCGTCGTTACAACTTATTTCAATCTATTCCTGAAATATTCGGCGATTCCGGCGGCCGGAATACGGGACTGTTCCATGGAATCGCGTTCGCGGACGGTGACGGTGCCGTCCGTGAGCGTGTCGTTGTCGATGGTGACGCACCACGGAGTGCCGACCTCGTCCATGCGGCGATAGCGCCTGCCGATGGCCCCCGATTCGTCATAGAAGGAATTGATGCCTTCGGACAAGAGCTCGTTCATGACCTCACTCGCCTTTTCCGGCATGCCGTCCTTTTTGACCAGCGGGAACACGGCGACCTTGATCGGGGCGACCCTGGGATGGAAGCGCAGGACGGTTCTGACGTCGTTTTTCGCCTCGTCCACGACTTCCTCGTCGTAGGCGTCGCAGAGGAACGCCAGGGTGGCGCGGTCCGCGCCGGCGGCGGGCTCGATGACGTATGGAACATAACGGTTCTTGCTTTCCGTCTCGAAATACGAAAGTTCCTTGCCGGTGAACTCCGCATGTTTCCTCAGGTCGTAGTCGGTACGGTTTGCGATGCCCTCGAGTTCGCCCCATTCGCCTTCGCCCTGCGGGTTTTCGAAGGGGAAATAGTATTCGACATCGACGCAGGCCTTGGCGTAGTGGGCGAGTTCCGATTTTTCATGATCCCGGAGGCGCAGCTTGTCCGCCTTCATGCCGAGCGAAGTGTACCAGTCGAGGCGTTCCTTGCGCCAGTAGTCGTACCATTCGTCATCCGTGCCCGGCGGAACGAAGAATTCGAGTTCCATCTGCTCGAATTCGCAGGTGCGGAAGGTAAGGTTCGACGTGGTGATCTCGTTGCGGTAGGATTTGCCGCACTGGGCGATGCCGAACGGAGGCTTGACGCGGGACGAGTTCAGCACGTTCAGGAAATTGACGAACATGCCCTGCGCCGTTTCCGGCCTCAGGTAAACCGCGTTTTCGGAAATAATGGACGCGAGGCGTTCCTTGCGGTTTTTCGGGTCCAGTTGGGCCAGGTCGTCGACCGCGTCGAGGATCTGCTGTATCGGATCGACGGGACCGAGGGAGGTGCGGAACATCAGGTTGAACTGGCGTTCGCCGGAAAGATCGCCGGAGCCGCAGACCGGGCAGACGTAGCCCTGGGGGCCGACGACGCCTTCCAGTTTCTTGCCGTCCTTCTTGCCGCCTTCGCGGTAGATGGTTTTGGAGCCGGGTTCGGCGCGCGGCGCCTTGTCGGCGCGGAAGCGTTCCTTGCAGTTGCGGCAGTCGACGAGCGGGTCGGAGAAACCGGCCAGGTGGCCGGAGGCTTTCCAGACGTCCGGATGCATGATGATGGAACAATCGAGGCCGACGACATCGCCGCGGCGGTGGACGACATCATGCCACCAGGCGTCCTTGATGTTGCGCTTGAGTTCAACTCCGAGCGGACCGTAATCATAACAGGCCTTGAGGCCGCCGTAAATTTCGGACGACTGGAAAATGAAGCCGCGACGCTTGGCGAGACTGACGATTTTCTGCATGGTGCTTTCAGCCATGATTGATTCCTCTTTCACTGTTCCGCGGGAGTCTTTAAAAGGGCGCCCGGCAACCACAAAACAAACGTACTAAACAGCGATGGCTCCCCTCACAGGAGCCATAGACAGTCCAACACAATAAACAGGTCTATAACTGTATTTTATAAGAACATACCGCAAAGTCAAACCCGAAGTCGCATTGCAAGCGCATCGGGATTATGAGAAGCAAATTTGCCACAGAGAACACGGAGGACGCAGAGAGAAAAAGAATAAAGAACTCTGTGAGCCTTGTGAACTCTGTGGTTAAAAAAAAGCAATTATTACGCGTGGTGCCTATGGTTTCTTTATCAGCTTTTTCAATATCGCAATGCCCTGCTCGATCGTCTCATCCTTCGCGGCGAAGACCGCGCGGAAATGCGTATCGCGCTCGGAAAAACAGTTGCCGGGGATGACCAGCAGGTTATTTTTGATGCACGTTTCCACAAATTCCAACCCCGTCCCCCACGGCAATTTCGGGAACACATACAATGATCCGCCCGGCTTTTCCAGTTCATAGCCGGCGGCCTTAAGGCCTTCGTACATCATGTCGCGCTTGTGCTTGTAGTCCGCCACTTCCGTCGACATATCGTACTCTACGGCGAAGGCCGAAGCCACCTGGAAGGGGGCGGGAGCGCAGACGAACGAGAACTGCTGGAACTTGGTCATCGCCTGCACCAGTTCAGCCGGTCCGGCGGCCCACCCGACGCGCCAACCCGTCATCGCGTGGCTTTTGGAGAAACCGCCCAGGGCGATCGTCTGTTCCGGGCAGATCTGCCGCAGGCTAACGAACGGCGAGTCATAACAGAACGCCTCATAGATTTCGTCGGAGACGGCGATAATGTCGTGCTTTTTCAGCAAAGCGGCCACGCCCTCCAGTTCTTCGCGGCTGTACACCGCGCCGGTGGGGTTTGACGGCGAACCGATCATGATGGCCTTGGTGCGCGGGGTGATAAGGCTTTCAATCCTGGCAACGTTCAATTTCCAGTCGGGATAGGTGTCATAAAAAACCGGCTTCGCGTCGAACATGAACGCGAGCTGCTTGTACATGACGAAATAGGGGTCGGGAAGGAGTATCTCATCCCCGGCGTCGAGGAGCGCCATGTATGCCAGGAGAAGGCCGCCGGACACGGCGCTGGTGACCAGGATCTGGTTGTCCTGGTATCCGGCGAGCGGTCCCGCTTTCAATGCGGCCCTGAGCTCCTGGCAACCCTGTGTCGGAGTGTAGGCGTTTTTCCCCGAACGAATCGCTTCGGCGGCTTTTTCGCGAAGCGCGTCAGGGACGTCGAAATGCGGCTGCCCGATGGACAGGTTGACGGGGTTCTTGAGAGATTGGCCAAGGTCGAAAACCTTGCGTATCCCCGATGCCTCGGTTTGGGAAACGCGTTTGGCGAGTGGGCGCATGATTGACTCCAAGCATACTTAAAATCAAGGCACGGACTACCCGTGCCTTGAAGGATCGATTGGTAAAAAAGCGACGCGGTGGCGTGACTATTACTTCTTGTCGTCCTCTTCGTCGTCTTTCTTCTTTTTCTTCTTCTTCATGGCAACCTTGATGGAACGTACTTTGGGAAGACCAAAAAGGCCTTCGTCCGCGGTGTTCCAGCGACCGGCCGCTTCGAGTTTTTCCAGCCTTTCGAGGCGGGAGAGGACATTGCGGTGTTTGCCGCCGGCGGATCCGCTACGGAATGACGAATGAATGCTCACAGGTGTTTCTCCTAATCAAAAAAACAACGCCGTTACAACGGCAACAAAAGAACGAATTGACAATCGTCAATTTTCATTTCAGCGCCAGACATGTTTTTCATCCATGCCGGAGACGATCGCGCCGTCACCGAGGGAGATCCCCAGACGTTTCGCCGTCGCATTGCTGGAGGCCCTGAGAATGAAGAAAACATCGTCCTGCGGCGACATGGTGTAAAAATGCGTGTCGCCCTTCGCAATTATCAGGTCGCATTCCTCAAGATGCTCGCGGAATGCGCTCGAAGTCCTTTCCTGCACCAAACCGTACATGGTGGTGCCGGGATTGATGACCTCGATATTATCGGTGTAGCCCGCCGTTTCAGCGTCTTTTTCCGTCGCCATGCTGAATACAGGCTTGGCGGTCACCGCCAGATACACTTTTTTGCCCCGTTCCACCAGCACCTCGGCGAGCGGGCGGTCCATCGCGATCTCACCTGCCCGGTCGGTGACGATCATTATGGTCCCGGCCTTGCCGATCTCGCTGATCAGCCTCGCGGACTCGTCCAGGACGGGTCGTGAATTATAATAGTAACCGATCTTCTCCTCGATCTCCGAACGTCCAAGGCCGCTAAAGTGCATCATCGCACCGGCGAATGAAATTTGCAGCGACGCCTTGAGGAGGTCCCCGGACCACGAGGCGCGTTCGGAAAGGGTTTTCAAGATGCCGAGGGCGGTTTTGTTGCCCCTGGCTTTTTCCTTTTCGTACGGGTCCTTGACGCCGAGGGAACGGCAGGCCGTCTCCCAGCAGGTCAGATAGAGGTCGGCGGGGTTGTTGCCGAAATCCCCGTCGTCCGCAAGCTCCGACATCACCTTCAAAAGCACCTTCCGGTGGATAAAATCGTCGTCGGAAACAGCCCTGGCGGCGGCAATAATCTTCCGCAACGCATCAGGAACACAATCTGGAATAGGCTTCATCCGCTCTCTCTGCCCCAAAGCTTTGTCTTCATGGACACCGAAGACCATATTTTGCAACGCAAAAACACCAATTACTCCACCAAACGTCCCAGTTCGCGTATCGGCGCTATCTGGCAACCGATATACGGTCTGGATTCTCGGGAAAGGGTAATCCCTTCCATCGAATTGTATATTTGCATCAACCGGTTCAAGTCGGCGTCGTTCGGGGTCCGGGCCAAGCCAACGGCAAGAACGAACCGCGCGTCGTTTCCGGTGCTGTTTAAAAATATAAAACCCTGCACCGGAGAACCGAATTGCTGACTTCCCTTGGCAATGGCTTCCGCCAGCTCGTATTCAAGCCGTTCCGGAAGGTCTTCCGTCGCCGGCTCTGTCCGAAGGACCAGCGTATAATCCTGATCCGGGGGAAGCACCGTCGCCCGCGACGCCGGAGACAGATGCCTCAGGTTCACATGGTCGGCGGAGGCGTTTTCTATATCCCCGAGGCCGATCGGACCGGCGGGGCGTTCTTCCTGACCGCGCTTGTAGCCAAGAAAATACGAACTGCCGACAAGCGCGACAATAATAATAAAAATAATAAAGGCCGAGTCCAGGGCGATATTGACTTCCCTCGGTTTCCTGACCTTTGGTTCGGCCGGCGGCGCCGACACGGGTGCGGTCGCCACGCCCGGAATTTTTTCCCTGCTCCCCGCCCTGGAGCCGGAGATGGCGGACACCGAAGCCGCCGCGGCAGTGTAGCTCCGCTGCGGGTGAACCGGTTCATCGTCCCGGTCATGGGACGGCGCGGACCTTTCGATGTACGGGCTGGCCTTGGCCGGCGTCGAGTATCCGGAATATTCACCGCCGGAGCCGCCCGTATCAACCGCGTCGTCGACAATGACGACTTTTTCCTTCTGCTTCACCGCCGCCGCCGGAATAGGCGGAGGTGGCGGAGGAGTTGGATCTATGGAGCGCAGCGTACTGGGCAGTTCGGGAAGTTCCGGCTCCTGCTGCTCTTGCGGCTGTTTCTGTTCAAACAGCTGCGGCATTTTGCCCTTGGCTCTTTTCGCAGCCAATATCTCGTACAGCTCAAGTTTTTTGCCTTCTTTGGCCATTTGAGCCTATCCCGTCATGGCTACGCGTTATAATATGCCAGCGCCTGGCTGAACGCCAGGTGCAGGAGAACACAAAAGTAAAAATTTTAGTGTTACCGCCAATCCTTGTCAAGGTTGTTTTCAGGCAACTCGTTCCAGCAGCTTCGTCCCGGCCGGGTTTTTGACTGGTATTTTTACTTATTATACTTTAAATAGTAAGGATAATTCCATCTTCTTTCCACAAATGGAGACCTTACATGTTTACCGGATTGATACAGGCGCTTGGCACGGTACGCGATGCAAAAAGCGTCGGAACAGGGCGTCGTTTTCAAATCGATATTTCCGGATTGTCCGGCTCGCCGACAATCGGCCAGTCCATCGCCATAAACGGAGTCTGCCTGACCATAGCCCAACTCGACGGTAAAGATGCCTCCTTCGACGCCATACAGGAAACGGTTTCCCGCTCGAACCTCGCCCTTTTGAAAAACAACGACAAAGTCAACCTCGAACCGGCGATCAAGATCGGCGATGCGCTGGACGGCCATATCGTCCAGGGCCACGTCGACGCGATGGGGAAAGTTCTCTCCGTCCATGCGGACAGCCAATACAACCGGGTGATAAAAATATCCCTGCCGACGGAAATCCGCCACCTTGTCGCGGAAAAGGGATCGATCGCCGTGGACGGAATATCACTGACCGTCGCCGCAGCAGGGCCTGACTGGTTCACCATTTCCATCATTCCCCACAGTTGGGACAACAGCACCCTGTCGCTCCGGCGCATCGGCGACCCTGTCAATCTCGAAGTCGATGTCTTGGCCCGTTACGCGGCACGGATCATGCAGTACGGACCACAAGAGGGACTGACGCTGGATCTCCTGAAAGAAAACGGATTTGCCTAAGAAGAACCGCCTTCGGATCGCCGTACTTTCCGCCCTCCTCATGACAGGTTTTCTTGTTTCGGGCTGTACCGCGTTTCCACTCCGTGGACAACAGGTGTGGCGGTCCATGATCGATTACGAGTATCCGTCAGAACCGGTCGGCACCGACGCCTTCGAACAGGCGTTGGACAGGTACACGCACAGCCGCACCAGTTCCGACAATACCGCCGTCCTGATGCAAAACGGCGACGAAGCCTATCCGGCAATGCTCGAACTCATCCGCACTGCCAAACACCGCATAAGTTTCGAAACATACATAATCGAGGACGACGAAACGACAAACACCTTTTTCGCAGCGCTCGAGGACGCCGCGGCGCGCGGGGTGGAAGTCCGCACACTTGTCGATGCGGCCGGCTTCAAACGCGGCACCATAGCCCAGTTGAACGAACTTTCCAATCGCGGCATCCAGGCGCGGATCTTCAATCCCCTGTTGTTTTCCTGGACGATTTTCCGCTTCAACAACCGGGACCACCGAAAGATTCTCGTCGTTGACGGCGCCCACGCCGTCCTCGGCGGAATCAATGTCTCTGACGAGCAAACAGGGGACGGCACAACGGGCTGGCGCGACACTTCGATCCTCGTATCCGGCCCCGCCGCCCTGAACGCCGAGAGCGTTTTTGCGGAAACATGGGAACAGGGCGGGCGCGGCTTCGTCGGCAAAAACCTCCCCATCGCCAGCCTTAATCCGATAAAACACGTTCTCGAAGCCCCACTCATGGATTTCAAACAGCATTTCCTCAACCAGCCGCTTTTCGTCCCGACACCCTGCGGCGATCCTGCGCCAATCCCTGAAGCGGTCGCCAAATCGGACCGGCTCCATCCGGATGTTACGGCGAGAATCGTCGCCTCGGCCCCGGACAAGGCGAGTAGTTCCACTTATGACCTCTCCCTCCTCGGCATCCACGGCGCTCGCGAACGGATAGACGTGGCGTGCGCGTATTTTGTCCCGCATCGCGCCTTGAAGCTTGCATTGGTTGAAGCCGCGGCAAGAGGCGTGCGCATCCGACTCCTCCTTCCGGGCGTCACCGACATCGCCGGCGTCAGGGAAATCGGCATGAAATCTTATGGCGGGTTACTGGAGGCGGGCGTGGAAATCTATGAGTGGCCGCATGAAATCCTACATGCCAAGACCATGGCGGTGGACGGCAAGTGGCTGGTGGTGGGAAGCGCCAATATGGACGGCCGCTCCTATTTCCTCAACTACGAAGCCAACGTCGTCGTCAGCGATTCCCGCCTGGCTGATGATGCGCACAACCAATTCGAAATCGACCTTGACCATGCCGCCAGGCTCACCCTTGAAGAATGGAAAAACCGCCCGGCAAAACAACAGGCTCTCGAAGTTTTGCTCACGCCGGCGGCGGGGCAGTTTTGACGGAGGCGGTTCCGATTTACTCCCGCGAGCAAGTTTTCGTCGCTACACCGGGAACACGGGAAAATCCCTATCTTCTCTCGCTCTTTACGAAAACATCGCAACGGACGGACAGTTTTTCCGGCGACGACAGTTGAACGAAAAAGGCGTAGGTCGCGCCTTCCTCCGATGTCGGCCTGACGTTTCGCAGTTCGATAAAGGCCCTTTCCCCCTGGCCGAAATCCTTCTTCAAGGTCCGGATCGCCAGGCAGGTGCAGGACGACAGTATGCGTCCCACCGAGAAAGCGCCCATTCCGGGGCGCAGTATTTCGAACAGCATCGGAGCCGCGTAATCCGCGTCGCTCCTGGACAGGGTCATATCCGTCACCGGTACGACTTTGAACCCCTTCACCTCGAAATCGCCGAAGTCCAATCCCGGAACGGATGTCACCCCCTCTTCCGGGGAAGCCGCGCCCTCGCCGGCAAATGACTGAAAAGAAATGCATGATAATGCAAGAATGAGCGAGAAAATTGTTATTCGCATTGCATTCCCTTCCGCTTCTAGGTAAAAATAGGGAATATGAGGGAACTACCCGTCACCCAAGATTAAGGAAAGAGAAATATGCGCGAAAAACACCTGCACGTCAAGGCAATATTACTGGCAGCGCTCTGCACCTTTTTGTGCGCAAATTATCCGATAGACGCTGCGGAAAATACAACTCCGCAATTGCATATGGTTTACTTTTACAATCCCAGCTGCCGCCTGTGCACCAAGACCAACCAGGCGGTATCCGAAGCCGAGGAAAAATTCAAAGGCCAAATCACTTCCGAGCGATTCAACATCGCCGATCCCAAGAATGGCCTCGACTATATGGACAACCTCTTCACCATGCTTGATGAACTCGGCGTTCCGGAAGACGTATCGACCCTTCTCACCGTCGTCGTCGGCGTCAAGGAGGTCGAAAACGGTAAGGAAATATTCGTCCCCATGCAGATTCTGATGGAAGAGGACGACATCGCCGGCAACGTCGACAAGATGCTAGCCGACTTCATCGACAAAATGGCGAAAGGAGGCAATACGCTCGGCTCCTCACGCCCGGCGGGATTTTTTCGCACACGAAGCCCTGGCGTCGACGCCGCCGGCTGATTCGGAACAACAAGCCGAACAACCTGCCCCCTCCCGCTCCGGACGCGCCAAACAGCGGGCGCAGAACGAACTTCGCTTCGGCACCATCTCGGCGGCGGCCCTCGCCGATTCCGTCAACCCATGCGCCTTCGCCACCATCATCATCCTCGTGGCGATGATGTCGTCGGCGAAACGGACCAAGCGGGAAATCATCGCCGTCTGCCTTTCCTTCACCGTCTCCGTGTACCTGACCTATTTCGCCATTGGCCTGTTTCTCTACAAAGTCATCGCGGCCATAAACGCCCGGGGCGGCTGGTACCTGTTCGCAGCCGACCTGGTGTATTACGCGGCATTCCTTATCTGCGTCGTCTGCGGCCTATTTTGCCTGTGGGATGCGTACAAGCTTTTCACCGGCTCGGCTGCGGAAGAGATGGTCATGCGACTCCCGAAGGCGTTCAAAAAACGCATGAATGTCGCCATGGCGAAAGGCATACGCGCCAAATGGCTGGTCGTAGGCGTCTTCATCGCCGGCGTCAGCGTTTCGTTTTTGGAAGCAGCCTGTACGGGACAGGTGTATCTGCCAACGATCCTCATCATCGCGGAGGCAAGTCCCTGGCAGTCGTTCATGCTCCTGGCCTGGTACAACCTGCTGTTTATCCTGCCGCTCCTGATTGTTTTCGCCCTGGTCCTTCTTGGCGTGACCAGCCAGCAGCTGGCGGATTTTTTCAAGAAAAACGTGGCCTGGACAAAACTTGCCCTCGGGATCGTGTTCATCATCATGGGCATCTGGGTCTGGACCGAAATGTACTGGCCTCCGGGATATCGCGGCTAATCAATGACTGACAAATTTCCAAACCATATCGCCTTCATCATGGACGGCAACGGCCGCTGGGCCACGGAACGCGGCCTAACCAGGGTGGAAGGCCACCGCGAAGGCGCGAAAGCGGTTCGCCGCATCACCACCTACGCCAGGAAAAGCGGCCTGCGCTACCTGACCCTGTACGCTTTTTCCACCGAAAACTGGGCCCGCCCCAAGACCGAGGTCGCCGCCCTGATGCAGCTTCTGGCTCGGTTCATCAAGTCGGAACTGCCGACCTTGCAGGAGAACGACATCCGCCTCCATGTCATTGGCGACATGACGGCGCTGTCAGGAAGCCTGCAAAAAGGGCTGGCCAACGCCATGAAGGATACGTCGGGGAACAAGTCCATGACCTTGACCCTCGCCATCAACTACGGCGGCAGGGACGAAATCGTCAGGGCCGCCCGGAAGGCCTGCGAACGACTTATCTCAAGCGGCAAGGCCGCAACAGACCTTGACGCCGCCGGCCTGGCTGCGGAACTGGACACCGGGGAGATCCCGGATCCGGACCTTGTGGTGCGCACCGCAGGCGAAGAGCGGATATCCAACTTCCTCGTCTGGCAGTCCGCTTATTCGGAATTCTATTTCACCGCCGTCTGCTGGCCGGATTTTTCTGAAAGCGATTTCGACCAGGCGGTAGCCGAATACGCCAGGCGGACGAGGAAATTCGGGGGCTTATAAAACCATACGATATGAGGGGATGGCAAAGCTGTGCAAAACGGACAAACAACGACACCACCCAAAGGATCCACCACAGTGCGTAAACGCCGCAACCTGCTGTTGCGCGGGGGAAGCGCGCTCGGGACATTGCTGGTCATTTATTTTTGCCTTACCTGGGACCTGACCCATTCCAGCGCCTGGGCATGGGCAATTCTCACGGCAATATTCTCCGGCCTGTGCCTGCGCGAATTTTACCGCCTCGCCTCCGCCTGCGGAGCATACCCGTTTACGCTGTTCGGGATCGTCGGGGGACCCTTGTATCTGCTGGCTCTCGAGTGGGACCTGTCAGGCGGCAGCTTCGCGGCTGGGTTGCCCGTGGAAGCAGCCGACCTCGTACTCTCCCTGGTCGTCCTGGGCAGCATGCTGCTGCAACTCACCCGCAAGACAAATGAAACGGCACTGGCTTCCGTCAGCACGACAATCTTCGGCGTGTTGTACTGCTCTTATCTTCCCGGCTATATCCTCGCCATGCACCATATGGCGTTTGATGCGGCCGTCTGGCCCATGCACGGGGTGGAATTCCTCATCGTCTGCATCTTCATCTCCAAGGTCTCCGATGTCGGCGCACTTATGACCGGCAGCCGTTGGGGGAAGACAAAGCTCATTCCCCGCCTCAGCCCGGGCAAGACCTGGGAGGGAGCTATCGGCGGCCTGATCTTCAGCATCCTGCTGCTGCAACTGATGTCCTGGACCGATCCGGAACTCAGCCTCAACCGCCTCGGCATCGGCGCCCTGATCCTGTTGTCCGTCCTTTTGGCGGTTGGCGGGCTTGCCGGCGACCTGGTAGAATCCTGTTTCAAAAGGAACAGCATGATGAAAGACGCCGGCACAGGCGTTCCCGGTTTTGGCGGCCTTCTCGACTTGACCGATTCGCTGATAGTAACCGGCCCCCTTATGTATTATTTCCTGCTGCTTTTCGGTGCGCGAGTCATACAAGTGAATTAACCTATTGCTAACCCAATGTAAAAGGAGGCACCACATGATCAAATCCACCATCATCCACCCGGAACTCATGCTTGGCCTCGCGGAAGCCGGGCACGGCGCGAAGATCCTCTTGGCCGACGCCAACTATCCCGTCACCGTCAAGTCGAACCCCGACGCAAGAATCGTCTACCTCAATTTCATTCCCGGCATCGTCGGCGGCGTGGATATAATCCGCGCTGTCGCCTCGATGATCCCGGTCGAATCCGCACTGTTCATGGCCCCTCCGGACGGCAAAATGCCCGCCGTCGTCAGCGAGTACCGCAAATTGATCCCCAAGTCCGCGCCGTTCGCGTCCTTGTCCAGGTTCGACTTCTATGACGAGGCATGCACCCAGGACGTCTCCCTCGTCATAGCCTCCGGCGAACAGCGCGTCTACGCGAACCTTCTCTTGACTGTCGGCGTCATTCAGCCCAAGGCCGGCAAAGGAAAATAATGGACACCTTCTCAACCAGCGAAACCGCATATATGAAACGGGCGCTTGAAATAGCCCGTAACGGCGAGGGACGGGTCAGCCCCAACCCACCGGTCGGTTGCGTTTTGGTGAGGGATGGCCAGATTATCGCCGAAGGCTGGCACGACCGCTACGGCGACCTGCACGCGGAGGCGATGGCGTTAAGCCAATTGCCTCCCGGCGGGGCGAAAGGGGCGGTGGCGTATGTCACCCTCAGCCCATGCGCCAGCCAAGGCAAACAGCCGCCGTGCGCAGACGCCCTGGCCAAGGCCGGGGTGGCGGAAGTGGTCGCGGCGACCGTCGACCCCAATCCGCAAAATGCCTCGGGGCTCGAGCGCCTCAAGGAGCTCGGCGTCCCCACCCGCTCCGGCCTGCTGCGGGAAGAGGCTGAATACCTGGCGCGGGGCTTTTTCTCACGCCAGGTCGCGGGCAGGCCGTATGTGACCCTGAAATTCGCCATGACTCTGGACGGGAAGATCGCGACAGCCACCGGGGACAGCCGCTGGATATCCGGGGAGGAAAGCCGCGAGGTGGTCCAGGATATGCGGTCCCGATACGATGCCGTGATGGTCGGCATCGGCACGGCGGTGGCTGACAACCCGCTCCTCAATGTGCGGGAACCGGTCTGGACGGCCCGGGGAGGCAACGACAAACACCGCCAACCCCTTCGGGTCATCCTCGACACCCATTGCCGCATGCCTGCGAAGGCGCTGATGCTGGACAGGGAAAAAAATCCAGGCGGCGACGTCATCATCGCCACCCTGGAAGGCGGGAACAATCCGCGCGCCGCCAAACTGGCCAAGGCCGGCGCTGAAATACTCAAAGTCCCCGGCCTCGACGGCAGGGTTTGCCTCAAGGAGTTGATGAAGCAGCTGTCTGCGAAGGGGGTAAACCAGATCCTCTGCGAAGGCGGCGGCGGCCTGGCGGCGGGGCTCATCAAGGAAAACATGCTTGACGATGTCGTGGCATTCATCGCGCCGAAAATCGTCGGCGGCAAAAACTCCCTCGGCCCTGTCGGCGAACTCGGCATTTACGCAATGGCGGATGCGAGAAGGCTGGAGATCGCCGAGTGCAAACCCATCGCTCCCGACATCATGATCAGGGCGAACGTGGTTGCGGCTGGAAAAGAATAGTCGTATGGCGCTCAAATTGATCCGCGCCATTGTCGCCCTGGCGGTTTTGGCGCTTTTCGTCTTCATGTTTTTCACCGACAACCCCGCTCTGCGTGCGGAGTTGTTTTCCTGGCAAGTAACGTCCGCGCTCCTTGTCTTCGCCGGATCCTGGCTTTTTTTCCTTCTCATCGCCCTCTCCCTGGCGCTGTGCGGCCGTCTTTATTGCTCCGTCTGGTGCCCGGCCGGGATCATCCAGGAGATATTTTTCCGGATAGGCAAGGCGGCAGGACTGGCTAAATTGCGTTATGTCCCGCCGTTTCGCTCGATCATCCTGCTGTTCGCGGCGGCGGTTTTCCTCTTTATCGGATTACTGTCATTGCCGAACCTTCTTGATCCGCTCGGCTGGTTCGGCAGGCTCTTGGCGCCCATCGCCGAAACCGCCGCCAGCCTCAGGGAAGGAACGGAATTTTACGCAGGCTATATCGGTCTGGCAGGCATCGGACCCGCCCTCGCCCTGGCACTCCTCGTTATCATCCCGCTGTTCAAGGGCCGTTGGTTTTGCGACCGGGCGTGTCCAGTCGGAATGGCGCTGGGGATTCTGGGCACTGCCGCCAACAGAAAGATCGACATCAACCGTGCGGAATGCGTCTCATGCCGGGCATGCGAAAAGGAATGCCCGACCCGCGCGATAAACGGCGGAGGCAAACAGATCGACCACAGCCGCTGCATCGTTTGCTTTTCCTGCCTTGACAGCTGCCCAAAAAGCGCCATCTCGTTCGCCTCCGGGGCCGATCCGGAAAGCAGAAGGAGAACTCTTGCCCACGCCGGCGCATGGATAGCGGGGGGAGCGTATATTTTGGCGAGAGGCTGGAAGGGTTCGGTGTCCGTATTGGCGTCGGACAGAAAAACCGTCGTCCCGCCGGGAGCCGGGGATGCGGAAAGGTATTTCCGCTCCTGCGTCGGCTGCCAGTCCTGTGTCGCCTCGTGCCCGGTAGGCATCATCAAACCGCCTCTTCCCGGCATTCAGCCGGAGCTCCGTTTCGACCTCGGCTACTGCCAATACAATTGCCAGCTCTGTAGCGAGGCCTGCCCCACCGGTGCGTTGTTGCCGCTGCCGTTGGAAGAAAAGAAAATAACGCGGATAGCCAGGACTGAATTACTGTTGGAGAGGTGTGTGGTAATTACGGAGGGCACTGCCTGCGGCGCATGCGCGGAGGTCTGCCCCACCCGGGCTCTCAGCATGGAGGCGGTTCTGAACAACCCGGATGGCCCGACACAACCGGTCTTTTATCCGGCTCACTGTGTCGGCTGCGGCGCGTGCCTGCATGTCTGCCCGGCCGAACCTCGCGCTTTCACCATTACCGGGATTGGCAGGCATGAGTACGCACTCCCCATGCGGGAAGCCGGAACAGCGGTGGAACAGGCAGAAGAAGAGCCCGATCTGGTGGATTTTCCATTTTAAAACCGAAATGCAATATTTTTACCCCCTCACCGTGTGAGGGGATAAAACCGTACATCAACCTGCCTTTTCCGCCAACCGCTTTTTGGCGTACTCCACCAACCCGCCGGAATCGATGAGGTCGCTCAAAAACGCCGGAAACGGCTTCGCGGTGTACGTTTCGCCGCTGGACTCGTTTTTGATCACGCCCATTTCAAGGTCGATCGAAAGGGTATCGCCCTTCTTCACCTTGCCGACGATTTCGGGACAGGCGAGGATGGGGAGGCCGACATTGATCGCGTTCCTGAAAAAGATGCGGGCAAAACTCCCGGCCACCACGGCGGCAACGCCGGAGCCGAGGATCGCCAGCGGCGCATGCTCGCGGGACGAGCCGCAGCCGAAATTCTCGCCGCCGACGATGATGTCCCCTTTTTTCACTTCAGTGGCAAAGGACTTGTCGATGTCCTCCATGCAGTGTTTCGCAAGATCGGCAGGCTCCACCATCGTCAGGTATCTGGCCGGGATGATGACGTCGGTGTCTATGTTGTCGCCATAGACCCAAACCTTTCCGGTAATATTGGCTTCCATTGCTTCTTCTCCTCAGTGCGTTTTCGGAAATGATAGGCCCCTTACTGCGTTTTCCGGCACAACTATGCCAAGCCAAAACGCGCAAAAGGAAGGGCCAACCTTTTCAGAAAACGCTATAAAAATAAAAATCAGTTTTATAATCCCTTGATCGCGCTGTCATCGGCAAGCACTTCCCTCGGATCGGCCACGCGGCCAAGCACCGCCCCGGCGGCGGCGACCAGCGGACTCGCCAGGATGACTTCGCTTTCGGTCGAACCCATGCGGCCGACAAAGTTGCGGTTGCTGGTGGAGAGGCAGCGCTCCCCCTTGGCCAGGATGCCGAGGTGGCCGCCAAGACAGGGACCGCAGGACGGTGTCGTCACAACAGCGCCGACGTCCAGGAAGGTTTGGATATAGCCAAGGGCCATGGCCTGGTTGTAGACTTCGTAGGACGCGGGGATGACGATCAGCCTGACGTCCGGGTGGACTTCCCTCCCCTTCAGGACAGCCGCCGCCAGGGCGAGATCCCTGAGACGGCCGTTGGTGCAGGAACCGATAAAGACCTGGTCGATCTTGAGGTCCGCCGCCTCTTTGGCTTTCTTGACCTTGTCCGGAAGGTGCGGCAAGGCGACGACCGGTTCGAAAGCGTCGATGTTGATTTCCATCTTCTTAAAATACTTCGCGCCCTTGTCCGGATAGACCGGGCTGAATTCGCGCTGCGCCCGCGCTTTGGCGTAATCCAGGACCTTTTGGTCGGGAACGAAAATCCCCGCCTTGCCGCCAGCTTCTATCGCCATGTTGGACATGGTGAAACGGTCGTCCAGGGACATGTCGTTCAGGGTGTCGCCGGCGAATTCCAGCGCCATGTAGTTTGCCCCGTCCACGGTGAGCCTGCCGATGAGGTCGAGGATGATGTCCTTGCCGGTGATCCAGGGGCTTAGCTTTCCCGTATATTCCACGCGGATGGTCTCCGGAACCTTGAGCCAGACTTCGCCAAGCGCCCAGGCGACGGCTATGTCGGTGGAACCCATGCCGGTTGCGAGCGCGCCAAGAGCGCCGCCGGTGCAGGTATGGCTGTCCGCGCCGATGACCAGATCACCGGGGAGGATCAGGCCCTGCTCGGGAAGGAATGCGTGTTCAACCCCGACCCGGCCCTGCTGCCAGAAACGCATGCCTGTTTTTTTCGCAAAGTCGCGACTGACTTTGACCTGGTTCGCGGACGCGATGTCCTTGTTCGGGGTGAAGTGGTCGGTGACGATCGCCGTGCGCAGGGGATCGAAAACCTTGGTCGCACCCATGCGGCCGAATTCCTTGATGGCCGGCGGCGCGGTGATGTCGTTGGCGAAGGCAAAATCCACCCTCGCCCGGCATATTCCTCCCGTTTCCACTTTATCCAAGGCGTGTTTGGCGATAATCGCCTCCGCCATCGTCATTTCAGTACCCATTAATTGACACTCCTTTTGCCTTATATTTATTTACCTTATTCGCCATTCACTTTTACGCCGCGAGCTGCGGCCAGGATGTAGATATTGTTGACGGCGTTGATAAACGCCTTGACGCTGGCTTCGACGACGTCAGTGGAGACGCCTCTCCCAGACGCGGTGATGTCCTTGTAGGTCACCGTCATATGCGTTTCGCCGAGAGTCGATGTCTGCGGGCTCGTGGCGACGACGGTAAAGGTATCAAGCTGCGGGTCGATGCCGATGGCGTTCTGCACCGCACGGCAGGCCGCGTTGATCGGGCCGTTGCCGACAGCCGAGTCGGAGATTTCCTTGCCGTCGTGGTTCAGGGAGACAAGCGCGACGATGCCTACGGAATGCGTTTCATATTCCAATCTGGTCAGCTCGTAGCGGTTTTCCGGGGATACGGCCATGATCTCAACCGCAATCAACGCCTCGATATCGCCCTGGCTCACATCCTTCTTGGCATCGCAGAGGCGCTTGAAGGACTCGAAAGCCTTGTCGAGCTGGGCGTCGGTCAGGTTATAGCCCAATTTGGTGAGCATGTTCTTCAGGCCGTTCCGGCCGGAATGTTTTCCCAGCACCATGACGGCCGGTTCCGCGCCGACGTCCTCGGCCTTCATGATCTCGTACGTTTCGCGGTTCGCCAGGACGCCGTGCTGATGGATGCCGGATTCATGGGCGAAAGCGTTCTGGCCGACAATCGGCTTGTTCGGCGGCATCTTGACGCCGGTGAGGTTCGATACCTGGCGGCTCGTGTTGACGAGGCGGGTGGTGTCCAGGTTCGTCTCGACGCCGAAGAACTCGCGGCGCGTTTTCAGGGCCATGACCACCTCTTCCATGGAGGCGTTGCCACCGCGCTCGCCCATGCCGTTGACGGTGCATTCGATCTGCCGAGCGCCCGCCCTCACGGCAGCCAGGGAGTTTGCGACCGCCAGGCCGAGGTCGTTGTGGCAATGCACCGAATAGATGACATTTTCCGGCGCGCCGACGCCGGCGATCACTTTCCTGACAAACTCGCCGTATTCCTCGGGCATGGCATAGCCGACAGTGTCCGGGATATTCAGAATGCTTGCCCCGCCCTTGACCGCCGTTTTCAACACCTCGATCAGGAAGTCCAGGTCGGAACGGCTGGCGTCCTCAGCGGAGAATTCGACTTCGTCAACCAGGGATTTGGCATAGGGAACGGCCTTGGCGACCTGGGCTATCACCTCCTCAGGCTTCATCTTGAGTTTATATTCCATATGCAGGGGGCTGGTCGCCAGGAAAACGTGGATTCGGGCTTTTTCCGCGTCCTTCAGGGAATCGGCCGCCGCCTTGATGTCCCCTTCCTTGGTTCGGGCCAGGCTGGCGATGGTGGTGACGCTCCCGACTTCGCGGCTTATCGCCTCGACGCAGGCGAAGTCGCCGGGGGAAGCGGCGGAAAAGCCGGCTTCGATAACATCCACACGCATGGCTGAAAGTTGCCGGGCGATCTGGAGCTTTTCCTGCGCGTTGAGGTTGACGCCTGCCGCCTGCTCGCCATCTCTGAGGGTGGTGTCGAAAATCTGTACAATGTTCTTGGTAGCCATGGTGTTTCTCCTATCTTTCTCATAAATGCGGGGCAGGCACCCG
>DAIOFH010000061.1:0-21989 GCA_036745875.1 Planctomycetota bacterium | reverse complement strand
CCTGTCACCTGCCGATGCCAGCTTCTTAAGGGACTTGGCGCGGGCTTTTCTCGCTTTGCTCTTCTTCTTTTCCGCAACCCGGATAGCCTTTGCGCGTTCTTTTTCGCGTTCCCTATCCTTGCGTTTGTTCTTTTCAGAAGGCTTTTCGTAATAAGAGTTTTTGCGCATATCGCGGGTCAATCCTTCGCGGTCGCAAATCTTCTTGAAACGCCTCAGCGCTTTGTCCAAGCTTTCGTTCGGCTTCAGTTCCAATCGGATCAGGTCTCTCACCCCCCTTCGGTGACACTTAAAAAAGGCCAACACGTAAATTTGACAGGTGAGTAATTATCAAAATCCCCAGACATACGTCAAGGAATATTTTCACGTATTCAACTCAATTTTCCCGCCGCTAGCTTGATCCCATACCTGAAGGCTGCATCAAGATCGACTGGGAACTTCTCTTTGCGCATGCGGGCCTTATGCTCCGGATCGAACATGGAACTCATATACTTGGAATAATCGGAAAATTGCAGGGTGTCGGTGACGGCCAACCATTCAGCCGGGCCATTCAACACCATGGAAAGACTGCGCACAGCCCGCTCGAAAACTACCGTATAACCCCACTGATCCATCGCCGCGTCGGGAACATTCATGGTGCAGATCAGCCCGGTGGTGATGCTGCCTTTAAATTTGCTGGGCGCAGCAGCGTCATAGGTATAGTTCATGAACAGGAGGCGCTCCATAAGGGCACGCAGACTTGCCGTCAGATCGCCGAAATATACAGGGCTGCCTAAAATCAAAATGTCCGAAGACATTATTTCTTCAAGAAGCGGGCGCAGATCATCCTTAATTACGCAAATGGCAGCGTTATTCTCGTGACGCTTGCAGGCGAAGCAACTGGCGCAGCCTTTGAAATCGAGATCGAACAGGTGCACCATGCGCGTTTCCGCTCCGGTCGAAGCCGCTCCTTCCAGAGCTTTATGCACAGCCTGGGCAGTGTTCCAGTTTTTACGCGGGCTGGCGTTTATTCCAATGGCTTTTTTCACATGTGTCCTCCTCGCTACGACCACGGCATTCGTACAGGACCAAGATGCACACCCTCAAGTCTTGTGCAAACATTACGTGACGACCCAAATTATAATGTGTGGGCCCTAATTACTTTCTTCTCGCGGATTGGAACAACACGGCAATGACGATAATGGCGGCGGTCAACATGAGGCGGCTTGCCTCCTCCACCGCATTTAAGGACAGGATCTTCGCCAGATAGCCCATGGTCAAAACGCCGATAAGGGTCAAACCGATAGCGCCCCGCCCACCAGCCAGGCTGGTGCCGCCGATGACCACCATGCCGATAGCGGTGAGTTCGTACCCGGTACCTGCCTCAGGGTCTCCTTGATATTCCTGGGCAGCCTGGCAAATGCCGCCAACCGCGCAGTACAAGCCGCACAGGCCATACGTAAGCATTTTGGTCGCCAGCACCGGAACGCCCGAGAGCCGGGCGGCTTCTTCATTGCCGCCGACAGCGTAAATATACCTTCCCCAAGTCAGCTTGTTCAGTACGATCCAGGCAGTGAACATGCAGCACAACATGATAATGGTGACGATGGCAAGGTTGTTGCCCCAGACACGGGAGTTGAGCCAGTCGGTAATGGGAGGGAATGTGGTGTTGTAGACAAAGGTGCCGTCCGGGTTGAAAGTCGCGTTCATGACCTTTTTGCCGCCCGCTATGTGCTTGGCAAAGCCGCGGGCGAAAGTCATCATTGCCAGTGTGGCGATAAAGGCCTGAAATTTGAATCTTCCGATGAGAAAACCGTTCCACGTCCCGCAGGCCGCGCCGATGGCGAGGCAAATCGGGATGACAAAATATACCTGGTTGTACCAGTTGTCCTTGCCTGTCGCCATTAGCATCAGGGAGTATGGCACGCCGACCGCGGCAATGACGCTGCCGACGCCAAGATCAATGCCGCCGGTGATGATCACCAGAGTCAGGCCGGTTGCCAGCATGCCGTAGACCGCCGTCTGGCGAAGCATGTCGCGATGCGGCCCCCAGCGGAAAAAGGTGCCGTTGGCATTGAAAATAAAGCCAATGATCAAAATAATGGCAAGGGCGATAAGCGCCCTGACCCAGGCCTTGCCGAGCAATACCTTGAGAAAGGGTTCGTTCGACAAGTTTTCGGAAATAGTGGCATTTTCCGGTGATTTGCTCATGTTATGCTCCCATGGCCGCGTGTACGATATTTTCCTGGGTTGCCTTGCCCCGTGCGAATTCGGAAGTTATTCCTCCCCTGTGCATGACGATGATCCTGTCGGCCATCGCGAGCAGCTCCGGCAACTCCGAGGTGATCAGCAGGATGGTCATGCCCCGACGGGTGAGTTCGTTCATCAGGTCGTATATTTCAAATTTGGAGCCGACGTCGACGCCACGCGTCGGTTCATCCAGTAACAACACCTTGGGATCAGTCTCCAACCAGCGGCCAAGCAGGGTCTTTTGCTGGTTGCCGCCGGAAAGGGTGGTGATCGGCTGCTCCAGTGTTCGCAGGCGAATCCGAAGAGAAGTCTTTTGATCTTGGGCCGCTATTTTCTCGCGCTTCTGGTTGCGCCAGATTGACGAACTGAACCGACCCATCGCCGCCATGGTGATATTATCTCCAACGCTCGCCTCGGGGATAATGCCTGAGGCCTTTCTGTCGTTTGTCAGGAGGGATAGCCCTCGCCGGATCGAGGTGGATGGCGCCTGGTTGCCGCACAACTCGCCGTCCACCCATATCTTTCCGTAGGCAAGCTTCCCGTAGGTACCGAACAGGCCGTTCAATAGCTCGGAATTTCCCGATCCCTGGAGGCCGGCAAGACCAAGGATTTCCCCTTCATAAGCCTGGAACGACACATTATTGACGAGGAAACGGCCTTCCAGATCGGGATTTTTCACGAAAAAGTTCTCGACCTTGAAGCGGACCTTGTCCTTTTTTGTGTTCAGGCGTGGCGGAAAACGGCCATCCAGTTCCCTGCCGACCATTTTTTTGACCAGTTCCTGTTCCGGCATGTCCACCGCCTTCTCCGTTCCCATCCACTCGCCATTTCTAAGAACGGTGATGCGGTCGGCGATCCGGTAAATTTCTTCCATCTTGTGGGAAATATATATGATCCCAAATCCTGACTCCTTGAGATTTCTTATTATGCCGAAAAGCATCTCCACTTCGGATTCGGGCAATGCCGAAGTTGGTTCATCCATAATGAAGATTCGCGCTTCAAACGCCAGCGCCTTGGCGATCTCGATGCGCTGGCGCACAGCCATGGAGAATTCTTCGACCGGCTTTTTCAGGTTGAGGTTTTCCAGATCGAGGCGTCTGAGAAGTTCCCGCGTCCGCGCATTTTGCGCGCTGCGGTCAAAACGCCAGCCCGGCAGTTTTCTTTCCCTGCCGAGAAAAATATTGTCCACCGTGTTCATTCCTGGAATAAGGGACATCTCCTGGTGAATGACGGAGACGCCATAGCGGCTCGCCTCCAAGGGTGAGGCGAAACGCACGGGCTTACCGAACATTTCCATCGATCCCTGATAGTCCGTATGCACGCCGGAGATAATTTTGATGAGCGTGGATTTGCCCGCGCCGTTTTCCCCCGCCAAGATATGCACTTCTCCGGCCTTCAGGTCGAAGTTGACGTCAGAGAGGACCGGCACCCCCGAGAACGATTTTCCCACTCCCGTCATTTTCAGCAATGTTTCGTCAGCCATGCGTAATCCTTATGGAAATACGTAGGGAGGCGGAGGATTTCGTCCGCCTCCCCGGGTCAAACATGCAAGCCTGGTTTTACCAGGTGACAGCTGGTTCGCCGACGGGCTTTCCGTCCGGGTTATCCTTATCAAACACCTTGGTCGCCATGATGATGCGCTTCGGCGCCTTTTCGCCCTTCTTCAGCTTCATCACCGTTTCGATCGCCGAATCCATGACGGTGGGATAGAGGAAGGTCGCGCCGAAAATGCCCTGCTTGACATAGGAGACGCCTTCGTGCGGCAGACCGTCGACGCCGACGAAAATAATATCCTTTTCGCGGCCGGCGTTCTTGGCGGCAATGTATGCGCCGTGCGCACCCGGATCGTTGTGGGCGTAGACGAGTGCGATGTCATCGAAGCGGGTCAATGCGGATTCCATTTCCTTGATGGCTTCGGGTTCGAGCCACTTCATGTCCGCGGTGAAGATGATTTCAATGTCCGAGCCCTTGATGCCGTCAATAAAGCCGTTGTGCCGTTCCTGTGCGCCGGAGACGGTCATGAGACCTGTCAATTCGACCATCTTCGCTTTTTTGCCGTTCAACTTCGCCTTGATCCAGTCGCCTGCGGCGCGGCCGATGACGGTGTTGTCGCCGCCAATGAAGGTGGTGTAGTCGTTGGTGAGGATTTCACGGTCGATAACGATGATCGGAATACCCGCCTTGAAGGCTTCGGCGACGATGGGGGTGAATGGGGCGCTTTCCTTGGGGGAGACCAGGATGCAGTCGATGTTGCCTGCTTCATAGTCGGAGATGAATTCGCGAAGTTGCGCCTGCTGGGTCGCGGTGTCGTTCTGCGCGTCCTTGTGGATCAGTTCCAGGTCATCGGGATATTTCGCCACTTCCCTCTTGAGGTCTTCATACATCTGGGCGCGCCATGGTTCGCCAAGGTTGCATTGGCTGAACCCGATCTTCCATTTCTTTTCGCCCGCCTCGGCCCCCACGAAAGCCTGGCCAACGAGCAATGCGAACAATGCAATGCAAAGATACCTCATGCCGTTTCCTCCTGTGAAAGAATGTATCTCATCACAAAGCGCCAGCAACGAGCTGACGATACATGTAGTTTTGGAAGCGTTATCGATTCACGATGCATGTGTTTGTTTGATTGGCCGAGGCTGACATGGACCATTGCATTTCTCAATGCGCTTTAATAAAAACTTCGTACATTTCAGCCTTATTTCATACTATAAACGTCCAATTACCCCTAGTCAAATAACCCTGTTTTATTAAACGCATTTATTTCTTTTTTTTATGTCGCGACAATAATGCTGGAAAATTCCATACAAAGAATGACAATTAAAGATATCTTACATAATTTCCGTCCAAGTCCAGGACGACAGACGAACAGGAAAACGTATGCGCTGGCTCGACCACAAAAGACGAATCGCACTCACCGGTCTTGCCGGGGCGGGAAAAACCGTCTTCCTGCTTTCCATGCTCCAACACTTGGAGCGCTTCGAACCCACCCGCTTCAAGCCTGCAAATAATGCCGAAGTCACGGCTTTCCGCGAACTTCCAGCGAGGGACGGATTCGATCCGTTCCCCCGCACCCTTTTGGGCGCCAAGTTGATGGAAGCGCAAAACCTTTCTTGGCCGGAAAAGACCCGCGACATATACAGCTATCGCTGCACCTTCAATTATTCGGATCTTGGTTTTCCTACCCGTCTCTGGAATAAACTGCGCATTCACCGTCAGCTTGACAGTAACACTGTCGAATGGGATTTTCTGGATTTCCCCGGAGAGCGCCTTTCCGACGTGCATATCGCGGCCAACGAATCCTTTGCCCAATGGTCTGACGCCCTTTTGACCCTGTGGAACAGTTATGATCGGCTTCGTGACGGTTTTACGCCTTATCTCCAGCTGTTGGAAAAAACCGACGGCGTCGGGGAGCGAGAGCTTCTGACCAGTTACAAGCAATGCCTTTCCCGCATGGTCCACAATAAAAACCAGCTTATCACGCCCTCCACCTTCATGCTCGATCACGCCGGTACCGGCGTATTCGGTCTTGGCGACCTGGAGAACGGCGGGATCAACCGTTTTGCCGGATTGGTCGGTGCGGAATTCTGCCCACTTTCCCGAACCATCCGCGACAGGCAGCACGTGTTGTACGGCGATTTTGCGCGGAACTATAGCCAATACCGCGATACTATTGTCATACCGCTCTTTGATGCCATCAACGAATGCGACCGCCTTCTTCTCCTCATTGACATCCCCGGCATTCTTTCCGGAGGCGTCAGCCGGTACAATGACGCAAGCCATATGTTGGAAACGCTGGCGGAAAATATTACGCCTTCCGGGTGGTTTTTCACCAATGTGGACAAGGCCGCGATAATCGCCGCCAAAAGCGATATGATCCACCGCCGCGACCAGGACAATCTCAGGGAATTGGCGAAGTCCATGGTGCGGATTGCGAAAAACAAACAGCCGAAATTGAAATACGAGGCGTTCACGGCTTCCGCATGGGTTTCTGCAAAGTCCATTGACCTTGACGATGGCGGCAGAGCCTTGAAAGGCATACCGGCGCAGGACACGGAGGAACGAATTTTCCGCATCCCCGAACTAATGCCCGAATGGCCGGAAGACTGGAGCCCGGAAGATCCGCGGTACAGCTATCCCCTGCTTTCGCCGCCAAGGCTGTCCAATCGTTTTCTTGCGCCGGAGCAGCGTAATCTTGACCGTATATTCGACTTCATTATGACATGACCGTGCCGGAGAAGAGCAAGGTCTTTGCTTTTATACGAAAAAACGCACGGCAACCAGTCTTGCTATAACATAGAACAGGGTAGATCTGATGCGTATTCGGCAAATCGAAATGTGTTGAGGCGGCGACGGCAAAGGCAAGGTAACGTTACCAAAGAGGAAGCCTCAATATCACCAGTGACCTGACAAGAAAAGTATATCGACTTATTTGTTTGTTTCAATTCATAATATACGAACCTTTATTCCCATAATGCGAATTATTGGTCTATATCCGGAGCTTTTGCCATGGCAAACACCATTTCCACCAATGTTCCCAATATCAAACCCGAGATCATTGAGGAGTCCAAAAGTGGAGCAGCCGACAGCCCCAACAATGTTAAACCCGACGAACATATAGCTGCCGCCCCCGATATCGGTGAGAAGTCAACCGCGAGGCATCGGGAAGGCGAATGCATCGCCAATATTCCTGACGTTAAACCGGACCTGTTGTCTGAGAAAGAAGTAGCCAGCCTGGCGAGTGCGCGGCCGGAAATAGACGAGGCAATGTCGGAAGGTGGATTCTTTTTGAGCCGGTGGCTGCGATTCGGCTATGTCCTCGTGACTGTGGCGACAGTCTCCCTCTTTGGAGTCTTTGTCTTCAGCCAGGCCATATCCGCCCTGTCCATGGCGTCCTCGCTGCCTGAATGGCAGAAATGGCTGCTCCTGACGCCGCTTGCCGCCTGCTCTTTGGTACTGCTGTTCATTATCGTGATTTTGGCCCTTTCCTGGTTCAGGCTGCGCCGGATCCGCCAGATCGACATGGCTGCCCTCGAAGAACTTAAAACACGGGCAGACTCCCGCCGCGACGGAATCGAACACTACCAGTCGGCCAGAAACTACTTGGAAAAATACCTTGCCGATTATCCACTCACCGGTAGAGACTCGGAACGGCTTGGCAAAACCGGTTTCAGCGAGGAAATCCTGGACAGTTTGGCAAAAGGGCGCGATTATCTGAAAACACGCGATATCGACAGCCAAACCTGGCTCAAGGATTTCTACCGGGTGTTCCAGCAGCCTGTCGACCAAATCGCCACAGCCAGGGTCAACAAATGGGCTTTGCGCTCTGCAGCCTGCGTCATTGCATCTCCTCTCCCACTTTTGGACGCTATACTGGTCCTGTCTATTTCCTTGAAAATGATCAAGGAATTGTGCGTCTTATATAATGTGCGCACGGGAGGAGCCGCTTCGCTGCTGCTATTTACCCGGGCGATCCGCAATGCCTTTATCGCCGGCGTCGCGGATGAAGCAGGCAATGCCGCCGGTGAAGTGCTTGGCGAAGAGATGACAGGCATGCTCGGCGAGGGCGTGCTGGGAACCATGGGAGCATCCGCAGCGCGAGTGGTGATTCCTAAACTTGGCGAGGGTGCGCTGAACGGGCTGTTTATGCGCCGCCTCGGCAGGGCCACAATCAGAATGTTGCAGCCATTAGCAGGCAAATGATTCGCTTTCTGTTGATTTTGCCTGACGGGCAACTCATTCGATGCATCGTTTCATCATAAATTTTCGTTTCAGTATTCAATACAAGGTGAATTTGCAAATTTTTTCGTATATGTAAATTTTTATCAAAAAAAGTCTTGCAAAAAAATCAACTTTCACCGAAAATGCCACACGCTTGACGGATTTGAACTGATCTCTGCTTGATCATAGTATTCTTTTCCGGCCTTGGTTGAAAGCAAAAATATTCCTTATCTGCATTATCTTCATTCTGCATGATAATTGCAGTTATGCGACAGAATATCCAGGATGGGATTTGGCCTGGATGGAAATGCTTATCTATGCCGAACTGGGGGTTCGGTAAACATTTTCATTTATGGGGGAACGTATGGACGAAGTTAAGGATAGGGATACTGTGTTGTCAGAAGCCAAAATGCTCGAATTGCGAAAAGCTGTTTTCAAACGTCGCGAGGAGTTGTTCAGGAAAAACTGGAAGAACCGACGCCCGGTTTTACCCCTTCGCTCTTTGCACCAGGAGAAGTCGTTCAAGTTTGTTGTTGAATGGTATGAGGAATTCGACGAAGTGGTCGGCCGAGAACGCGAACGCAACAGGCTTGATAAGTTGATTGAAAAGGGCCTAGACGTCAATGCGCCCGAAAACAAGAAACAATAGTCATCCAGGTTAGCCACCTGCACCAACAACAATCCCCGGCGCTGTGCGTCGGGGATTATTGTTTCACAGCCATACGCAACCCATGTCATTGTTTGCCCCGTATTCCATTACTGAGCGTAGTCAGTTAGATGTATTCATTTGACATAGTACTAATAAATGGTATTATAGACTAATGAACAAAAAACATAAAAAGACTCTCGAAGCAATTTTTTCGAAACCGGCGCCCAATACCCTTCCCTTCAGGAATGTTGAATCGCTCATGCGATTTCTTGGGTTTATGGTTAAGGAGAAGGAGGGATCGCGGGTATCTTTTCGAAAAGATGGTCGTGTTTTCAACACACACAGACCTCATCCGGGAAATACGGCCTTCGCCTATCAGATTCGGGAACTACGCGAGGTCTTGGAACAATTGGGAATCAAGCCATAAAAGGATAAACTGTGGATAATAGTATCATGCATTACAGTGGCTATAGCGCTTCCATTCGTTATAGCGAAGAAGACGGCTTTTTTGTTGGGCGTATTCTCGGTATTAACGATATTGTAAGCTTTCATGGCCTCAGCGTCGGTGAAATGAGACAACAGTTTGCCATCGCCCTAGACAGTTACCTTTCCGATTGCGAAGAAATGGGTAAGGAGCCTGAACGCCCTTATTCGGGAAAGTTAAATCTGCGTCTACCACCGGAATTTCACAAAGCAATTGCTTTTGAGGCGGAATCGACAGGACAAAGCATTAACGATGTGATTGTCGCCGCGTTACAAAAATCATACATTGATAAAGACGTTGCTCCAAGACGCCGAAGGTCAGTCAAAAAGATTCGGCCAATAAACATGCGGATCACAACAAAAGTGAAATAGTAAACAACAAAGTTCCTGACCTCTCAACGCCTTGCAGCATAACTATAGTCGCCGGCAAAATAAATCTTGCCGCGCAGATCGGCCAGGTTCTTTCTCGTGCGCCGGGCGACAAATTCCCGCAGGGCCAGCTCTACAGTGGCTTTTTTCGTCCGGATACCGGAGTCAAGCCCTTAATATACGAGGAATCCCCGGCACAGTGCACCGGGGATTCTTGTTATCATAACTTCCATATCGCAAAACAGGTTTAGTACACGCTCTTCCATTCGTTGATGTTGTCTTTGTCGAATTTGAAGGGCGCGCCGAGCATGATTTCGGTGCCGCCGTCGCCGGCCGCGATGACGACTTTTTCACCAAGCTTGCCGGCCTCGATTTTGCCGCCTTGGGCGCCGTCAATCTTGTTTTCGGCAAGCCCGACAGCGGCGTAGCCTGCGAGGTAGCCGAGGTCGATCGGATTCCACAGGTACATCCAGGGGCAGACGCCATTCTGGATGTATTCGGCCATTTCACTAGGCAGGCCGAGGCCGGTCAGGAAGACTTTGCCCTGGAGGTTCTTGTCCGTCAGAACCTTGCCGGCTGCGGCGAGGCCGACGGTGGTCGGGCCGATGATGACCTTGAGGTCGGGGAAGGTCTTGAGGAGTGCTTCCGTTTCCGACGTCGACTTGTCGCGGAGGTCGTCACCATAGGCGATCTTGACCAGCTTCATATCCTTGTACTTCGCGTCTTCGAGTTCCTTCTTCATCCATTCGATCCAGATGTTCTGGTTGGTGGCCTGCGAGGTCGCCGAGAGGATGGCGATGTCGCCCTTGCCGCCGGCCATGTCATAGGCGGCCTGGATTTCGACCCTGCCGATCAGTTCGGGATCAGCCTGGTTGATATGGACAGCGCGGAAATTCGGATTTACGCCGGAGTCGGCGGTGAGAATCTTGATGCCGTTGCGCATGGCCTTCCTGAGAACCGGGCCAAGGGCTTCCGGATCGTTGGCGGCGAGGCCGATGGCATCGACGCGTTGGGCGATCAATTCTTCAATAATCATGATCTGGGCTTCGGCGGTCGGCAGATCGGGAGCGCGTAGAATGCATTCGCCGCCCTGCTCTTCAATCGCGGTCTTGAAGCCTTCCATCACCTTTTCGCCAAACGGATTGCCGGTGGACTTGAAGATAAAGGCGTATTTCTTCTTTTCGCCGGCGGAGGCGGACACCAGGCAGCCCACCAATACAAGGGCAACCAACAGGGTAATGCGCTTGAACATAGTAATTCCTCCTAAGAAAAAAGCAAAAAACTCTGTCAAAATGTGGATAAATGCGCCAATCGCATTTTATCGTTGTTTCTTCGCGGCGAAGTATGGAACCAGCATTTGTTTGATGTTCGGCAACATCACGGCGAAGATAAGAAGCAGGCCGACGATGATCATCAGGACCTGGGAGGAGACATTTTTCAGGCCAAGGCCATAACGCAGATAACCGACGATAAAGACCGCCATCACCGCGCCTATCATCCTGCCCTTGCCGCCGGCTGTGGAAATACCGCCGAGGACGACCATGGCGATGACGTCAAGTTCATATCCCTGGGCGACGTTTGGTCTGGTGCTGCCCATGCGTGAAGTGAGGAAAATCGCCGTCACACCGGACATCAGGCCGACCAATGTGTAGCAGGTGATCCTGATCCTGTCCACCGGAACGCCGGAGAACAGGCTGGCGGTGCGGTTTGAACCAATGGCGTAGACCTGGCGGCCGAAAGTGGTCTTGTGCAACACCAACCCAAAAATGACAGCCATGATCACAAATGTGAGCAGCATAAAAGGAACCGGTCCGACGTATTCCCAGCCGAAGAATTCGAACCACATGGGGAAGCGCCCCACCGCCTGATCTTCCAAGAGGATAAGGGCGATGCCGCGATAAATGATCATAGTGGACAAGGTGACGATCATCGGCGCAAGCTCCGAGAAGCGCGTGAGGATCACGCCGTTGATACAGCCACAGATGCAGCCGACCACAAGGCACAGCGCCATCGCAAGGGGCATGGGTACCCCCGCCGCATTCACCATGCCCATAAGGACGGCCGACAAGGCGACGGTGGAACCGACAGAAATGTCGATCTCGCCCATCACGATGACTAACGCCATGGGAAGGACGATGAACGCCTTGTCCAGGAAGGTCATGGTCGCGTCGATAAGATTGGCGAAGTCGAGATAATAGGGGGTCAGCTGCGAGTTGACGACCTGAATAAGGATAAAAACGACAAACAGGAGCCATTCCCACTGAAGGAAGAAACCTTTCCAGGAAAACGGCCTGTCGACCGCGATGCGTCTGGCCTCGGGCATTAGATGGGTCTCCGCAGTAAATTGGTGTGATCGACATTACGCTTAACCAGGGTGTTTACGATCACAGCCGTAAGGATAATCGCGCCTTGAATCGCATTTTGCCAAAACACGGACATATTGATCATAGGCAAGGCATTGTTCAGTGTGCCGAGAAGCAAGGTGCCAAGAAGAACCCCCGACACTTTCCCCGAGCCTCCCATGACGCTGACGCCGCCAAGGACGCAGGCGGCAATGACATTCATTTCATAACCTGTTGCGGTATCGCCTTGGGCAGATGCGAATTTGGCGACCCAGAGGACGCCGCACAACCCACACAACCCGCCGTTGATGGCGTAAACGAGCCAGATGATCCGTTTTGCCTTGATGCCGCTGACGATGGCGGATTCCGGATTCGAACCTACGGCATAGATGCGGCGGCCGGTTCGGGTATGGTTGGCGAAATAGTAGAAGATCAGATAAAACGCCATGGCGATGAATATGTAATACCGTATCCCCATGAACCTCCCCGTCGCCATATCCTTGAAGGAATCAGGCATCTGGTAGGCGCTGATCCAGCGCCGGTCGTTGACTATATAGGTCAAACTGCGGAATACGTACATCATGCCGAGGGAGGCGATAATAGGCAGGACGCCGAACACCGCCACAGCAATCCCGACGAGAGCGCCGCAGACGAGGCCGACGGCGGTCCCCAGCAATATGGCGAGAAGCGGGTGCAGTTCCGGGTTGTGCGCAACGGCCATGGCTGACACCATGCCGGAGAGTGCGAGGCTCGCACCAATGGACAGGTCGATTCCCCGGGTAATCATGACGACCATCATGCCAAGGGCGAGGATGCCGAGAATGGAAGCGTTTGCGAGAAGGTCGTCGAAGTTTTCAAAGGTGAAGAAGTTGGAATTTTTCCATTGTGTGAACAGCATGATGACCACGATAAAAACCAGGAGGCCGATTTCCCTGAATTTTCCGACCTGGGAGAGGAAGGAAATCTTTTCCGTGTTTATCTGCGGATTCGTAGTAGAACTCATAAGTGGCTATGCCCCCGCTTTGCTGGCCATCGCGGCCTCAAGTATTTTTTCCTGGCTGGCGTCATCATGGCTGAATTCCGCCGTCAGCCTACCGCCGCGCATGACAAGGATACGGTCGCACATGCCGAGGACTTCCGGCATTTCCGAAGTGATCAGGATGATGCCGTAACCGTTTTTGGCAAGCTCGGCGATAATCCCGTACATCGCGGATTTGGCACCGATATCGACGCCTTTGGTCGGTTCGTCGAGAATGAGGATCTTGGCTTGGGTGTTCAGCAGTTTGGCCATGACCACCTTCTGCTGGTTGCCGCCGGACAGGGAACTCGCGAGATCGTGCACCGAAGGAGCTTTGACGGTCAGGCGTTCGGACAATGAGTGGGATTGGCGAATTTCATCCTTTTCCTTGATCCAGCCACGCGATGAGTAGGATTTGAGGGCGGGGAGGCTGATGTTCCTGCCGATGGACCAGGAAAGGACGAGCCCCTGCTTCTGCCTGTCTTCGGGGAGATAGGCTACGCCGGAGCGCATGGAATCGCCGGGACTGGTGATTTTCGTTTCTTTGCCTTCAACATAGACGCGTCCGGAATCATAGGGCATGATGCCGAAGATGGACTGGAACAATTCGCTCCTTCCCGCGCCGACAAGGCCGGTAAAACCAAGAATTTCACCCTGGTGCAGGGTAAAATTGATATCCTTGAAATAGCCGGCTTTGGACAGGTTCTCGACCTTGAATATTTCCTGGCCGATAGTGTTTTCCTTCGGCGGGAACAGCTGCGTTATCTCACGGCCGACCATGGCGACGATCAGTTCGTGGGTAGAAATTTCATTCACGTTCCAGGCGCCGATATAACTGGAATCACGGAAAACGGTGACCCGCGAGGCCAGCTTATACATATCTTCAAAACGATGGGAAATGAAAATAATGGAAACGCCACTGTCGCGAAGCTGCTCCGTGATGCGGTAAAGGTCTTCGGATTCGCGCTTAGTGAGGGCTGCGGTCGGTTCGTCCATGATGATGATACGGGCGTTTTGCGAGAAAGCTTTGGCAATTTCAACTATTTGCTGCTGGGCGACAGACAAGGAGCTCATTAGCGCTTTGGGGGAAAATTGCGCATCGATGCGGCCGAGAAGCTGTGCTGCCTGCTCGTGCATTTCGTTCCAAAGAAGGCGGCCGAACGCGCCGGTTTTCTCGTGGCCCATGAAAATATTCTCTGTGACCGAAAGGTCGGGATAGCTGGTGACATGTTGGTAAATGGCGGCGATCCCGGCGTTTTGAGCGGCGATGGGATCGGGAAAAACGACCTCCTTGCCGTCCAGGTAGATCTGCCCCGAGTCGGGTTGATGGACGCCGGTGATGACTTTGATGAAGGTCGACTTGCCAGCGCCGTTTTCCCCCATCAGGGCGTGGATTTCTCCCGGCTTCAGCTGGAACTGGACATTATTCAACGCCTTGACGCCGGGGAATGTTTTGGTGATGTTTTTAAGTTCGAGGATATATTCAGACAAACTGGCTCCTCTTTCATTAGCGCGTTCATAACCAGATACCGTTGTTGCCAAGTACAACGCGCTCGGTCTCACTGCTAAATACGCTGCAACTCAAGTTGTAGAGGAATGCATAAGATAGCGACAGAATCGCAAGGTGCATACTAATAAGTATAGTATATCACGTTACATGGTTTTTGTAAAAACACTAATGAAAATTTTGTTGCTTACAATCAACGTCATGGGTAAACGTTTTCAGGTATAAATCCTTTATAAATCCACGGTGGAAAAAGTCAAGGATTTCTCACTTACCGTCATATTTAGTAAATAAAAAAAACAACCTATGTTCTGGGCGGAGGAAAGCGATTTTCGGTGCCCTTAAGGATACGCTCGATGTTGTTGCGGTGGCGGAAGATAAGCATGATGCACAGCAAAACGGCGAGGATGAACAAAGGAAGGTTTGTGCCAAGCGGGTCGGGAAGAATGAAAAACGCGGCAATTACCAGGCTGACGCTCGCAAGCATCGAGCCCAGGGAAATATAATGAAAGATTGCGACGACAATAATGAATACTGCAAAGGCGATCACAAACGGCAGCCACATTAAGCCAGCCACCACTCCGGCCGAAGTGGCTACACCCTTTCCGCCCCTGAATTTGAGCCATACGGAGAAATTATGGCCAAGCACCGCGGCAATGCCGGCAAATATCGCGATATACGGAAGCGGCGGCCATTCTCCTGAAAGTTGCAACAGCCATACGGTAGGGATAAGTCCTTTGAGAAAATCCAGGAAAAAGGCAAGAATGCCAAGTTTTTTCCCGCAGACGCGGAAAACATTGGTCGCGCCAATGTTTTTTGAACCATGTTGCCGGATATCGGTCCCCGTGAGAAAACCCAACAGCAAACCAAATGGTACAGAACCGAGAAGATAACTGGCAACAAGAGCAAGTACAAACAAATTCGTATCCTTTTGCAGAGTATTACACTCGCATCTACATTATATCGTCTTCAACGCCCTGCGGTAGCGGACGAAACGGGTCGAGAAGCTCCTCGCCAAGGCGACGACCTTCGAGGAGGATTCGCTCCAGTTTGGAGAGACAGGTTTTATGGATGACCAGCGCGAGGGTTGCCGAAAGGAAGCCAAAGAACAATGCGCCGAAAATGCTGTACAATAAGGCGCGCATCTCATAGGAAGAGGAAAAGGCCAAGCCAAGGTTCGGGCGTCCCTGCAATTCGGAAATGAGGCGCAGGATGTTTATAAGCGCTCCAAGAATACCGGCAGCGAACCCGAGAAGGGCGAGCAACCGGAATTGTCCAACCCATTGACGCCAGATCAGGCTCAGTATGTCGGCCTCACCATGCATGGCTTCCTCCATGCGTTCGAAGGAGTGGTCGGTTTTCGACAATGCGGCCGAGAAAATATGACCGGCAAGACAGTCGGACTTGGCGCTGATTTCCAGCGCTTTTTCATATTCACCGTTTGCCATTTCCTCCTGCACCGCACCGAGAAGATAATCGGGAATCAAGCGCGAGATGCGAATCAAATAGAAGGCGTCCACGCCCAGACCTATCGTGATGACAAGGATGATCAGGCAAATAAAGCATGTCGCATCGATGGATCGCAAAAATTCCGAGAAAAACGGCGTCCAGCCCCTGGAAGTCACGTCCATCATGCCGAAATCGGCGGCCGCCGCAAGCGGCGCGGCAAAAAGAAGCAAGGCAAACAAAACAAATCTAAGCATTGTCCACTCCTTGAGGATTGCGCCTTCAGTTATTCAAAATCAAGGCCGATGTCGATGGAACCGGCGCCATGGGTCAGCGCGCCCACGGAAATCCTGTCGACTCCCGCCTTGGCGATAGCGCCGACCGTTTCCAGATTGACTCCGCCCGAAGCTTCGAGAAGGGGGCGTCGCAGACTTTTTTTGCCGCAATGCTCGTCAGTCAGCTTGACCGCTTCCGCGAGTTTTGCCGGGGACATATTGTCAAGAAGCACATACTCCGGTTCCGCCGCCAGCGCATCAAGCAACTGGCCAAAATCGTCGACCTCTACCATGATGGGGAGGCCGGAGACCTTCCGGGCCGCGCGTATCGCGCTTGACGGCGAGCCATGTGCCACTAGGTGGTTGTCCTTGATAAGGATCATATCATACAGGCCCATGCGATGGTTGACGCCGCCGCCCGCCACGACTGCCATCTTATCAAGCACCCGGTGGCCGGGATTTGTCTTGCGGGTGTCCAAGACGGACGCCTTGCCGCCCACGGCAACAACTTTGTCGACATAGGATCGCGTCCTGGTGGCGATTGCGCACATGCGCTGCAACAAGTTCAACGCGCTACGCTCGCCCGTGAGGATGACATCGCTGTCCCCCTGGATCGTCAGGAGGGTCAAACCCGGTGAAAACGTCTGTCCGTCCGCCACTTGCTGCGTCAGTTCAACCACGTCCGGCTTGCCGAGAAGACGCACTGACAGTTTTTCATACAGCCTGGCTACCACGGCTCCGCCGGCCATGACACCTTCAGTTCTGGCGTTGAAATACGCAGTAGTCTTGACCGCCTTATCCTTGAATAGCGCCTGGGTGGTCGCGTCGCCCTCCCCCACGTCCTCATCCAGGGTCAGGTCAAGCAAGCGATCGACAAGCGCCAAATTCTTTTCCGGCAACTCAATCATAGATCATCCATACCTTATAAATAGGAGGCTGTTTCGGAAAATTTGGTGTCGGCACCCCAACCCCAGCCCAATTTTTCCCGCAAAATCTGAAAACGCTCCTGGAGCGGCGTCAGAAGGCGGACTCGTTCAGTAGATTTGCCGATGCGAACAGTCGCATCGCTTTCGACCGCAATCCTTCTCGATCCGTCGACAGTCAACTCCACCTCATGAACGCCGAAGTGTCGCAGTACAACTTTTTCCTCCGGCCCGAGAACCAACGGACGATTCGCCAGCTGGTGGGGACAGATGGGAGTAATGATCATCGCGTCCAATTCGGGGCTTGCAACCGGGCCTCCGGCAGACAAGGCGTAGGCTGTCGATCCAGTGGGAGTCGCTACAATGATGCCGTCTCCCCTCGTATACATGACATCTTCACCGTCAACCTGCACTTCCAACGGAACCATCCGACCGGGACGCACTGGAGCAAGGACGATTTCGTTTAGCCCAAGGCAGTTCCACGCCTGTCCGTTGGTGAACTTCACCTCCACTTGCAGCATCATCCTGGAACTCTCGGATAGTTTGCCGGCAATTGCGTCATCGATGCGCGCCATCATGTCGTGCGGCGGATTTCCCGCCAGATACCCGAGACGCCCTAGATTAAACGCTAGAATTGGCGGTACGTTGCCGGAAAAACGCTGGATAACGCCAAGCACCGTGCCATCGCCGCCGAAAACCACCGCAATGTCGGCATGAAGATTGCTAAAATCGTCGTCAAGATCAATACTCAGACGTGTCGCATCGCCCCGTGCCTGTAGGTGGGTATTGACCTCTTCGGCAAAACGCACCGCCTCCGGTTTGTCCGGATTGGCAATAATCACGATTTTAGACACTATTTCTCCATCTGCCTGTCGAGAGAGCGTTTGGCATAGGCAATCGCGCCAAGCCCCACGGCATGGTCACCGAGTTGCGCCAAGGTGATCTTGGTATCCTTGAATGATACCTCCGGCCAGGTTCGTTTACGCGCCGACTCCTTGACGGCAGGCAGCAACTCTTTTCCCAGTGCTTCAAACACCCCACCTCCGATGACAATCATGTCTGGACCAAGAAGGGTGATCATGCCTGCAATACCGACCCCGATATACAGGGCCATTTCATCAAGCGCTTCCACCACCACCTGGTCACCGGCGCGGTAGGCATCTCGTAAAACCGACGACTTCACGGTGGCGTAGTTGCCGTCCGGGCAAGCCTGCACCAGAACCGAATCCCTTCCTTCATGGACAATTTCCCAGGCGATACGGCGTGCCATGCCGGTTTTTGAGGCATAGGCTTCCAGACAACCCTTGTGTCCGCAGCCGCATTTTCTGCCGCCCTCTTGCACAATCATGTGCCCTACTTCGGCGGCCATATGATTTTCCCCGACAATGAGATGGTCGTGAATAACCATCCCTCCGCCGACGCCCGTGCCAATAAACAACCCGACAAGGGTTTTGGCGTCTTTTGCCGCACCAAAAACGTATTCACCATAGACTCCGGCATTCCCGTCGTTTTCGGCAAAACAGGGACGCCCGGTGAGGCTTTGCATTGTCTTGATGAGTGGGGCGTTTTTCCAACCCGGCAGGTTCGGGGCCTCCGCCGTCACACCGTTGTCCAGGACAGGACATGGTACCGCAATACCGATGGTTGCAAGGTCGTCCAGTTTGAGACCTTCCATTTCAGCCGCATCCACAATGGCGGCGGCGGCGCGCTGGCAAACGCCCTCGAAACCCAATGTCCCCTTGGTTTTCTTTTTCGCCGTTGATATGATCGAACCGCGTTCGTCTGTAATCATTGCCAAGATTTTCGTGCCGCCGACATCAATGCCGCCGAACAAACGGGAGGGTGAAGATTTTGCCATGTCATCTCCTATCAGGGATGTCAAGTATTGCGCTTAAAACAATAGTTGTGGCGCCAACTCATTCTTTAAAAGCGCTAGTACGTAGTCAAGATTGAGATCGTGGTTATGTACATAGTCAATTTTCTCATTGTTTCATGTTTACCGTCTGGTGATATCCGCATTTTTTAAATTGACTATGTACTAGAATGCTTCACACAGGCGTCTACGAAAGTCGTAAACAATGGGCTCGGTGCAACCGGGCGACTGTGGAATTCGGGCCTGAATATGACGCCCACAAACCAGGGATGGTCGCGAAGTTCTATCGCTTCCACAAACTGCGAGTCGGGATTGACGCCCGAGACGAACAGTCCTGCCTCTTTCAGCGTATCGACTACCTCGGGGTTGACTTCGCAGGCATTACGGTGGCGGACCCTGACAAGTTCGGCGTCGTTATAAGCCCGCCGGATCAGGGAGCCTTTCGCCAAGGAGGCGGCGTAAAGGCCTTTCCTGAAAAAGGCACCCTTCCCGGCCGTCGGGTGCTTCTCCTCGTCCAGCCGCGCGACCACCGCCGCGTCGGCGATAAATCCGTCCTCACTCCTTTCGCCCCCGCCGTGAAACGCTCCGTCGATCCTCGCGACGTTTTTGGCAAATTCGACCACCGCCAATTCCATGCCGAGGCAGATGCCGAGGAAAGGGATCCCTTTCTCTCTGGCAAAGCGGATGGCGGTGATGATGCCGTCGTTGCACTTGTCAGGTACGCCGTCGGGGATGACGATGCCGTGAACTCCGTCAAGCGCCCCCTGGACATTGGTCTTGTCCAGTGAGGCCGCGTCGACCGGGCGTATCTTGACCTTGGTACGGTTGGCGACACCGCCGTGGAATAGCGCCTCGGTGACAGATTTGTAACTGTCGGCCATGGCGTGATGGGCGCTGACAAGGGCGACCTCAATGGTCTTTTCAGGATTGGCCGCCAGGGTGAGCATGTTGCTCCAGTCGGTGAGGTCGGCCTCTTTCGCCTCTATGTTCAGGCGCTGGCAAATCATGCCGTCTACATCCTGTTCGTGCAGGATGACCGGCACTTCATATACTGTGACGTCGACATTCCTTTCGTCAACCACGAACTTCGGTTTGACATTGCAGAACATCGCGATCTTTTCCTTCACCGATGCCGATATCGGATCTTCCGAACGGCAGATGATGATATCGGGTTGGATGCCGTATTCACGAAGCTTCTGCACCGAGTGCTGGGTGGGCTTTGTCTTGATCTCCCCCGACGCCTTGAGGTATGGAACCAGCGTAAGGTGGATAAACATCACATCACCGTAGTCCCGCTCAAGGGAAAACTGGCGGAACGCTTCAATAAAAGGAAGGCCCTCAATGTCGCCTACAGTACCGCCAAGCTCGACGATGACGATATCGACATCGGGCTTTTCAAGCTGTTTGAAGGTATCCTTGATCGCGTTGGTCACATGTGGGACAACCTGCACTGTCCGCCCCTTGTACTCCCCACGACGCTCCGCCATGATCACCCGCTGGTAAATCCTGCCTGTGGTCACGTTGGAACGGCGGTTCAGGGTGACTCCGGCAAAGCGTTCGTAATGACCGAGGTCGAGGTCGCCTTCCGCGCCGTCGTCGGTGACATAGACTTCGCCATGCTGCATCGGGTCCATGCTCCCCGGGTCGATGTTGATATAGGGGTCCAACTTCTGCATCGAAATGCGCAATTTCCTGCTGCGCAGCAAAAACCCGATGGAGGCGGACGCCAACCCTTTTCCGAGGGAAGACACCACGCCGCCGGTAACAAAAATAAACTTGCTCATCGCGAAAACTCTTTCCTAAACTTCGTTATGAATTATGACGAGACCCGCAGATCAGCGGTAAAATTAACCTTTCCAGGTGACGCTCATTTCCCGAAGCCGGGCAACCGCCTTGGGCATGGCGTCTATGATCGTCGTGACGTGTTCTTCCGTGTTTTCGTGACTGAGGCTGATGCGGATCGAGCCGTGCGCCAATTCGACCGGCACGCCGCAGGCAAGAAGGACATGTGAAGGTTCGAGGCTGCCCGAAGTGCAGGCGGAGCCGGAAGAAACTTGTATGCCGAACATGTCGAGATAGCCGAGTATGGCCTCGCCTTCCGCGCCTTCAACGCAGATGGACAGCATATTGGGGATACGGTCTTTTGGATTGCCGTTACGGTGAATCTTGGGAATGCCTGCATCAAGGCCTTGCCAGATTTTTTCCACCATCTCAAACTGGCGCGGCCCGTCCGGGATGTATTTGCTGGCTGCCAGTTCCACCGCTTTGGCCATACCGACCGCGCCGGAAACATTGGAAGTACCTGCCCTGCGCCGATTTTCCTGGCCGCCGCCATGCATGAACGGCACGATCCTTGTCCCTTTCCTCACGTACAGAGCGCCAATGCCTTTTGGGCCGTGGAATTTATGGGCGGACAGGCTCAGCATGTCGACGCCGAGATCAGCCACATCAATACCAATTTTCCCCACAGACTGGCAGGCGTCGGTGTGGAACGGCACCCCCGCCTCGTGCGCGACAGCGGCCAATTCCTTGATCGGCTGCATCGAACCGATTTCGTTGTTGGCGTGCATGATTGTCACAAGGCCAGTGTCGGGTTGGATAGTTTTCTTTAAATCTTCAGGATTGACTTGTCCATATTTGTCGACAGGCAACAGGGTGAAATCGCAGAGGCCGATCTTTTTGAAATATTCGAGTGTTTCCAAAATCGCATGATGCTCAATACCTGAAGAAATAACATGTTTTTTCTTACCGCCCAGGATAGTCGATTGGATAGCCCAGTTATCGGATTCGGTCGCTCCGCAGGTCAGGAAAATTTCGTCTTCCTGAGCGCCGATCAATTCTGCAACTTTGGCATGGGCGTCGTCGAGGGCTGCCCGCGCCTGTCTCCCAAGCTCGTAGTATTGCGAAGCGGCGTTGCCGTACTTTTCAGCAAAATACGGTTCCATTGCCTTTACGACCTCGGGGTCCGTACGGGTCGTCGCCGCATTATCAAAATAAATCAATTCCTTTTCGCTCATAGCGTTTTCCTTTATATGAATGGGTACCAATGGATAGGCGACTAATACAGCGGAACAATTATCCATAACAAGCGCCGTCCGGCAAGCCGCAATATGTGAAGGAAAGCCGGAAGCAGCTTTTTCATTTACCGGCGGCAACAGCTTCTGTA
>DAIOFH010000060.1:0-22456 GCA_036745875.1 Planctomycetota bacterium | reverse complement strand
TCATATTCAACAAGCTGAAAAAGGAAAATCGCCTATTCGGATAGGCTCTTAAGGAAATGCGGGATGGGGGAAGAATGACGAAAAAAGCCGCCGCATATATAATGTGGCGGTTGGGCGGGGGATACATGCTATAGAGCTAATTTTTTTTTTACTTTGGCAGGGCGAGCGTAAACGTGCTTCCCGAGCCTAGTTCACTTTTCAGGACTATATTGCCACCTTGCGCCATGGCAATGTGCTTGACGAGGGATAGGCCAAGGCCGGAACCTTTTTGCGTCCGCGAAGAATCATTGATCCGGTAAAAGCGTTCAAAAACCCTGGACTGGTAGCGGGGAGCTATACCGGGACCTTCATCAGATACGACGATCTCGATGCCATCGGCTTCTTCGCGGGCGGCGATCGTGATGGTACCTCCTTCGGGACCGTATTTGATGGCATTGTCTATAAGATTCACAAGAGCGTGCACCAGGAGCTGCGGGCTGGTCAGCGCGGTCAATGTTTCGTCGCAGGACAGGTCGAAACGCACCGATTTATTGCGTGCGTCTTCACCGCATAGCAAAATTGCCTCTTCGAGGAGGGCTTTGACTCCGCATCGCGATACGCTTTCCTTGGTTTTTTCCCCAGATTCCATACCGGCCAGAAGTAGAAGATTGGCGATGATCCGGCCCATACGGCGGGTGTGTTTCAGCGACATTTCCAAAAATTCCCGCGCCTCGGCCTTGTCATTCATCTCGCCGTCGGCGAGCGTTTCAAGACAGCTTTGAATCGCCGTCACTGGAGTACGCAACTCGTGCGAGACATTGGCGACAAAATCCCTGCGCATAATTTCCAATTGCTTTATCCGCGTAATATCCCGGAAAACCGCAAGGACGCCGACTTCCACACCGTCCTGCCGCATCGCCACCGCGTTGACATGCAGCAACAGTTCCCTGTCAGCCTTGTTGGTGATGCGGATCTCCTTTTCCAAAACGCCTTGTGCCGTGCGGGCCGCAGCGATGCAGTCGAGAAGCTCGGGGGTACGTATCGCATTTTCCAGAATACTCCCCATATTTTCCGTACCGACCAGCAGCGTCTCTTCGGCCGTGCGGTTTATAAGCATTATCCGGCCCGACGGGTCGACGGCCAGGATGCCTTCGGACATGTTTTCAAAAACCGCCTTCATCTCCTCTTTTTGTCGCATTATCAGGGTGAAACGCATATCCAACTCATTCGCCATCGTGTCCAACGACGAGGCGAGTGTACGCATTTCGGTAGATCCGGATTGCGGGATGCGGTAGGAAAAATCCCCTGCCGCATATTTGTTCGCACCAATCACGGCAGCTTCCAGCGGGCGGGAAATTTTTCGCGCCACGACGAGGGCGAGGAGCAACAGCACCAATAACGACAGGCCAAAGCCAAGAAGCGTTTTTTGCCACCAAAGGGAGAGACGCTGGTTCAGATCGTCGAGGGATGCGGCGCCCCGTGCCACCATGCCGTTCCCGAGCGGCACGGCAACATATATCCAATCCGTCCCCAGAGTCGGGCTTCTTCTGATTTCCGTGCCGGTCCGGCCGTCGAGTGCGGCCTTGATTTCCGGCCTGTTGGCATGATTTTCCATCCGATCCGCTTCTTCATTGGAATCGGCGATGACCCTGCCGTCCGCTCCAACGATGGTGAAACGGGTGTTGCTGCCTTCCTGGGCGGTGGCGATGAATCCGGCGAGGCTGCTCGCAGCATTTTCCAGCTCGTCCATATGCGGCTTCAGCGCCTGTTTAAAAAGATTGACGTTGGCGAGGACATCGCGCTGCGCATTTTCCCGGTACGACGCCTCCAAAACATCCGAGCCCATGAAGGCGAACGGCAACAGCGCCGCCACGCCGCTTGCCAGGACAGCGATGATCAACAATGTATTAAGCTTGTAGCCACGCATTATCTATCCCCACGTCTAGAAAGCTTTTTCTTTTTGCGAAATCCGGTAACCAGCCCCGCGCACCGTTTCAATCAATTTTCCCGCCTTGCCAAGCTTTTTCCGCAACCCGACAATCTGTACGTCGACCGCGCGGTCCGTCACCGCGTGCAACGCACCGCGCACCAGGTCGAGAAGCTGGTAGCGGGTAAAAACGACGCCTGGCCGCCGCATCATCACCTGCAGCATTTTATACTCGCCCGCCGTCAGTTCGATCTGCTTGCCATCCACAGTCACTTCCCGGCGTTCGGGGAAGAGGGTTATTTTTCCGACCGTCAGCCTGTGGGTGTCCACCGGTTCGTCATCAGCCACCAGCCCGCTGCGCCGTAGCAAAGACCGCACGCGTGCCATAAGGACGCGGTTGCTGAAGGGCTTCGCGACATAATCGTCCGCTCCCGCATCAAAGCCGGAGACGACGTCTTCCTCTTCATCGCGGGCGGTGAGCATAAGTATGGGAATATTCCGCAGGTCGGGATTTTGTTTCATCTTTCTACATACCGCCATGCCGTCCATTCCCGGCAGCATCAAGTCGAGAATGAGGAGGTCGGGCCTTGTTTCGGCAAGCGTTTCCAATCCTTCCTCGCCGCTTCCCGCGCCACGGGCTACATACCCTTCTTTTCGCAGGTTGAAAAGGAGGAGCTTGTTGATGTCCTCCTCATCCTCGATGACAAATATGGTTATTTCGTCTTTGGTCATGAAAAGGTGTTCCTGTCATTCGGAATCAAATCCGTGCCGGATCATTTTCCCGTCGATTGCATACACCACTTCCGCCGCGATGTTAGCGGCCATGTCGGCCATCCGCTCAATATTCCTGGACGCGGCGATAATCGCCAGCCATTGGCGGCAGTTGGCCGGTCTCGCCTGTATCGCCGTCTCAGCCGTTTTTCGCACCAGGCGTTTTCGGGCGTTGACCTCCTTGTCGGTCGCGATCACCGCTTTGGCCTTGGCTGTTTCACGGGCCACAAAACTGTCGATGCTGTCCTTGAGCATACTCCTGCCGATATCCGCCATTTCTGCCAGCTCCGTCGGTATCAGGACAGCTTCCAATTGGGACAAGGTCTTGGTTTTGCGCGCGAGATTCTCGGCCAGGTCTCCGATACGCTCAAGTATGCCGGCGATTTTCGACAGGGAAAAGATAAAACGCAGATCTCCCGCCACCGGCTGATACAATGCCAAAACCTTAAGACAGTTTTCGGAAAGCTCTATCTCCATTTTATCCACTTCCCGGTCACTCGCGATTATTTTCCGCGCCAAATCGTCGTCGCCCTCAAGAAATGCATGGCAGGCGTCTCTGACGTTTTGCTCAACATGGGCGCACATGCCGAGGGTGAGACGGTTCAGGTTTTCCAGTTCGCGCTGCAGATGAATAGACATTAGCCGAATCTCCCTGTCAGATAATCCTCTGTTTCCTTGCGTCGAGGGGAGGTGAACAGGCTCTTGGTCTTGCCTTCCTCCATCAAGCGCCCTTCATAAAAAAATGCCGTCCTGTCGGAAACGCGGGCTGCCTGTTGCATATTATGGGTGACGATGATGATCGTATATTCGCCCTTGAGCTCTGTGATCAGTTCTTCGATCTTGACGGTGGAACGCGGATCCAGCGCTGAACATGGCTCGTCCATTAGGATGATTTCCGGCTGCACCGCGATCGCCCTGGCAATGCACAGCCTTTGGTGCTGCCCGCCGGACAGGCCCAGAGCCGATTCCTTGAGCCGGTCCTTGACCTCGTCCCATAAGGCGGCGCGACGGAGGCTGTTTTCGCACGCGGCGTCCAGGCCAACCCGATCACGCTTTCCGGCGATCCGCAATCCATAGACGACGTTTTCATAAATACTTTTGGGGAACGGGTTCGGCTTCTGAAATACCATCCCCACCCGCCTGCGCAAGGTGATGACATCCGTCTCCGATGAATAGATATCTTCCCCGTCAATGGTAAGAGTGCCCGTGATCCTGGTGTCGTCCACCAGGTCGTTCATGCGGTTGAGGCAACGGAGAAAGGTGGATTTGCCGCAGCCGGACGGCCCGATAAAGGCGGTTGCTAGGCCACGTCGAACAGCCAGGTCGATCCCGAACAACGCCTGTTTTTCGCCATAATGAAAATCGAGGCCGGCGGCTTCGACCACGTTTTCCCGCATCTGATACGGCATTACCATAATTAAAAACCTTTCATCGCATATTTCTCGTGCAAGCGTTTCCTAAGGCGGATGGCGGTAAAGTTAAGGGCAAAGACCAGGACCAGTAGCACCAACGCCGTCAGGTACACGAGTGGTTTGGACGCTTCCACATTCGGCGATTGAAAACCCATATCATAGATATGGAAGCCAAGATGCATAAATTTTCGTTCCAGGTGGACAAACGGCCATGCGCCATCGAGAGGCAGGCTATGGGCCGACTTCACCACGCCGGTCAGCATCAGTGGAGCCACCTCCCCGGCCGCTCGCGCCATGGCGAGGATAAATCCGGTCAAAATGACAGGGCTGGCCATCGGCAACAAGACACGGCACAACGTCTGGAAGCGGGTCGCTCCCAGCGCGAGGGATCCCTGCCGTATTTCCGATGGAATGGTCGCTAGCGCCTCCTCCGTCGCGACAATGACAACGGGAAGGGTCAACAGCCCGAGAGTCAGGCTCGACCACAATATTCCGCCGCCGCCAAAGGTGGTTATCCCGGCCGCGACCCGTTCCGGATACAGCAATTGATCGATAGTCCCTCCAAGGCCATAGACAAAAAAACCAAGGCCGAAAATGCCGTACACTATCGAAGGCACTGCGGCAAGATTGTTCACGGCGATCCGCGCCGTCCGCGAGAGAATATTATCTTTCGCATATTCCCGCAAATACACCCCTGCGGCAACCCCAAGGGGGAAGGCGGATATGGCCATAATAAACACCATGACCACAGTGCCGAAGATGGCCGGGAACAACCCGCCTTCCGTGTTGGCTTCACGCGGATATTGGGCAATCAGGTTCCAGACATTGACGACAAACTGCCAAAGCTTTCCAGGAAGCGCCAAGGCGTTCGGATAGACGACGGAAACGATGCTCGATAACGGCAGTTCAATCACCCGGCCGTCAGCGGCGGCGAAAGTCGCTTTCTGTTCCTGAAATCGATCCTTCACCGCGGTATAGTGCTGTAAAATATCTTCCGACTGCTTTTTGATTCGCAGCTCTTCTTCCTCAGCGGTGCGGAGCCGCCTTTCCGCCTCCGCAGCGTTCGCATGCGCCGCATGCGTCAATTCATAACGCCGGGAAAGTACGGCGAGATTGGCCTGTTGCCAGTTATCGCCAAGAAGGGAAAGCTGGGCCAATAACGGTTTGCCTTCGTCCCGCCACCGCTTCCGGTAATCGGAAAGCATTGCGTCAAGGTTGGTGTCGCCCAGAAAATTGCCGATAAAATCACCGTTTTCCATCCTACCCACGACAACGGCATTTTCCGGATAAGATTTTTCAGTGATGTCCTTTTCGTCAAGCCAGACGAAATCCGCCCCGCCATTGAGATCGCGGTTGGCGACTTTGTACTGCAAGCGCCGCGTGCCGTCCGCCGCCGTGTCCGACGCGATGAAAATCCCCGTGGTTGTCGTACCGTCACTGAGCGTGACCGCTTCAACGCGGTTTGGCCATAAGGCGGAAAAACTGTTGGCGAAGATCAACAAGCCCATGCCCAGCATCATTGCCAAAATCAAGGCCATGGACAACGCCGACAGCGCGACCCAGATGATTTCCGGCTTGAAAAAGGAAGTGGTGCCTTTCAAATTACAACCTTCCATACCGACGGCGCAAACGTTGCCTGAACAGCTCCGCCGCCATATTGATCAACAAGGTCATGACAAAGAGAATGAGGGCGCACAGGAACAGGGTCCGGTACAGAGTGCCGCCGGCCGGCGCTTCCGGCATTTCCACCGCGATGTTTGCAGACAAAGTGCGCATGCCGTTAAAAGGGCTGAGGCTGAGGATCGGCGTGTTTCCCGTAGCCATCAAAACGATCATCGTTTCGCCGACTGCCCTGCCGAGGCCAAGCATGACGGCGGTGAAAATGCCGGGGCTTGCAGTCGGCAGCACGACCCGCCATACGGTTTGCCATTTCGACGCGCCAAGCGCGAGCGATGCCGACGACAGGGACGGAGGCACTGCGCTGATTGCATCCTCCGCCAGAGAAAAGATGGTGGGGATCACGGCAAAGCCCATGGCGATGGCGATGACCAACGAGTTCCGTTGATCGTAATGGTAGTGCCTGGCGAAGAACTGCAGACAGCGTTCAAGCAGCGGCGCAAGCCAGAGGGCTGCGATAAATCCGATCACAACGGACGGAACGGCTGCCACCATTTCTACTGCCGGCTTAAGCCAGGTTCGCCAGCCCGGTTTGGCGAACTGCGATAGATAGAGAGCAGCGAGAAGTGCGACTGGCGTGGCGAACACGAGTGCGTACAGCGCACCCTTGACGCTTCCCCAGATAAGCGGAACCAGGGAAAATTTGGGTTCGCTGGCATCCGATCCCGTGGACTGCCAGACATAGGCCGGTTTTTCATGGCCTTCATATAACAGACGCTTGAAAAACCCGCTCCAGCCCGCTTCGGGGTATGAGCTGTCGAGATCAAAGAAGCGTAATTCGCCATTGGAGTGCATAATAGCCAGGGCGTCTCCGCGCGTATTGACGGCTGCCAGGCGGATGGGCGCAGCGCCCATAGGTATTGTCGAAAGCTCCTTGGCGGTAGTTGAAAACAACCAGCGCGCATTCCCGCTGTCCGGCAGTACAAAAAATCCTCGGTCGCGGGGAGACGGGATCAGCGCCGATACGCTTTTCCCCGTCCCGGTCCAGCCGACAGACTGGCGCAGCCTGAATTCACCGTTTTCCCGCCGTGGGAACCATACTGACGCATTTCCCATACTGTCGCCGACGGCGATGGCGTAATCCCCACTCAGGAACGCCAATGCGGTGACGGCGCCGCGATTTTGCAGCACAGGCGTCACCTCGGGCTGCATTCCCCTGGAATCGATTTTCGACAGATCCACCGAGATGACGGTGCCGTTGGCGCAGCCAAGATAAAGGCTGTCTCCGGAGCCGCTCAGGGTGGCATTATTCACTATTCCTGCGCTGGGCAGAACAGCGGTTGTTTCATACGGCGTTGTTTTCTTTTTTGCCAGAAGACCTTTGCCCGCCTTTACGCCCTGTACGGAAAGGGTGCCGTCCGCATACAGGGCCATGCTGCGGAATTTTTCCTTTGACCCGCGTATCATGGCGAACAATGGCGTTTCGCCCCCGCGGCCAAGTTCGACCGCAACGGACATTTTTGCTTCAAGCGTCAGTTCATCCGCAAATGTCGCATTCATGGCATAACGGCTGAGGACGGCATTGTCCCACAACACGGAATAGGAGTTGGGGCTGTCTGCCTGAACCTTGCTGATTTTCGCATCCAACGGGGCATCCGGAAGTTTTATGAAAGCAAACCCGGATTGCCTGCCGTTTTCCAGTGTGGCATAACCGAGATGCCCGGTACTGGTAAGCAGCCACACGACCCTTGCCCTGCCCTGCAGGTCTTTTTCCAGCCCCAGACCAAGAACGGCATCGACATCCACATCGGAAGGAAGCTTTATCGCACCGGATGTTTTGTAACTCGCGGGAGCAAATAACGGTGCGGCCTCACGGACAATCAGGACAAGCATGGCGATCATGGCGACGATTACTGCCACCCCCGACACGGTGATAAGCCATTGGGCTGTTTTGTCAATTGTCTTGGCGAAGCCGCCAGTATTGGTTGATTTCATAAACAGAGATTTCTTCCGGGACTTTTCCGTTAATCCGCCAACAGATCGAGCTGTTCACTAAGAATGTCCACAGGCAGTGCGCCATAGCCATCGCGGACGACGAAATCCTGTCCCTGTTTCGACAAGACAAACGTCAGGTATTCGCGCGTGGCGGCGGGAAGCGGCTGATTGGGATCTTTGGCGATATAGACGTAAAGAAGCCTGGCAAGGGGATAGCTGCCGTCTATGGCGTTGGTGAAGTTGGCCTCGATGTATTCTTCTCCGTCGGCGGCGGCGATAGGAAGGACCCGCACCTCCGATGTCTTATAGCCAATGCCGGAATAGCCGATACCGGCTTTGTCCTTGGCTATGCCGTTGACGACGGCTGCGGAGCCTGGCTGTTCCTTCACGGAATTCTTGTAGTCGCCGTTCCCGAGCGCCTCTTCCTTGAAAAACGCATAGGTGCCGGATGCTGCGTTACGGCCGTACATGCTGATGTTCATTTTTGCCCATTCGTCGGTGAGGCCAAGCTGGCCCCAGGTGGCAATATCGGCATGGTCGAGCTTTCTCGTCGAGGAAAAGACGGCGTCTATCTGCGGCAGCGAAAGGCCCCTGAGCGGATTGTCCTTGTTGACATATACGGCGAGGCAGTCGATGGCGACGGCGATGGCGGTGGGTTTGAAGCCGCGCTGTTTTTCAAACTCTTCGATTTCCGACTGTTTCATCATTCTGGACATCGGGCCGATTTGGGCTGCGCCGGCGGCTAGTGCCGGAGGAGCTGTCGACGAGCCCTTGCCCTCCACCTGCACTGTGGCGTTCGGGTACATGGCGGTAAAGGCCTCGCCCCAGTATGCCATAAGATTATTCAGCGTGTCTGAACCGATTACGTTGATTGTTCCGGCAATGCCTGGTTGCTGCGAGTAGGCGGGTATGCCGTCTTCGGCTTTACCGTTTCCGCACAACGCCACGCATGCGGCGAACGCCATGACTGCGAGATACTTGTTCATACTTCCTCCTTTTTATTGGCCATCAGGTATGTGCGAATTGATAAAGAAAGCGTGTGAGGATATAATTACGGAAATATTAGAAATATGTTAGGAAGTGGATTTTTTTTCGTTAAGGAATTGTTTGTCGATGCAGAGTCAGCTTTTATCGATACCTTTTGATTTTCCCGGCATCGCAGGCGTACACTGCCTGTTTTCGACTTCATATACCGGCGACATGTCCCTGAAATGCGACCCCGCCCGGCGCGGAAACAATGTTAGAAACCGTCAAGCATTTATGCGGAAAGCGGGATTTTCCTTCTGGGCGGAAATCAACCAGGTACATGGCGACATAATAGTTCCGGCGCATGGCGAAGATACTGTCGCCCCGGAAAAGCTCGTGGATGCCGACGGGTTGTATACTTGTTCTCCCGATACCGGCTTGATCGTCAAAACTGCCGACTGCCAGCCAATCCTTTTCGCGCGGGACGACGGCAAGGCGGTTGCCGGGTTGCATGTCGGTTGGCGCGGCAACGCGATGAATTTTCCCGGATCGGCGGTCAAGGCGCTGTGCCGCCTGTTTTCCTGCACGGCAAAGTCGCTCTATGCCGTGCGCGGGCCGTCGCTCGGACCTGCGGCGGCCGAGTTCGTCAATTTCGAAAAGGAGTGGCCGCCCGAATTCGCACCATGGTTTGACCCGGAAAAACGCACCGTCAATCTCTGGCAATTGACCAAGCATCAACTGACAGGAGCCGGAATGCATCCTGACGCCATCTACTCCATTGACATGTGCACCCGCGACATGGATAAATACTTTTTCTCATACCGGCGTAAAGACCCGCAGCGCCATATCAGCGCCATTTGGTTCGAATAAAGGAACATTTTACCTATGGAAGGAACGCCCTTTCCGGAAATCAAGGCGCAATTCGACAACGATCCCCTGTCCCTGTGCGACGCCGTCCCCGGCATCTGGCTGGTGGACAAGCCGTCCGGACCCTCAAGTAATTTTGTCGTCGGCAAAATGAAGCGCCATCTCAAACTCAAGCGGGTCGGACATGCCGGAACGCTTGATCCGCTGGCGAGCGGCCTTCTCGTCATCATGGCGGGCAATGCGAGCCGCCTTTTCGACTCGGTGCAGGAGTTTCCTAAAACATATGTCGCCGAATTCGTTCTTGGGCGAAAAACCGACACCCAGGACAGTACCGGCACTCAACTGGGAGATTGGCAACCGACCCGGACGCCACCTGTCGAGCGGGGGGAAATGGAAGTCGCGCTTCAACGATTTTCAGGCATGATCAAGCAACTACCGCCCATGTACAGCGCGTTGAAGAAGAACGGCGTACCGCTTTATAAGCTTGCCCGTCGCGGCGAGGAAGTGGAACGCACACCGCGCGAAGTGGAAATTTACTCGCACCGGCTTGACTGTTTCAACGGCGACTCTGGCCAACTCACCATGGAAGTCTCCAGCGGTTTTTATGTCAGAACACTGATAAACGACATCGGCGACATCCTGCAAACCGGCGCTGTCATGACCAGCCTGCGCCGCACGGCAATCGGGCCGTTTCTTTGCGCCAACGCGAAGCCATTGGAATTCTTCATGGCGGGGAAGTAAAAAGCTATGTGAAAAGTGGAGCGAGCTCACCAGGGTCGTATTGGCTTTTGTCCAACGGATCGAAGGGGAATTCTCCTTGTTCGATCATGGCGAGAAGGGCGTCGATACGATCCAATACCGGCTGGAGGTCGTTTTGGACACTTTTCACTTTCATGCCGCCGCCAAGCCTGGTGGGGAAATAGTATCCCGATTCCTCGACTTGTTCCCTGCCTTTACCGAGTTTCTCCATCGCGACCATGTACAATCCGGCCTGCAAATTCATACCGTCCGAAAAAACCGTGTCCTTGGCATATTTGGCAGGCTTCCCGGTCTTATAATCCCAGATCGCCAATCCGCCGGTCTTCAGCCTGTCGACGCGGTCTATCCTGCCGCGCAGCCTGAACCAACGGCCGGAAGGCAGGCTGATTTCCACCGCGTCACCGAGCAGCTCTTCGTCATCGCCCGCTTTCATGCCAAAAACAGCTTCAAGATATACGGGATCGGCGCTGCCGGCGCTTTTCAATTCCTCATGTAAAAATATCCTGCCAGCATCATACAGGTCCCGGCGCTCGCGCTCGAATATCAACCTGTCGCGGGGTGGGATGTCCCGCACCCATCGACCGAGCGTTTCGTCAAACACCGCCTGCAGCATTTCTTCCGATCCGGCTTCGGCGTTGTCCCTGATTTTGCGCAGATAAGTGCTGTAGAGCTGGTGCAAGAGGCTGCCGCGCTCGTTTGCCTCCAGCCAGATGTGGCGTTCCGGGTGATAGCGGTCAGGCTCGGCAAGCTGTAGGACATGTTTGAAATAATACTCGAGTTGGCATCGGGACAGACATTCCAGTTGGCTGGCTGAAAACAGGCGGGGGCTGTTTATGAAATCCGTCCCCACCTCCGGGATATGCCCGTTGTATCCATTCAGGGAATGGTCTTTTCTCGCTTCCACTGCCGCCCTGCCGCGGGCGAGCCAAGGATAAAGCGAATCAACCGCGATCACCCCGGCATCGCCGGAGACGGGCAGTAATTTCGCCATAACGTATTCGCGATCATCCAGCGCGCGCTCCGGATCCGCAGGGATGAACGGTTCGGAAACGGCCGTGAGATCCTGGACGGTCCCGGCTGCATCGGCTGCATGGAGTTTTTCCAAAAACGCGTCACACGGATACAATTCTCCGGTTGTGGCGATATCGACGCGCGAACAGGAAAGGTATGCCACACCGCGAATTCGCGACAAAAGCCGCTGTAATTCATTTTCCCTGTGGTTCCGCCGTTCGCCGGACAGGACAAGCTCTTCCGACAGCTTTTTCCGCTCCGAATCCAGAAGCACCGGATCCTGCACGTCGCCGCCGGGGAAAGAACCCTCGTCCAGGTGGGTAACAAAGGTAGCCGCTCTGCCGGAATGGCCTCCCAGCAGGCTGGAAACGTGGAGTTTTCCCGGCTGCGGCCCTTGTCCCATCAGGCGCATATTCCTGGTCAATTCAACCAGCCATTCATGGGCGTCAAATTCGGGCCACGGTTTTGCGGCGCCGGATAGAAAATCATCTTCGAGAAGCCGGACAAGCGCATAGTTGTCAAGTTCGCCTCGCGCACCGCACCAGTTTTCGAGCAGGTTTTTAGCCGACGCCAGTATGCCCGCCGCCTCCCCGTGCTTGTCGTCCGCCAGCGGCGCGAGAATATCCCGTGCGAGTGCGCGACAAAGATCGGCCGTTTCCGTATCATTTCCCCGCCAGGCGTCGAGAGCCCGGAGAATGCCCCTCGCGCCGGGTTCCGCCCTGAGCGCCAGGAGAAACGAACGCATCTTTCCCGCCGTCGTTCTCGACTGCAGAAAGCGTTCTTCCCGCAACAAGCCGCTGGTACATGCTTCAGCCAGCATTCCCGCTAGGCGGTCCGTCCCCAGCCAGTTGAGCCAAAAATCAAGCAGCCGTTCCGGCCTGCTTATGCCGCCGGGAATGCCGTCGGCGAAAGTCAACGGTAGATCCTCGATTCGCGATGGCCCCGCTTCAGTATTGGAAAAGTATTCGAACGCCGCCGCACACACGGCCGTAACGCCTGCCGTCGTAATCGGCGCAACCTCGACCTCGTCCAGCCGCAGCTTGTTTTCCACTACGGTGCGGAATACATTTCGCGCTTCGTTCATGTCGCCGTCAGCCACACGGAAGGAGAGCCGCGCTTTCACCGATGTATCGACAGGCAGCGGCATTTGCCGTTTCTTCGGCCAAAGCTCGATAAACTGTTTTTCAAGCCCGGTAAGATTTTCCTGCAGGTCACGGGGGATAAGCAGGAAAGCGGGCTGTTTTTGTTTTTTCAAGGCGGCGACAGCTTCGGCGAAAATCCGCGCCGGACCGGCGAATTTTCCATTTTCCATTCGCACCTGGAAAAGCGCATACAGCCGGGACAATTCTTCCGCCTTTTTGCGCGGATATGATGCGGTCAGCAATGCTTCGGCATGGCGGACCCCCGCATTCGCAAGATCGGAGAAGGAATGATCCATCATCCTCAGTACGGAAAGCGTCGGTTTGAGTGATGAAAAATAGCCGACGCCGGTGCGGTCGGAAGCGAGGATGTTTTTAATAATGGCATAGCGTTCGACCGGTGTGGGGTGGTTGAGGCCGGCAACATTCAGCCCCGGTCCAGCCAAATCCCGGATCAGTCGCGTCACGCCGCCGATGCGGATATTGACGGCGAGAAGACCGTAGGAAGCGGCCTGGTCCAGCCACTGCCTCCCTATTCTGGACGAGGGTGCAAGGAGCAGCTTTTCCTGGAACGGATTATCGCGGCAAGCCGCGATAATCCCTTTGACCAGGGTGTTTGGCGGCATGTTCATTGCTTTTCCGCCGCGTCTTCTATCTTGGCGTCCTCGGCCTTCTTATTCTTTCCACTGACGCGCTCCATGATCTTGGTGCGGCGCATCATGATGGAATCGGACGCCAGGCGGCGACGCGGGCTTTCTTGCACCGGTTCCCCCGCCCCCGATTCCAGGATGGAAAGGGCAAGCATAAATCCAACGAGCGCGCCCGGACCGGACGCCAGGACATTTGTCCAGATGCCTGCGGCGATAAGACCCACCGCTCCCCCGATTACCCCGGCCGTTTCGATGCACGGTTTGCCGCGCCTTCCTGCCGCCCGGCCGAAGAGTTCCGCGACAAGGACAAACCACAACCCAAGTCCGATCATACCGGCCGAACCAAGCACCTGCGCATACCAAGGCGGAGCGTCAAAATCAGCGCCGGTTCGTTTCGGGTCCTTGCCGAATGCGGTGAAGAACGTGTCAGGCCCAATACCTAAAAAAGGTCTGTCGACGAACACGGCCAAAGCCGCGTCAAAAGAAGCCAAGCGCAGGGACAACCCGCCTTCCGTATTTACCGGGCTCAGCGTTGCGGCCAAAAGGAGGCGCTGGTTCCTGTCACGACTTTTGTTGTCGTCCGAACCATAGCCCATGATGACAAGGCAAAGGAAAATTCCGAGAATCCAGGCATGCCCGCGCCAGACCGCCCATGCCGCAGTCAACCCGGCGAGAGCAGCCAGCAACAAGCCGCCCGACACCAGGACGCTCAGAGCCAATGCCGGCAGCAAGAACATGCAGAACGTCATGGCGAGGGCGCGGCCTTTTCGTATGCCGCCGCCGCGCCATCCGGCGATGAGCGGAAGCGCCAGGGCCAAATACAGGCCATAGTCATGCTGGCTTTCAAAAAAACCCGCCTGCGCAAAGTCATACGCGTCGAATCTGCCCCCCGGAGACTGGGAGAGTTGAACGAAAATTGCCGCGACATTGACAACCACCCCCGCCGCCAGCGCCCAAAAAAGCCGATCCCGCCATTTGCCAATCGACAACAGCGGGAGAAATGCGAGGGTCGGAAAAACCAACCGTACCAGCCAGGCCAACAGAAGGTCGCCGCCGGTTGCACCGATGCCGTTTTTAACGATTGACAGGCAAATCCCCAGAAGCCACAGCGCACCAGGCAAAAAGGCCGCTATCCATAGGGGCAAAAGCGTCCGTTCCGGGATCTTGCTCAAGGTCAGTATGCCCATGGTTATGGACAACACGCCGAGGGGCAACAGCAGCCACTCTCCCGGCGACAGGTGCGACGCCAGCCATTCGCCTCCCAGCATTCCGCTCAATGCCGGGAACGGCAACAAAAACATGGCTGCCACTGCCAGCCAAGCGAACCAGGCAGGCGGTTCGGGCACGCTGTCAGCCGCTATGGCCAGGCGTTTTTTGATCATCTGTTTAATCTCCCTCTGGCGCTGTTTTTCGCAACAGCCAGGCCGGAGCGGCCAAAATGAGAATTATCACGACAGCCACCAGTTCCTCGTTGGAAGGCAGCGGCAATTCCCAACCGTCATAAATTTCCCGCATCTGGTATTCGCCAATGGTGGCGACTATACCGGCATTGAGGTATGCTCCTCCCCTCGCCGAGGAATCGATGAAATTGTTGAGGTCTTTTCTGGTGCGATATACGAGAACCGGGATAAGGCGAAACAGGAGGGTGATGGCCAAAAAGCCGAGGATGACCCAGGACAGCCAGCGCCAAGGCATGATCCAGGCGGCGATAAGGGGAATGGCGATAAGGGCAAGCCCGCCGGCCCAGGCGACTACCCGGTCTATAGTGTCGTCACGGAGGGTCAGGAGCCGGGAGGCGGTTTCATTGTCAAGATCGTCGGAGTCGGGAATCTCACGCGGATGGGATGATTCCTTTACCTGCTGCAGGACAAAAGTGATGGCTGTGTATACGGCGAAGAAGGTCGGCGGCAGGCGGGTTTCACGGATATTCAACATTTCCATAAACGACGGGTGCGCCGTCATGCCCAGGACAAACACCAGGCCGCCCATCAGCCCGTGCAATAGGGGAGTTATTATTTCCACATTTCTGAACAGCGCGGCCTTAAACAGAATCACCAATACCAATACCCCGCCAGTGCGAAAGGAGGCAAACCCTCCCGTCATCGCGCACATCAGACCGGCGATGGTGAGGAACCCGGCGAGCAGGCAGGCGGAACCGGTCGAAAGCCCGGAGTTGGGTCCCTCGGGAAAGGCGTTTTCCTTCGCGGTTTTGAAGATCAGTGTCCAGGCGGCGTCCGCCATCGTCAGCAGTGCGCCTGCGATAAGAAGGTACGGCACGACCCTTTGGTTGCCTGAGGTATTGGCGTAAAAACGAAATAAGCCATATCCCGCCAACACGGCTGATATGGCCAAAAACGCTCTTGGGAGCCGCAGCAACGCCAATATGCTCAAATTGGAACTCCTCCTCCAGACATCTATAACTATAGCGGCTACAGAAAAACCTGTATACCGAAAATAGGAGCCTCTTTCCTGGAATCGAATTTTTTTTCGCCACAGAGAACACAGAGAATCTGTACTCATTTTCCTTTGGGCATTTCGCCGGTCATATTGACCAGGGTCATGGTCAGGCGCGCGAGTGCGCCATCAGCGAGGTGAGGGAGACAATCCATCCGCAGCCAGACCCGTGTTTTGTCGGTACGTTCGATGGAGATTGTCGCATGGCGTTCGGTCCTCGTCTTGACTGCCGCGATATGAGGCCATTTATTGTCAGGGAGGGGTTTTTTGTTCATTGCCAGGGCGTTGAATTCCGAACGCTTGTTTTCTAGCACGTCCTGCAACTCGCCCATACTGTCGAAACCAAGAAGCGTAAATGCGGAGGCATTGGCATATACCAGGTTTGCCTGGGAGTCAAAGACCAGTAAGCCGCATGGCAGCTCTTCCCATAACGACGGAATAGGCAGACCGTCCACCGGCACAGCCTCTATTTCATCCGAGTCGTCGATTTCATCAATTTCGCCAAGATCGTCAGCCAATTCCGCAAACTCCGGTTCCGGTCCGCCTCCGTCTTCCCGAAGCGCGGACAGAAGCTCCGTGTCCAATTCGTCGCCAAGCGCTTCGAGTTCCACAGTCACCGCCGCCGCGACCAGGTTGGCAATCCGGGTCAGGGCTGCGTCCAGGCGCTCGGCAACTTCATTGGGGTCGAGAGGAAGGGAAAGATAATCCAGCGCGCCCGCCCGGAAAAATGCCACAGCCTGCGTCAGGCTCCTGACCTTGGTAATGGCGATGAGCGGGATGGCGGGGTAATGCTCCACCAGTGCGCTAAATAATCCTCCCTCCGGACCGCCTTCGATTTCGGCTGAAAAAAAGACGGCGTCCGGCTGGGTAAGGTCCGGGGACGGCGGCTCGCCATGAGAAAAATACCGATATTCAACCGAATCCTCAAAGGCATATAGCGAACCGGCCAATGGCGACCGTGGCGAGTCGATAATCCAGACAAATGGTTTTTCTGTGTCCTGATCCATAAAATCCCGCCTCCCGCCGGCATAGCCGCTGTGAATAATGAAATATGAACAATGGAATAGTGAATAATGATAGTAATTAGTGGCATTTTTGCAAGATAAACCGCGCTATTTTCCGGTAGATGTTGATTTCGGCACGCGTTTTCCTATTCTTCTATATGATATATGCATTTCGTAGGGGAGTGGGGAAAATGGCCAAAAAAAGAAAAATCAAAGTTAAGAAAAGATTGCCGAAGCGGTTTTCTTTTAGTTGGAAAAGCATCCTATCACTAATAGGGATTTTCATCCTGGGTTTTATTGCAATGCAGGAGGACGAAGCGGCTGAGTCGGGGAAAAATCCTGACGCTGTTTTCACCGTCTTCGCCCGTCTCAATGTGAATGTCGATTCTGTCATGCGGATGAAGCCAAGCCCCGTCCCGCCGCGTGCCAAGCCGATTGGCGATTCGTGGCTGACTATAACGGAAGTTCTTGACGGCGATACGATCAAACTGAGTAATGGCGAGACGGTACGTCTTCTTGGGGTCGATGCACCGGAATCCAGCATAAACAGAAAAATGAAGTTGGATATCTATGAAATGGGCATTCAGGTCGGGGAACAAGAAATGCTGCGTCTTGGTCAGGCTGCCACCCGTTTTGCCAAAGGCGTAGCAGAAGGTAGGCGCTGCTGGCTGGAGTACGACCGTTCCGAGACAGATCTCTATGACCGAGCCCTGGCCTATGTCCACCTGGAAGACGGCGTCATCCTCAATGAGGAGATGATTGCCGCTGGCTATGCCAAAGCATATATCAAACAGCCTTTTGCCTACCGCAAGCGCTACATCCTCCACCATGTCGACGCCCGCGACAACAAGCGCGGTCTATGGGGCATGAACAACGATTTGGCACAGGCGGCAATACAATAGGCCTCTGTTATGGTTTTTCCAGTCTATACCCGGTACCGTCTTTTTCGACCTTCCACACGCCGGGAATCGGCATATGCATCCCCGCGACAGGCACGCCGGATTCGGCTGCGAGCTGCAAATACTTTAGGCGTGCTTCCCGCGCTTCGTCCTGGTTGGTGTCGTAGACGACAGTGATCTCAGGGCGGGGGAGCTGCACTTCGGAAACGTGCATGATATCGCCGACTATCAAGATGCTGCTGCCGCCGGACTTCAACTCGAAAACCGTGTGACCGGGAGTGTGGCCGTGCGCGTCCAACGCCTTGATATCGGGAAGCACAATTTCGCCGAACTTGAATAGTACCGGCTTTTTCTCCTCTTTTTCCAACACACCCAAACTATTGACCACTGTTTCGTGGTTTGAGCGCGCCATGGCGTTTGCTGCTTCGTCCCCGGAGTAGAAATGGCGTTTCACATCTTCGGTCCACCAGGAATACTCCAGATCCGACATATAATGGTCGGCATTTTTATACACCAGTTCATTGTTTTCATCCACCATGCCGCCGATATGGTCGTAATGCGCATGGGTAAAGATAACGGCGTCGATATCGGCGGGAGCGAGATTTATTTTCGCGAGGGAGGAAACGACGCCTTTGGACTGCGCCAGAGGCAAACCGGTATCGAAAAGGTAGTTTTTCCCGTCCTTCTTGACCAGGAAGGCAAGTATCTGTGAAGTGATTTTTCCCGACGGGACAAGTTTGTCCACTTCCTGTTGGGACATGCCGACTATGGGCATTTCGTCCACCTTGGCGTCGGACGGCATGACGACATCGACAAGGGTATGCACTTCCATATCGCCGATTTTGGTCATTGGCGAGGCTGAAAAAGCTATGGTACAACAGACCAGTAAAACTGCAACAAGAGCAGCAAATTGTTTACGCATAGGTTTTCTCCATCTCCCTCGCGGGTTTCAGTAATTATATCAGGTGGAAGAATGTTTGATATGGAAATCGTGAAGCATCAGCGTGCTCCCTGCGATTCCATTTCTTTTCTGATCATCCGCAACGGTTCCAGAATTGCCAGCATATCATCCGGCAGCGGCGCTTCGAAAGACAGTTCGCGGCCGTCGGCAGGATGGGCGAATGACAGCTTCCAGGCATGCAGCGCCTGTCTCTGTAGTAAAATCAGCGACGGCTTCGAGAGTTCGTCGCCGCCTATCCTTGGGTTTTTCTCGCCAGTCCTGAAAACCACTACCGCCTTGGCAAGGTCGCGATTGGTATACAACTCCTGCCTGCCGTATTCCTTGTCACACAAAACAGGCGCTCCCAGATGCGCCAGATGCACACGCGCCTGATGTGTGCGCCCGGTCTTCAAATCGCACTCGACCAGGGAAAGGGCGCCGTAGTTTTCCAGCGTCCTATAATTCGTCAATGAGTGCCTGCCGCCGGATTTCAACATGGCATGCTGCTGTCGATTTTTCGGGTTCCTGCCGATTTGCCCTTCGACAGTCCCCGTTACCGGTTTCGCGACTCCATCAGTTATGGCAAGGTAGGTCTTTTTTACTGCGCGGGACATGAACTGTTCTATCAGTTTGCGATGTGTCGCATCGTTCTTCGCGGCTACAAGGCATCCCGTCGTGTCCTTGTCCAGCCGGTGCACTATCCCCGGGCGCAATACGCCGCCTATGGCGGAGAGGCTGTCGCCGTAATGGTGCAGCAACGCATTCACCAACGTTCCGTCGCGATGGCCCATGGACGGATGAGCGACCATGCCCGGTTGTTTGTTGATGACGATGAGATCATTGTCCTCATAGAGAATTTCGAGCGGGAGATCTTCCGGTTTGGCGTCGAGGGGATCGGGAGCGGGGAGCTGCACCTGTATTCCTTCCCCAACCTTCATTTTCCGGGAACTTTTCGCTTCCTTTCCGGCGACATGAACGCCGCCGGCGTCGATGACTTTTTTGACAAAGGCGCGGGAATGATCGGGGAGAAGAACTGCAAGAACCTGGTCAAGGCGTTTTCCGGACAAGCTGTTCGGACAGGAGAAGATTAATAGACTTTCTTTATTGCCGTGCATAATCTTTACACCAGTTCCGTCAGGACCATATCGGCCAGTGGATAGAATTCCGCGGTGATCCGCAAATAGGTTTTGCCCGATGAGCGGGTATAAAATTCCAAGTTATTCATTTCTATCAGTCGCGGCAGCTCTTCACGGTAGAGATCGTAAATGGAGACGCCGTTTCTTTTCGCGAATTCTTCGACATCTATTCCCTCCGCGAGACGCAGCCAGAAAACCGCTGTTTCACGGGCCTTTCTGTCAGTGTCCAATTGCTCGGACTCGCTTTCGGCGCTATCACCACTTTCTATTAATAGAAAATACTCAGCCAAGTCGGAAGTATTGGCAAACCTCCTGCCAACCATATGCGAATGCGCCGACACGCCAAGTCCGACATATTCGTGCCCCTTCCAGCAGTTTACGTTATGCCTGCATTCAAATCCGGCGAGGCTGAAATTGCTGGTCTCATAGTGCGTAAAACCGTATCCTGCAAGCGCAGCCTCGGCACAATCCCAGAACTCCCTGGCTTCCACATCGCCCATTTCCGTTATTTTCCCGGCAAGGATATCGTCGCCAAGGGGAGTTCCTTCTTCCGGAATAAGAGTATAACAGGAAACATGTTTTACGCCGAGAGAAACAGCTTGGTCTATGTCGCTTTCCAATTCCCCAAGCGTTTCTCCCGGCCAGGCGGAGATGAGATCGATGCTGCACGAACGGAAAGGCATTTTTACCGCCATCTCTATCGCCTTTGCCGCCGTCCCGGCATCATGGCGTCTTCCCAGCAGGCTGAGCCCCCTGGAGGAAAATGTCTGTGCGCCGAAAGAAATCCTCGTAACACCGCCATTGGAAAACAGGGAAAGCTTTTCCCGGCTGATCGAGTCCGGATTGCATTCTATGGTGAACTCTTCATAATCGCCGGCGGGAATCAGGGACAACAGTGTACTCAATTGGGAGAGGGACAAAACGCTTGGCGTGCCGCCGCCGATGAAGACGGTGGAAAAAGATTTTCCGGGAATGCGTTCCATTTCCTCAGCAAGACATTCGAGGTAGCGTGTCGCTTTTTCCGCATGGTAAATACCGCTGCAGAACGCGCAGTAGCTGCAGCGCGAAGCGCAAAAGGGAATGTGGATGTAGAGACCGGGATTTGTCATGAGCCGCGTTTTTTACCTGGCCTGAGTTTGACCGTTACCAGAGGGGTGGAGAGAGTCCAGATGTTTCGCAGGTCTTCCTTGATCGCATCAATATGAAATTGCCGCATTTCCTGCAATAAGGAACCACTGGTTACGGTGATTGTGACAGTGCCGCCTTTGAAGGAATACAATTCGCTTTCGGCAGCGATTTCCTCACCGACCACACTGTTCCAAAGGCGGGTGATTTCCTGATAGCTTTCCAGCAGGGTATTTTGTTTTTTCGGAGTGTGAGTCGGCTGCTTTTTCAGAAAGGCGGACAAGGCTGCGGGTTCCGAACGCCTTCTTGCAACTTTCTCCGTAAATCCCTCTTTCTCCACCTTGGCGTGGATTATCTTTTGTTTTGTTCTGTCGTGCAACGCATGGCGGCGGCGTTCTATCTCGGTGAACCATTTTTTCCAGTCAGGATCCTGTTCCTTGTTGGTCCCAACGGAGGGGGCAAACGGGTCCTTGGCATAGCCGTCTTTGATAAATGCTATCCGGGCACCTATATTCGCTGGAGTGCGTTTCTGGACCGTCTTTTTGCCAGCCATGTTTTTTTTTATCTATTGATCGGCATGATCACATAGAGGAAATCGACGCTTTCGACACGCGCAGGACTCTCTGCATCCTTATATTGCAGAGTTACCTTGTCTTCGGAGATATTTTTGAGCGCATCGACAACAAAGACATAATTGAATTTGATCGTCACTTCCGCACCAGTCACCTCGGCGTCAAGGCGAAGAGTGCCTTCACCGTTGTCGCTCGCAGCCGACACTTCGAGCAAACCTTGGGCAGTCATAAACTGGACAGCCTTTGTTTCATCCGACGCGACAAGTCCGATGGAATGAAGACTGCGGATCAATTCATCGCGATCAATTGTGACGTGGTTTTCGCTCTTAGGAGGAATAACATCATTGTAGCGCGGGAACATGCCTTCGACCCGCCTGACGATGAGAACCGCGTTCGGGGTGCGTGCCAGGAGCTCGTTTGCCGTGATATTAAGTTCCAACAACTCCTGACCGGCGGCAAGACGCGCGAGTGTGGTCATGCCTTTGGTGAGAAGAATTCCGTCATAGGCCTTGTTATCGGGATTGCGGATTTTCTTTTTGACCAGGGAAAGGCGGTGGGTATCCGAGGCGACAAACTCGGCGGATGTTTCGGTTATGTTGAGGAAGATGCCATTTAGGGCATAGCGGGTGTCCCCCTTGGCGGTGGCGAAGACTGTTTTCTGCACAGCTTCGGCGAAATCGTCCCCATGGATAAAGACCGCGCCTTCCGGGTTGAAATCCGGGATAGTCGGATAATCAATGGCTTCTACGCCGGGGAGTTGGAATTTTCCCTGTTTTGTCTTTAATTCCACCTTGCCGCCGTTTACAATAACTGTAATGTCGTCGGAGTACGATCCCTTGACGAGGGCGGTCAGCCTGGAGGCGGGTAGCAAAATGGACTCCGGATCCTTCATCGACTGGACTTCGACCGTGATCTTGAGGGCAATCTCAAGATCGGTGGCAGCCAGGGTGATTGTATTGTCCTCGTTTCCTATAAGGAGCAGATTTTGGAGAATCGCCCTTGCGGAACGTTCGGGAACAACGGAGTTGATAATCGAAAGTTTCTCGGAGAAAATTGTTTTCGCTATTGTGAATTCCATAATGCATCCTCTTCTGTCCATAAACTGTGAAGAGGAATATACGTGAATACACCAATAAAGTAAAGGGTTTTTGCTGGCATTTTCTCCCTTTGCCGAACAAATATAACTAAGGGATTGAGTGTTTGAAAAGAAGGTAAAATTATTTATACTCTATT
>DAIOFH010000059.1:0-23217 GCA_036745875.1 Planctomycetota bacterium | reverse complement strand
GCAAGGCCGGGATGATGGGGGTTGCGGTGAAGTTCAGTACTATGAAATTTTATTTTCTGAGGTACTGGTCGATGGCTGTCGCAGCGCGTTTGCCTGCGCCCATCGCTTCGATGACTGTCGCAGCGCCGGTGACGATGTCGCCGCCCGCGAAAACGCCGGGGACGTTGGTCATCATGTTCTCTTCGTTAACCGGAATATTGCCGCGCTTGTCCAGTTGCAAGCCGGGGAACGACTTGGTGAGGATCGGGTTCGGGCCGTTGCCGATGGCGACGATGAGCTGGTCGCAGGGGATGACGTGCTCGGAGCCCTTCTTCGCGACCGGGCGCCTTCTGCCGCTGGCGTCGGGTTCGCCAAGTTCCATGTCAAGGACCTCGATGCCGGTGAGCCAGCCGCTCTCGTCGCCGATGAGCTTCGTGGGCGCGACCAGTTCCATCAGCTTGACGCCTTCTTCCAGCGCGTGGTGCACTTCTTCCACACGGGCGGGAAGTTCGTTCTTGGTGCGGCGGTAAATGATGGTGACGGATTCCGCGCCGAGGCGCAGCATCGAACGCGCCGAGTCCATGGCGACGTTGCCGCCGCCGGCGACGCAGACGTTCTTGCCGACAATGACCGGCGTATCGTAGAACGGGAAGCGGTAGGCCTTCATCAGGTTGATGCGGGTAAGGATTTCGTTGGACGAATAGACGCCCTTGAGGTTTTCGCCGGGTATGTTCAGGAACCACGGCAGGCCGGCGCCGGAGCCGATGAACACGGCGTCAAAGCCCGTCTCCAGCAGTTGCGGCACGGTGATCGTAGGCCCGATCGGGTAGTCCATCCTGAACTCGACGCCGAGCTGGGTCAGGTAATCGCACTCGCGTTTGACGATGGCCTTGGGGAGGCGGAACTCCGGGATGCCGTAGACAAGGACGCCGCCGGGGGAGTGCAGCGCTTCGAAAATCATGACTTGGTGGCCGAGAATGGCGAGGTCAGCGCCTGCCGTGAGGCCCGCGGGGCCTGCGCCGATGATGGCGACGCGCTTCCCTGACGACGGCGGGAGATCGGGCATCGAGGTCGCGCCGGAGGCCGCTTCCATGTCGGCTGCAAAGCGTTCAAGGCGGCCGATGGCGACCGGCTCGCCCTTTTTGCCGAGGACGCAACGCGCTTCGCACTGCGATTCCTGCGGGCAGACGCGGCCGCAGACGGCGGGGAGGTTGTTGGTGCGCTTCAGGATCTTCGCCGCTTGCGCGAAACGGCCGTCGGCGATTTCCTTGATGAACTGTGGAATCTGCACGTTGACTGGGCAGCCTTCGACGCAGAGGGGCTTTTTGCACTGGATGCAGCGGGCGGCTTCTGCGCGCGCCATTTCCGGTGTGTAGCCGAGGGCGACTTCGTTGAAATTCCTGGCGCGTTCCTTCGGGTCCTGCTCCGGCATAGGAGTGCGGCCCTTGGCCTTTTCGATGATCTTTGTTTCCGCACTGCGGTGTTCGTTGTAGGACGAGCCTTCCTTTTCCTTGTATGCGCCGAGGCGGGAAAGGAGCAGGTCGAAATTGACCTCATGGCCGTCGAACTCGGGGCCGTCTACGCAGGTGAATTTCGTTTCGCCGCCCACTTCCACGCGGCAGCCGCCGCACATGCCGGTGCCGTCGATCATGATGGTGTTGAGGCTGACGATGGTCTTGACGCCGAAGGGGCGGGTCGTTTCGACGACGGCGCGCATCATCACGGGGGGGCCGATGGCGATGACGCGGTCGATCTTGACGCCGTCTTCCAACATCTTTTTGAGGGGCTGGTTGACGAAGGCTTTTTCTCCGTAGGAACCGTCGTCGGTGGTGACGACCAGTTGGTCGGCTGCCGCCTTCATCTTGTCTTCCCAGAAGACGAGATCCTTGGAGCGCGCGCCGATGATGGAGATGATCTTGTTGCCGGCGTTCTTGAGTTCGCGCTGGATGGGGTACACGGGGGCGATGCCGAGCCCGCCGCCGATGCAGACGACGGTGCCGAAATTCTCGATATCCGACGCGTGGCCGAGGGGCCCGACGACGTCAAGGATGCGGTCACCCTCTTCAAGTTCGTCAAGTTTGTGGCTGGCGAGGCCGACGATCTGCATCACGAGGACGAGGACGCCCGTCTCCCTGTCGAAGTCGGCGATGGTGAGCGGCACGCGTTCGCCGCGGTCGTCGCCGCGGACGATGACGAACTGGCCGGGCCGGGCGGCGCGCGCAACAACGGGACAATGCAGATGGTATTCCCTGATCACGTCGGAATGTGATATTTTCTTCAGGATCAGATTCTGCTTGGGATCGTTTCCATAGAGGGCCGAGAAAGTGTTTTCCGGCGTCTGGCAATTGTGCGTGCCTGTGCTCATGTTTCGACTCTTTCAAAAATGACGACAAAAAAAAACCGCATTGTCCAGAAATGAACAATATCTCCGAGAGGTCATTATAATTCATTGGCGCAAGAGTTCAAGGCGAAGTTGAAAATAATTGCATGATGCGAAACGGAGCACATCAATGGGCAATCGGCAATTGATAATGGGCAAAAAAGGAAAATTCCTACATCCAAAATATACTCATTTCCGCTCGTTTTGATTACAGTCCCGTTTTGCGCTTACAGTTGTAACCAATGCCGTCATCGTCGATTGTCAATTAGCCGTTTTTCCGTTCCGCTTGGCGGTATTGGATCGCTTCCAGGATATGCACTTCCTGGATATCTTCGGAACCGTCAAGGTCGGCGATGGTACGGGCGACTTTCAATACCCTGCCGTAGGCTCGTGCCGAAAGGCCGTAGTCGGTGATGGCGGAGCGCAGGAGGGATTGGCAGGCCCGGTCGAGACCGCAGCATTGTTCCATATCCTGCGGCGACATGGCGGAATTGACGGGAGACCCTCTGCCGGGGAAGCGTGCCGCCTGGATTTGTCTGGCCGCCGCGACCCTTAGGGCGATCTGCCTGGATGTTTCGCCGGCGCGTTTTTCCATAAGCCGCTCGCGGTCCACCGGCGGCACTTCGACATGCAAATCGATCCGGTCGAGCAGGGGGCCGGACAATTTGCCGACATAATTGTCTATCTGCGTCCTGCCGCAGCGGCACAGGCGGCGCGGGTCGCCGAGGTTGCCGCAGGGGCAGAGGTTCATTGACAGCACCATTTGAACGCGGGCGGGGAATGTCTCCGAACCTGCAGCGCGGCTGATGGTGATGCGGCCGTCCTCCAGCGGTTGCCGAAGCGTTTCGAGGATATTCCGGGGAAACTCCGGAGCTTCGTCGAGGAAAAGAATGCCGTTATGGGACAGGGATATTTCCCCGGGGCGGGGCACGGAGCCGCCGCCGACAAGCCCGGCAATACTTGCGTTGTGGTGGGGGGCGCGAAACGGCCTTGCCCGCATCAATCCCCGGCGGGAGGAAGAAAGTTCCCCCGCCACGCTGTGGATTTTTGTGGTCTCCAGGCTTTCTTCGGTGGTCAGCGGCGGCAGAATTGACGGCAGGCGCTGGGCCGCCATGGTTTTTCCGCTGCCCGGCGGCCCCATGAGAAGGCAGTGGTGGGATCCGGCGGCCGCGATTTCCATCGCCCTTTTCACCGCTTCCTGGCCGCGCATATCCGAATAGCACAGTGTGTGAAACTCCGCGTCTACGGAGGGTTCGCGCGGTTCGTGCGGCGGTTCCCAGGCTCCGGCGAGAAAGCCGACCGCTTCGACCAGCGTCTTGACGCCCGCCACGAAAACGCCGTCGATCGCCGCGGCTTCCCGCGCGTTGTCGTAGGGAACCATGACTCCGTCGAAGCCCAGTTGGCGCGCGGTGATGGCTGCAGCGAGCGCTCCGCGTATCGGGCGAAGCTCGCCGCCGAGGGCGAGTTCTCCAGCGATGAGGAAGCGACCCTGGCGCTCGACCTTCAGTTGTCCGCTGGCCATGAGGGTGACGAGGGCCAGGGGAAGGTCGTAGACGGCGCCTTCCTTCCTGAGTTCCGCGGGCGCGAGGCTGTAGATCATGCGGCGGGCGGGGTAGTCGTAACCGGAATTCCTGATGGCGGAAGATACGCGGTCCAACGCCTCCTTGACCGCATTGTCCGGGAGGCCGACAAGGCGCTGTATTGGTTTGCCGCCGCTGAGATCGAATTCGACATCCACCGGCACCGCATCGATTCCGGAAATGGCGATTGACTGGAGTTTGGCTAGCATTCCCTGGCGATTTCCTTTGCTAGCTGCCTGAACCGCTCGCCGCGTTCCTCGTAATTGCTGAACATGCCCCAGCTGGCGCAGGCGGGCGAGAGAAGGACGATGCCGCCCACGGGGGCCATGCCGAAGGCGGCCCTGACCGCTTTGTCAAAGTCCGCGCCGCATTCGACGATTTTCAAGCGTCCCTTTTCGTCCGGCCGCGACTGCGCGGCGCTTTCCACCGCATGGCGGATACGGTCGGCCGCTTCGCCGACAAGGACGAGGCCGTCCGCATGCTGCTGGATCGCCTGGCCAAGCCGGTCGAAAGGCGACTGCTTGTCGTAGCCGCCCGCTATGAGGATGCACGGCATTGTGAACGAACCGAGCGCGAGAATCGCGGCGTCGGGGGTGGTGCTCTTGGAATCGTTTATGAAAGTCCTTCCCCCGGCTTCGCCGGAGTTTTCCAAGCGGTGCGGAAGGCCGCTGAATTCGCCGACGCCTTTGGTGACCGCTTTCGCATCGCCGCAGAAGGCGTAGCCCGCCGCGACGGCCTGCACGGCGTTTCGCAGGTTGTGTTTTCCCGGCAGGCGGATAGACCGTGCCGGCAAGGTGAAGGCGTTTTTCCCGTCGAGGCGCAGTGCGATGTCTTCCCCTTCTACATGGCAGGAATCGGCCCGGCCGGTGTCCGACAGGCTGGTGGCGATGACGCGCCCTGGGCAGCCGTCGATCCAATGGGCAAGCTCCGGATCGTCCGCATTGAGAATCGTCCAGTCTTCGGGCTTTTGGAATTGGACCAGGTTTTTCTTGGCGGAATAGTATTCGTCGAGGTCTGTGTGCCAGTCCAGGTGGTTGGGCGCGAGGTTGGTGACGACGGCGACCTTGGGGGAGGGGATTTGCCCCGCCGCCAGCTGCGGCGCGATGTGGATGAGCTGGAAGCTGGACAGTTCCGCCACCACCGGCGCCGACGCCGGGTGGTTGCCGACGCGGGTCAGCAGGCTGCCGCCGATGTTGCCGCCGAAGAGGGTGCCGGGATAGCGGAGGGAAAGAATGGCAGCGAGCATCGCGGAGGTCGTCGACTTGCCGCCGGAACCCGTGACGCCGAGCCAGGGCGATCTATTCAGGGCAAGGGCAAGACCCGTCTCCGTGATGATGCGGACGCCGTGTTTTCTCGCTTCCAGGAGGTAGGGGTTGTCCGGGCGCGCCGCCTGGTTCGCAAGGACAAGGTCGGTGTCGGTGAAGTCCTTGACATCGTGTTTTCCAAGGTGGAAGATTACCGGCACATCGGCCAGTTTGACTATGGATTTTTCCAGTTCACCTGCCTCGAGAAGGTCGGTGACAATGACTTCCTTTCCCGCTTCGGCGAAGAAGCGGGCTGCGCCGATGCCGCCGCCGAAACGCCCGAGTCCCATCACAGTGACTCGTTTGACCTTGTCCAGCATGGCTGCGATGGCGGTGGACATAGCTGACCTCCTTTGGCGAATTATTGCCTACTCAAAAGTTATGCGCGGGTCGACAACGGCGTAGAGAATGTCCGAAAGAAGGATGCCGATCAGGACCAGGACGGTGCCCAATCCCATCTCCGTCATGAGGACGGGATAATCGCGGCTGGACAATGCCTGCAGCATCAGGGTGCCCATGCCGGGGATATTGAAAAGATATTCGATTATCATGCTGCCGCCGAGCATGCCGGGAAGAAGGCCGGCAGCAAGGGTGATCAGCGGGATCAGCGAGTTCCTGAGGATATGCCTGATAAGGACAGGCCATTCCCCAAGGCCTTTGGCGCGGGCGGCCCGCACGTAATCCTGGCGGATGTTTTCAAGGACGGAGGCGCGGGTAAAGCGGCTGAGGCTCGCGAAGCCGCCATAGCTCAGGCAGATGACAGGCAGGACATAATGTTGCGCGCTCCGGAAAAACGCCGACCAATAGCTTTCCTCGGGGCGCGCCATCTGCGTCAGCCCGCTGATCGGCCAGGACGGGATGTAGCGGGAAACGAGGATTATCAGCATGATCCCTATCCAGAACGACGGCAGGCTGTACATGATGAAAAAGAGCATGGACAGTCCCCGATCCAATAACGAACCGCGCCGCACGGCCGAATAGAGGCCGAAAGGGATGGCGATTATGTATATGACGGCGAAGGACCAGAGGTTGAGCTTTATGGTGGCGGGCATTTTGGCCGCGATCACTTCCCAGACCGGAGCGCCGAGGCTGATGACGATGCTTTCGCCGAAGTCGCCCCGGATTACCCCGCCGCGTCCACGATCGGCATCGCCGGCAAGCCAGCGCCAATACCCCACGTACCAGGGCTGGTCCAGGTAGAAGCGTCGGCGGAATTCCTTGGCGACCACGCTTTCGCCTTCCTTGCGGGAGCTGGCTCCGCCTTCCCCGGAATCGCTGGCGAGAAAGCTTGCCTTCACCGGATCGCCGGGCGCAAGGCGCATCATGCCGTAACTGGCGAGCGTGATGATGAACAGCGTCGGCACCATCCACAACATGCGTTTAAGAATATATGTTCGCATAGGCTATTCCTATTTCAGTTAAAAAATAAAGGCTATGAACTAAGAGTGTACCATAAATTTCAACTTTTCACTCTTAGTTCTTTACTTTTAGTTCTCAACCCTTGGTTCTACTCATCGTTCGAATTATTCAGCCCCTTGTCGGCCATATAGATATCCGGGCTGATGCGGCGCTGCCTGCGGCGTTCGCGGTTGACCTGCTTTTTCTGGATCATGGCGTCGCGGAACGATTCGACGAATTTCCGCGTCAGGTAGTAGGACGGCACCGCGAGCGCGATGCCGACGATGCTGCAGCCAAGCCACAACGGAAGCTGCATGTCCCATCCCATGGAAAACAATTCGCCCATGGCATGCTTGATGCCGGTCCACCAGGCGTCGAAACGCCCCATTTCCTCGGTCCCGGGCGGGATGGAAACCATTTTGCCGAGAACGGTTATGATATCGGAAATCGGCGGCCCGCCGACCACTTTCCAGCCGACCCAGTAGTTGAACGAATAAATAGGCACCAAAGTCACCGGGTTCGTGAGCCAGATGGGAAAGATGGGGACAACCTTGTTGGCCCTGAATATTTGGCAGACCACCAGTGCAACGGCCATCTGTATGCCGACGATCGGCAGCCAGCCGACGAAAAAACCGATCGCCACGCCGAGGGCTATCTGGTGGGCGGTGCCGGTTGCCTTGCCGAGCGCGCGTAAAAAGCGGCGCAGCTGGAAACGCATGACTCGTGCGGAGAAGAACTTTCGCAACCGACCAGCCCCCATTTATTACGGCTTCCACACCAGCATGGCGTCGCCGTAGGAGTAAAAACGGTATTTTTTTTCAACCGCCCGCCCATAGGCGGACAAGATTCTTTCCCTTCCGATAAATGCTGACAGCATCACTATCAATGACGAGCCGGGCAAATGGAAGTTCGTGACCATCCCGTCAAGCATCCTGAACTCGAATCCCGGCCTGATAAACAACTCCGTCCAGGCATCCAGGCAATCCGCCTCGTTGGCGTCCTGGGACACGGCGAGAGCGGCGGACTCCAAGGCCCTGGACGTCGTCGTCCCTACGGCGACCAGGCGACGGCCTTGCCGCTTCGCTTCCTGCAGATGCCGCCACAGGTCGGGGGCGATTTCATAGCGTTCCGCATCCATCCTGTGTTCGACAAGGTTGTCGACCTTGATGGGACGGAACGTGCCGGGGCCGACATACAGCGTTATTTCATGGATTTCCACCCCCAGCGACCTGATTTGTTCGTCCAGTTCCGGAGTAAAATGCAATCCGGCCGTCGGCGCGGCGACTGCGCCTTCCTTACTAGCGTAGGAAGTCTGGTAACGGACCCTGTCTTCCTGGCTTGGCACCTGTCCCGGCCGCGTGATATAGGGCGGCAACGGCATCATGCCTAGATGCTCTATGAGCGCCCTGAACTCCCGGCCCTTGGCTGAAAACGTCACCCAGGCCTGGCCGCCAGCGCCTTTTTTCATTATGCGCGCAGTCATCTCGCCGTCGCCGAAGGACACTTCCTTGCCCGGCTTTAGATGGCTTGCCGGCCGAGCCAGGCACAGCCAGGCTTCCTCCCCGTCGACAAAGTCCTGGCGCACCAGGAGGATTTCCGTCCTGCCGCCGCCGGCGCGTTTGCCGATAAGCCGGGCGGGCAGCACTTTCGCATTATTCCTGACCAGGATGTCCCCTTGGCGCAATTCCCTCGGCAGGTCGGAAAAATATTTGTCCCCGGTTTCGCCGTCAGGCTGCAATGTCATCAGGCGAGAGGCGTCCCGTCGTTCGGCGGGATGCTGGGCTATAAGGCTTTCTGGAAGGTCAAAAACATAATCCGCCAGTAAGTCGCCGTGCGTATCGGTTCGCGTCATTCACACCCCAAAAAATAACAGGGGACCGCGCCTCTGCGGCCAGTCCCCTTGGCTGATAGAATCCAATGGTAATTTCGGTGAATTGCCAGCGCGACATCCCGGCGGTCTTTTGCATTTGACCATGGTCAGGAGGGAGGCCGGGCGCTAAATGCCTTCGCTTTCGCTGTCGTCGGTGTATACGGGGCCGTTGAACTCGCCCTCGCCCTGGACCGATACGCGCTGCTTTGGCGCATCCTCGACGAAATCCCTGACTTCCGCCTGTACTTCCACTGTGAGGCCGCCAGGAATCATGTTGTCGAATATCGAACGGATATGCGTTTTGATCGCATCAATCCTGTGGATGACGTCGTTCTGGCGGCGCAGCTTCAATTCAAGCTGGCACAGCATCGGCCTGCCTTCGTCCCTGGGCTGCAGGTGGACGGTGGGCTCGACGATGTCGGGTTGGTTTTTAAGGTCCCTCAGGAGGAGCATCTCCAGGGCTGCGACGGAAAGTTCGTTCTGGCCGTTGTCGGTGGTGATCCTCAGGTTGCGCCTGAGGCCTCCGGCTTTCCATTCCTCCGAGAGCGTCTTGACGTTGATGCCCACCAGGAACAACCCCACCAGGAAGGTGGCGACGATGACTCCGGAGGACGTCAACCAGTCGGGGAACGCCAGTAGGGAGGAAGAACGAAACACCGCCAGCAGAATCAGGTATAACCCCAAAATCACCGTGGCAACCACATTGGCAAAATCGACGACTTTACGCATTGCCCCGTCTCCTCTTTAGGTTAGCTGTAGAGCTTGTCGACAAAGTTTATGTCGAATTCGGATTTAACAAACTGGACGTTTTCAAGCATGTTGAGGTGGAAGGGAATCGTCGTGTTGATGCCTTCCAGTATGGTGTCCCTCAGAGCCTGCTTGGCTTTCGTTATGCAGTCCTGGCGGTTTTCGCCATGGACGATCAATTTGGCGATCATCGAATCGTAATACGGCGTGATGCGGTAGCCGGAATAGATGAACGAGTCGGTGCGCACGCCTTCCGCTTCAGGCGGGACAAATATCCTGATCGTGCCGGGGTTGGGGGCGAAGCGGCGCTCCGGGTCCTCGGCATTGATGCGGAATTCCATCGCGTGGCCGTGGTGGTGGATGTCCTTTTGCCTCCAGCGGAGCGTCTCGCCTGCGGCTACCCTGAGCTGTTCCTCGATGAGGTCTATGCCGGTGACCATCTCCGTGACCGGATGCTCGACTTGGATGCGGGTGTTCATTTCCATGAAATAAAACTTCCCGTCCTCGTAGAGGAATTCGATCGTTCCCGCGTTGGTGTAGCCCGATGCCTTGCAGAGCTTGACGGCGGCGTCGCCCATGGCGCGGCGGGTCGACTTGTCGATCACCGGAGACGGGGATTCCTCGATCAATTTCTGGTGGCGGCGCTGGGTGGTGCAGTCTCGTTCGCCAAGGTGTATGACGTTGCCGTGCTCGTCGCAAAGCACCTGGACTTCGACATGCCTGGGCTTGGTGAGGAATTTTTCCAGGTAAAGTGAACCATCGCCGAAATTGGCTTCCGCCTCCGCCCGGGCCGACGACATGCCGATCCTGAGGGCGGCGTCGTTGTGGGCGACGCGGATGCCGCGGCCGCCGCCTCCGGCCGAAGCTTTGACTATGACGGGGTAGCCGATCTGTCGCGCGAGCCGCATCCCGTCCTCGTCGTCCGCGATTATTCCTTCGGAACCGGGAAGGGTGGGAACTCCGCATGACTTGGCGAGTGCGCGGGCTCCGGCTTTGTCGGACATCTTGGCCATCGCTTCGGAAGACGGCCCGATAAAGGCAATGTCCAGGCTGCGGCAAATGTCGGCGAAATGGCCGTTCTCGGAAAGGAATCCGTAACCGGGATGGATGGCGTCGACGTTGGATATTTCCATGGCGGAGACTATGGACGGTATGTGCAGGTAGGACTTGGCCGATTCATTCGGCCCGATGCAGATGGACACTGTCGCCATCTTGACGTGCAGAGACTCCCTGTCCGCCTCGGAATAGACGGCGACGGACTCGATGCCGAGCTTGCGGCAAGCTCTGATGATGCGGCAGGCGATTTCACCGCGATTCGCTATAAGCACTCTTTTGAACATAGAGATAGTGATCCGTTGAGGGGCAAAGATTGAATGTGGCGAACAGCTAATAGCTGTCGAAAATTCTCATATTGAATATCCGCCCGCTTCTTTAAATGAAGTCGTCGTTAACTCTTACCAATTAACCAGTAACCGGATTGGCTAGCCTTTCCGTACCAGGAAGAGCGGTTGGCCGTACTCCACTGGTTCGCCGCTTTCCACCAATACCCGTTCTATGGCGCCGTCCATTTCAGCCTTGATCTCGTTCATGATCTTCATCGCTTCGATGATGCAGACAACGGTGTCCTTCTGGACCTTGTCGCCTTCCTTCACGAAGGGATCGGCCTCGGGAGAGGGCGTCCGGTAGAAGGTCCCGACTATCGGGCTCTTTATTTCAACCAGTCCGGGATCTGCCGCGGCGGCGGGCGCGGCCGGTTGGGCGGCCGGCTGTCCCTGCATTGGGGCGGGTGCGGCCATCGGCATCGGCTGGGCGTAGCCTACAGGCATCATCGGCTGCGCACAAAAGGCTCCTTGCTTACGGAGAGCCACCGAGAAATCTTTTTCCTCGACCTCCATTTCCACAAGGTCGTATTCTTTCATCAATTCCAACAATGCGCTAATTTTGTCAACACTCATAGAAGACCTTTAATCATAAACTGATATGGCGCCCGGCGCATGCCGGACAAGCAGATACATTATAACGATAAACACCAGCCGGCACAAGGACTTGTCACATCCTACTGAGCAGGGAAAACAGTCCGCGATAGACATGCATGCGGTTTTCCGCCTGGTCGTAGACAATCGCCTTGTTGCCGTCCATCACGGCGTCGGTGATCTCGGAGCCGCGGTGGGCGGGAAGGCAGTGCATGACCTTTGCCGTTTTCGGGGCTTTGGCGAGAAGGCTGTCGTTGATCTGGTAGGGCATGAACTCTTGTTCGCGCTTCGCCGCCTCGGCTTCCTGTCCCATGCTGGCCCAGACGTCGGTGTAGACGACATCCGCGTCCTTGACCGCTTTTATCGGGTCGTTTTCTTGTACGAAGTCCATCTTGGGGCACTTGGCCTTGACGCGCTGGACGAACGGACCGTCTATTTCATACCCCTTCGGACCGGACCAGATGAACCTGACGCCGGACAGCGCCGCGGAGGCGAGAAGGGAGCGGGCGACGTTGTTGCCGTCCCCGAGATAGGTCATGGTTTTTCCCTGGAGGTCGCCGAAATGTTCGCGGAAGGTGAGGAAGTCCGCCATGGCCTGGGTGGGGTGGGAAAAATCGGACAAGACGTTGATTACCGGCACGGTGGCCTCGCGCGCGAATTCTTCTATAACGTCCTGGGAAAAGGTGCGCATGGTGACGATATGGACGAAACGGCTCATAACCCTGGCCTGGTCTTTGACGCATTCGCGTTCCCAGAGTTCGCCTGGGATTTTCGCTTCGAGCGCCACGGCATTTCCGCCCATGGAAGTGATGGCCGACTCGAGGGAAACGCGCGTCCGGAGGGACGGTTTTTCAAAATACATGCCAAGCGTCTTGCCCTGGTAAAGTTGGTCAGGGACGCCGGCGCGGTAGCGCTTTTTCATCCTGGCGCTTTCGTCCAGTATGGCGGCCATCTGGTCAACGGACAAATCCACTACAGCCAAGAAATCCTTCATCAAAAGTATCCTTTCCCGCTTATTGCGTTTTCAAAAAACGCCATGACGACAATTATGGAAAGTATAATGTATACGTCAGCAAGGGTGCGGTGACAACATATTTTACAAAAAAAGCGCCACTAGAGGTTGTCCTGAAAAAACCTGCGGATATAATGTCCACTCTTGAGTGGGAAAATGAGGATGTTGAAAGGAAACGATGTTTTTGAAAATAATAAAGGCGATCCGCCTCAACCATAAAGCCAGGATGCACGTGGATGAAGTGCTTGCGGCGTTGGCTGTGGAGCCCGGCATGACGGTCGCCGATATTGGCGCGGGCGGCGGATACTATACATTCAAATTTTCAGAAGTGGTGGGTCCACAGGGCAAGGTGTATGCGGTCGACATCGACAAGGCCTTCCTGCGCCTTATAGCCGGCGACGCCAGGCGGAGGGGCATCCGCAATGTCGAGCCGCTCAGGTCGGGACCCAATGGCGGTGCACTTCCTCCAGACAGCTGCGACCTCGCGTTTTGCCGTAACGCCTTCCATCATTTGCCGTCACCCTTGGCCTATATGCGCAACCTGCGCTTCGCCCTGAAGAGGGACGGTAGGATCGCCATTATCGACTGGTTGCCGAACCGTGACGGCGGCACCGGGCACCGCCACGGGATCGAAGCGGAAGAAATACAGTCCATCATGGAAAAGGCGGGATACGATCTGGTGGCGTCGTATGATTTTCTTCAGGACCAGTCGTTCGGGATTTACCGGTACGCCGGGGGAACGAAGGTGAGGGTTAATGATTGAAGTGCTGCATATCAATAAAAAAAGGACCGCCTGAACGCAGCAGGCGGTCCTTTTTCATTATACGTCTTCGTTTAGAAGTCATCGTCTTCGCCAAGCGGAATCACTTCTTCCGCCGAGACGGTTCTTACCTTGGAGGGAGCGCTTGACGAGACCGGTCCGGACAATGCCTTACGTTCGGCCGCCGGTGCGCCGCGCCTTGCGGCCGGTATCGCTTTCCTCGGGCTTCCCGTCGACACGGATTTGCGGCCGTTGCCGCCGCTATTGCCTTCGACCAGCGACACGAGTTCCTGGACCATGTCGTTCAAGTTCGAAGCCTGGGCGGAGAGTTCTTCCGACGCGGAGGCCGACTGTTCGGCAGTCGCGGCATTGGACTGGGTGACCTTGTCCATCTGGGCCACGGTGGTGTTGACCTGGTCGACGCCCTGCGCCTGCTCATTCGTCGCTGCCGTGATTTCGGCGATGAGACGGCCGACCGTGGCGGAACCTTCCTGTATCTGTTTGAAGCTGGATTCGAGTTCCTGCGAAATCGCCGAGCCGTTCTTGACCCTGTCGACGGTGCCTTCGATAAGGGTGGTGGTATCCCGCGCCGCACCGGCCGAGCGCTGCGCGAGGTTCCTGACTTCGTCTGCGACAACGGCAAAGCCCTTGCCCGCCTCGCCGGCGCGCGCCGCTTCGACTGCCGCATTGAGCGCCAGCAGATTGGTGTTGAAGGCGATTTCCTCGATCGTTTTAATGATGTTGGAAATCTTTTCCGCCGAGTCGCTGATCTCGGACATGGCCCGTCCCATATTGGAGACGGCGGTTGCGCCTTCGCCTATCAATTTGTCGTTGTTGATTGTGGTGTCGTTGGTTTTGGTGGCGTTGTCGGCGTTCTGGCGGGTCATGGAGGCCATCTGTTCCAAGGCGTAAGACGTTTCTTCCAAAGATGCCGCTTGTTTCGTGGAGCCTTCGGCAAGGTTCTGGGAACCGGTGCTTATTTGGTTGGATGCGGCATACACTTCGGCTGAATTGGCGCCTAGACCCTGGATGATGTTATGCAGGTTTTTGATGATGCTGGTGATGGTGATATAGGCGAGGACAATGCCGACGACGATACCCACTGCGCTTATGATTATCATCAAGGTGTTGACGAAGCGTCCTGTGGCGGCGGATGCGGCGAGGTTGGACGTCATGGAAATTTCAGCTTGCGCGATGAGTTCGTTGGTATAATTGTCGAGAGCTGTCCGTGCCTTTGCTCCATCCGATTCAAACAGGGCGATCGCCTTGCCGTTTGAGTTTTCCCGGATCAACGGAACGATCTGGGCGATGGTGCCTTTGCCGGTCACATTCAGTTCTTCCGCTAGCTTTGCCGCCTCAGAACCGCCTAGATTGGCAGGGACACTGCGCGCGATGTCGGTGACAGCGGTGTCCACCCTGCCGACATAATCCATTGTGAGCGCCTCATAGGCACCCACCTGTTGGGCGGTTATCGCGGTCATGAGTTTGTTCAGGTTGAGGCGGAAGCGGGTGAAGTTGACGCGCGCGTCCTGCGCGAGCATGCGGAACCTTGCCATGTCGGGATCATCCGATTGGGCCAGCTTGACTGCAAGCTGCTCGCCTACGCCGTCCCAGAACGGCTGTGTGCGGTCATTGAGTTCAATGGCTTGGAGGTTGTATTCTGGACTCCCAAGACGGCGACTTCATCCGTCACCTTGACGTAATCGTCCCAGAGCTTCTGGATAGTGTTGGCGCGTGAGGCCATTTCGGGCGGAATGGGAACGGGGAAGTTGTCCTTGTATCTTGCGAGAATGGCGGCGAAGGCCGGTTCCGTATCTTGCGCCGCCTTGTTCGCCGCATTTATCCGGTCGGGTTCCGTTTCGTTGATCAGGGTAAAAATAGCCAACCGCCGTTCGACCATGGTTCTGTCCATCTGGTTCATGGCGACGGAGCGCTGAGCCAGGCGTCCCGTGCTTTCCATTTGCTCGTTTAATGTATTAATGCTATACAGGCCGAGGCACATAATAACCACCGCAACTACAATAAGCAGGATTACGATGGAGAAAATTTTCTTGGACATAGACATAATATACCCCTCTCATGGATGGTTGGACAAAGTTGCTAGGTTGTTCTGGACATTGATTACGAAAACTAGCTCTCTATATTTTCCTGACTTAACGAAAAAAGAGATTAATAATTGGATAAATAGTGAAATGGCTGGGTGATGATCAAGCAAGTCAACAATAGTGTACTGGATCACTTCGATTTAAATGAAGAGTGTCAAATAGATGGTAAATCTAGTCTATGCGTTGTGATCCCTTGATAGATTTTTGATTATAAATAAAAAGTATGAATTCGCAACTGTAAAAAAAAATATCAATATAAATCTCCTGATTATGTATTTTTCGGAAAGGTTCTATCGTGCAACATTATACTGGCCGCCTCGCTCCCGCGCCGACCGGCGCATTGCATCTTGGCAATGCAAGGACGTTTTTGCTTGCATGGTTGAGGAAAAAAAATGAGAATGGTACGTTGGTATTGCGTCTGGAAGACTTAGATCATCCAAAGGTTAAAAAAGATGCTGATATGGATGCATATCGGGACCTGCAGTGGCTTGGTCTGACTTGGGAGTTCGGCCCTGATGATTCATTCGGTAAAATTGAACGTGCTGCTAATGAAGGCGATACCTATATTCAATCCATGAATACAGAGTTTTATCGACAACATTTATCAAGTCTGATAGATTCCGGATTATGTTATCCATGTATTTGTACCCGTCGGGATTTGGATACTGTGCAGTCCGCGCCGAATGATGGGGAGGATGTGCACGAAAAACGCTACCCAGGGACCTGCCGCGGCAGATTCTCTTCCTATGAGGACGCGTTGGCTGCCGCTAACGGCAGGGAGCCTGGTTGGCGTTTTGCCATCGATACAACCCATGAAACATCGTTTGTCGACGCGTTCCATGGATTGCATTCCTCGCGACTTGACGACTGGTCGGGAGATTTCCTGATCGCCAGAGGCGACAAGGTTGGTTACCAGTTGGCCGTTGTTCTCGACGACAGCCGGATGGGCGTCACCGAGGTCGTCAGAGGCGACGATCTTTTGTGGAGCACCCACCGCCAGTTGGCTTTGTATTCTGCCCTTGGATTGCAGCCGCCGGAGTTTTGTCATGTTCCGCTGGTTGTGGGGCCGGACGGCAGGCGTCTTGCCAAACGCCATGGCGACAGCCGTTTATCCGGTCTGCGACTGTCAGGGAAAAGCCCGGCAAGGGTTTTGGGTTGGCTGGCATGGTCTTTCAATTGGGTGGATTCGTTTCGGGAAGAATTGACCATTGACGATGTGCTTGGTTTGTACGATTTTTCTAAAATAAAAAAACAACCGGTTATTGCAACTAATGAACATTTGTCCTGGATGGGCTTTCCACGGAATACATAAAAAGGGAATATCGGCAAGGAATGTGGTGCTGTGGTTTGCGGCATCACCATGGTTCGCTCTAGACATAAGCATTTTATTTGCTATAATGTTTGTTTATTTATCCATCTACGATGGTACAATAGTAAATACCTTAGTCGAGCACTCTATCGAATGTGACATGATGTTTTGGGTTTAACCAAACCGGCTTTTGTCGTGGTGAATTCCGGAAAGGAACTGAATGTCAGCAAGTGAAAACAAATCACCCTGGGTAGGAAAGTCGATCCTGGTCGTCGACGACTACCCGGCAGTGCGCAGAGCCATCAAGGATGTTGTGGTCAGCCTGGGACTGAATGTTGCCGAAGCCGAAAACGGCATCGAAGCGATGGAAATGCTGAAAACCAATGATTATGACATGGTAATCAGCGATTTGGTCATGCCCGAAATGGATGGCTTCGAACTCACCGAAGCTCTGCGCGCCTCCGCAAAGCACCGCCGCATCCCCATCGTCATCATTTCCACCCATGACGACTCAAAATACATCTTCCGCGCCCTTCATCTCGGCGCAGACGATTACCTGATCAAGCCACCCACCGTCGAAATGGTGAAAACCGTACTCGCGAGGATATTTGACTATGACTGGCAATAACGAACAAGCAGTCGAAACCACTGAAAAAGGCGGCATGGAAATCGAGCGTATGGCTGTCAAGATTTCACATCTTGACACCCTTCTTGGTCTTACGGGTGAGATCATTATTGCCGCTTCGAATATTTCCATCCTGCAACGCCATCTCAACACCAGCCCGGAGGCGAATGTCGACAAAGACACCATGGAAATGGTCAAACTTGCTACCATGACCACCGGTCGCATCTCTTCCGACTTGCACCATCTTGTCATGGACATCCGCATGGTGCCGATCAAGGAGACATTCCTCCGTTTTCGCCGCCTGGTCAGGGATACCGCGAAAAAACGCGGTCGCCAGGTAAATTTTGAAATCGTCGGCGAAGACACGCTTGTCGATAAAACCGTCGCCGAAAGGTTGTACGAGCCGCTTGCCCACCAGATCAGGAATGCCATCGACCACGGCATCGAGGATCCGCTGGACCGCCAGCACGCCGGCAAGCCGCCGACCGGCAACCTGACCCTCACCGCCTACAAAAAAGAAGGCTTTACCTATGTCTCCGTGACGGACGACGGCAAAGGCCTCGATATCGCCAGGATCAAGGAAGTCGCGCAGGAAAAGGGATTGGTCGCCAATGCTTCCTCCATGGCGAGGGAAGAAGCCTGGAACATGATCATGACGCCGGGATTTTCCACTGCCCGCGAAGCGACGGAAATTTCCGGCCGCGGTGTCGGCATGGACGTCGTCAAGTCCACCGTCGAATCCATGGGCGGCGAGGTCATCATTGAATCGGCGCCAGGCAAGGGATCGGAATTCACCTATAAAATCCCCCAGCTCTCCGCCGTCAACATCACTGACGCCGTCATCATCAGGGCGGACGAACAATACTTCGCTGTTCCCGTCGGCAATGTCGTGGCCACCCAGGCGGTGAAAAAGAGCGAAGTCAATACCACCATGGGCCGCGACGAGTCGATCCTGTATCTCAACTCGATCCTTCCTCTCCACGATCTCTTGTATCTCCTGACCGGTTCCCCCCTGCGAAGCACCTCGGCGTATTCCGACGAGACGGAATTTCCCGATTTTTCGGAGAGCGGTTTTTCGGAAAGCGATTTCGGGGAAGGCTTCGAAGATTTCTCCTCGGTTGAAGGCCTTGAAGACGCCGACCTTGCCGCAGGCGAGGATGTGGTCGAGGACCTTGACGAGGCCGCCCTGCTGAAGCACAGGGAGGAGGAGGAGAAAAAACACAAAGCCGAAGAGGCCGAACTGGCAAAAAAGGCGGAAAAGGCGAAGAAGGAAGCCGAAGACGAGACGATGCCCGTCATTATTATCGAAGCGAAGAACGGCCGCATCGCCTGCAAGGTGTCTGAATTTATCCGTCCGCAAAAACTGGTTCTCATTCCGCTGCCGGAAGGCTTCAAGGTCACGGGCATTTCCGGTACGACTATCCTCGGCGGCAGCCAGCTCGGCATGATTATCGAGCCGTTCGAACTGGTCGCCATGGCCAGCGGCACCAGCACAGAAATGGATATTGTCAGCCGCTCGTCGATTCCAATGGGCGACGACGGTGCCCCCAGCATCCCCCTGGACGACGAACCCGCCCCGGCGGCTAAGAAAGCGCCCGCAAAGGCTGCCGCCTCCGCGGGAGTGGCCAAGACCCCGGCCGCCACCCCGGACCAGGTCAACCGCATGGAAATGGAAAGCGGCGTCGCCGAAGAATTCTTTGTCGAGATCCAGGACATTCTCAAGGAGCTCAACGAAGATATCTTCCAACTGGAAAAAGAACCGGAGTCGATTCCGCGCGTCAACACGATTTTTCGGCATTTCCACTCCATCAAGGGCAACTTCATGATGACCGGCTTCAGCAATGTCGGCGGGTTCGTCCATGAAGTGGAATCAGTCCTTGACCGCATCAGGGAAAAGACCCTCGAGGTCAACCAGGAAATTATCGACCTTCTCCTGGATGCGGTGAAAAACCTTGAGGGCGGCCTGGCATTGATCCGCGGCGGCCGGAACTATGAAATCAACGACCAGGACCTTCTGGAAACGCTTGCCCGCTATCATCGCAAGGATACGAGGCAGATCGAGAGCGAGTCCGAACCGGTGGACGACGGCGTCTTCAAGATGTCCCCGCTGGGTACGCTGTTGTACCACGCCAAGATGGGCGCTCCCGGCGTCAACGTTTTCCAGTCGATGATACAGTTGAAATCCTCGTTCCAGGACCCGTCCTTGGTGGCGTACCTCATCATCAAGCGCCTTACGCTGGTCGCGGACATCATCGACACCGTACCTACTCTTGAACGTATCGAGCGCGGCCTCGCAAAGAACAAACTGAAGATCATGTTCGCGTCCCGCTACTCGCTGGAAGAGATAAACAAGTTCTTCAACAAGCAGCTGGTCCGGTACTATTCGGTGGAAATGTTTGAAAATCTTTTAATGGAGTAACGCAGCCATGCCTAAAATACTTTTGCGAGTCGCCGATGAACAGTTGCGTTCCGATATAGAAGCCGCCTTGGCCAAGACCAAGTTCGCCGTCGTCGTCGCGGACCCCATAACCGCTGCCGACAACCCGAAGGAGATCACCAAGCAGCTTCTTGAAAGCAAGGCTGCGGCGGTTATCCTCGATTACATAACGGATGACGCGGCCAGCGTCAAGCTGCTGCAGTCCACCACCGATTCCGCCAGGATCCCGCATTTTATCTTCATCATGCCAAAGGACCTTGACCTCAGCCATGTCCTCATGGCTGTGAACGAAGGCGCCTCCGCCATGATCGAGCAGCCGGTAAAGATGGCTTCCCTGGTCAACTATGTCGAACGCGCCATAAACGGCCCGGGACGCCTTCGTATCGACTATAAGAAAAACGAGTCCTCCGAGGACGAGGTCGGCGAACTTGAAAAGCAGATCCGAATTCTCCGGCAGTACAACAGTTCCCTGCAGAAGCTGGTGGCGTATCTGTTGTCTACGCCGCTGTCCGAACAGAAAAGGAAGGCGTTGATAGTCTCCGACTCCGCTTATCAGAGGGATATTCTGACCAAGATGCTGGAGGAGCACCTTTTCAGCGTCCATACGGCGACAAATGCCAAGTCCGGTCTGGAGGTTGCCCTGTCTGAAAAACCGCTGATCGTCGTCTCCGACCTGGAGATGGAAGGGCAGAACGGCGTCGAATTCTGCCATTCGCTGAAGATCGAGCATAAGTTCATCCCCTGCCATTTCATCATTTGCACTGCCAACAGCGAGAAATACGATGTTGTTATGGCTCCGGGGAACGGCGTCGACGACTGCGTCATCAAGCCGGACAACGAAAGCGGCTACAAGGAATTCATTGCGCGCGTCGCTCTTGGCCTTATGCTTGGAAGCGGCGGCGACGATCCGGGAGTGATGCGGCGCATGACCAGGGTATTTACGAAAGATTGACCTTCACCTTGGCATAAGCCGGAAGCCGCCGCTGCCGGATTATACGCCATGCGTGGGAAGTACTCTTGGCTCAGCCAAGAAAGATACCGGGTTTTTCTTGACAATGCACGAAAAGTCCGTAGTATTACTCGGTCGGCACTCGCTGCCAGACGCGACGTGATAGACGTCGCTTTTTTTACTGGCAACGAAATCCTGCTAGGTTAGCCACACATATCGGGGAGTAGCGCAGCTTGGTAGCGCGCTTCGTTCGGGACGAAGAGGCCGCTGGTTCAAATCCAGTCTCCCCGACCATCATTAAATCACCGCATCCCTCGCTATTGTCGGGGGGTGCGGTTTTTTTTTCATTACTCGAACTCTTATGTCGCTGGTATTTGCATCAATAAGTTTCATAGGCAACTTGAAGTCCTTGTCGAAATAAATACAACTGGCAGTTTATAGAGAAAAAGAGGATTTTTAAATATTCTTTGTTAATTATTTAGTTGCATTTGCAACTAAATAATATATAATAAAATAAACATTGCATGAAAGACGTGATAATACCCTTTGCTCAGGTGCCAGGCGCGAGTGTCCTAAGAATGCCGTTAATTAAATCCGTAAATTAATAATCAGGCACGGAATAATGACCGTTGTCTTGCGCCAACACATAATTTTCGTGTCTGGTTATTAATTTTTTCAATCACGTAAGGAGAAAGAAATGGAAGCAAAAGACAAGTCTTATGTTATCAACACCAAGGATCTCCCCTCCGGAGTCGCCCCGCTGCACTATGAGTCCAACTCCTGGTGCCCGGTCATCAACGATGATATCGAGATGTTCATCACCGAAATTCGTCCCGGCGGCCGCGCAGATTTGGACAACCACCCCGATTCGGACCATATTTTTACTATATTTCCGGTTTCGGGTATCAGATCTGCGACGGCGAGCGCTTCGATTTCGGCCCCGGCGATTTCCTCTTCGTCCCTCGCGGAGTGGATCATGAAATGTATGCCAAGGGCGATGAAACGTTGCGTATGCTGGTGACCCTCTCGCCGTGCCGCGAATCGAAGAAGCCGACCCTCGCCTTCCACCGGAAATAGAACAGGAAGTAACGCCACGCCATTTAAAAGGGGTCGCCACGCCGGCGACCCCTCTGTTTTTGTGGTGTATTGAAATAATCATGCGAATCACACGGGCGACGGGGCTATGCTTCCGATTCTTCGATGACCAGAGGCAGGCCGGTCATGTGGGCGCTTTTAACATTTGCGGCATCCAGGTTTTTCGAAACCTTGTCCGGATCGGTTGTTTTTAGGCCAAACGGGACCGCCGACACGTTCAGCCGGCAGGTGAACTGGCGCTCGCCCGCTCGCCATGGTTCAAGCCCCCGTTCAGCGATTTTTTTGCCGAAAGCCCGGAGTTGGTCAAGATTGCCCGGCTGCGCAATCACCGCGAACGCCGTGCCGGCGATACGGTATAAAAAGGCGTGTTCCCCGAGCGTATCGGCAAGCGTTTTCCAATTTCTTCGGCCATGGCCTTCACCATTTCCTCAGCCACTCCCAGGCCGTAACTGTTCCGGACCTCGTCCGCGTTGTTCAGGGCGATCATAACCTGGTATGCCGGCGATCCGGCGGAGGCGGCTGCCGCCACGGCGTCGGCAAAATCGCTGTCATAGGGGAAGTGGTTCGGCAGGCCGGTAAGGTAGTCGCGGAAGGCGAGTGTCCTGATCTTGTTTTCATAGCCGGCCGTGTATTTGACGTTTTGCAGGTTCATGACGACGTTGGAAAGCAGGTTGGCGATAACCTTGAGGAAATTGGCTGTTTCCGGATCCCAGGTGCGCTGGATGACGCAATCGTCGAAACAGACGAAACCGTAGTGGTCGCCATACTCGTATATGGCGAAGATGGCCGACGATACCAGGCCTTCAGCGTCGAATTCTTCTTTGCAGTTTTCCGGGATCGCGCCTGCGTTCACCAGCAGGACGCCGGTGTTTTGCAGCGCGACGTAAATCTCCGGCATCTCGGTTGCATAGGTGACGGCGTAATCGAGGTTTTTTATGGATGAAATGCCGTGGTTAAGCCATTCATACACCACCTTGCAGGTCTTGTGGTCCACGGAATCCTTGAAAAGCAGGGCGCGGGAGCAGTCAAGGAGCGCACCAACGCGGTCGAGGATGAACTGCACCGCCATTTCGGGGTCGGCATTGGCGTCCTGGATGGTGAGGAGAATGTCGTTCAGGGCGAGCCTGCGTTTGATGGCCATGTCCGATTCCGGATCGGACGAACTGGTGGTATCGAGGCTCTCGACAAGATAGGAGTCGATGCTTTGCATGCTGCCGTCGGCCCCGCGGATCACATTGCTGTAGTCGATGATGTAGAGGCTGGCTCCGGCCTTGGTTTGTATACGGTAGTGCAATTGGAATTGGTCGATATTCCTGTCCAGGTAATCCTGGCACTGTTTGAGTGCGACAACCCTGTCGTCGGGATGGAGCAGATCGTTCCAGGTTTTTCCTGCCGTGGTGAAGTCTTGTGGCTCATATCCCCAGCGTTCGACTGCCTTGTTGACGTATTTGACTCCCCATAACGGGTTGTCGAGTTCGACGCGCATCATGACATGGGGAACGCTGTCAAGTATATGGCGGTATGTTTCAGCATTGTATGCGGTCATTTTTTTCCTTTCCGGCGTAGGCGGCATAATTCGGGCATTCAGTATGTGTGAATGATACAAAATATAATGAACTAATCAAAGGGAGAATTTCAATCCAATTGGCCATGAACACAAATTGGCGGAAAAATGCCGCGGCCATTAAGAAGGC
>DAIOFH010000058.1:0-23526 GCA_036745875.1 Planctomycetota bacterium | reverse complement strand
GCATTTTATTTGTTGGTGATCAGGCTTAGTTTTGCCATGTCCGCTATGGTCTGCATATGCGTGTCGTATGTTTCGGGATCGACCTTATGAGCCTTGTTTCGGGCGTCGGTGATAAGCCGCGTGATTTGTAGAAAAATACCAAGGAGTTCGGCATTGTCTTGCTTGTTCCCCGCCGCCGGAACCGCCTGCTCACCGTTGCCCGAACCTCGTGCCGACTGCTTGAAAAGCTGGTGCAAGGGCAAATAATACTCCTTGTTCACCTTGGTCCTGCCGATCAATTCCCGCAAAAAATCTTCTTTCACCGTTTCCCAATCACCGGGTTTCTGATGAAAATAGGAAACCGCGACGTCGAGGTGTTTCGCCACCTTTTCAAACATCAATCTTTGAGGCGTAACAAGCGCGCTTTCCCACTGTCGCCAGAGGCTCTTTTCCACCTTGAGGGAAACGGCTGCGTCATTGATGGTGTTGAATTTCTTGGTGCGGGCTTCCCGTATGTTGTAAGCAATAAGCAACGTTTCTTCCGTTAGGACCTTCTTCTTCCTTGCCATGTCACCTTCCTTATAAAAGGTTCGGTAATCAGGCGGTTGTAACGCCAAACGGCAGAGCCAATGTCGCAATGATTATGCCGTTTGAAGTATCTCTTTGGCTATTCTAAAGACTGACCGCCTTTTATGCCGTATTATTATACTATTGTCTTACGCCAACATCAATGAAAATAAACACGCCATCGATAAAATTACATTTCACCCCTCTTTTCCAAAAGTCTCCATTTCACTTATAGCCTGCTCAATTAGGAGTTTAAAGTCGTTCATTACTTTGGCGGTTACACGAGGATTAGCATTACCTTTTCCAGCATCCCGCATCATGGTGAGCATGTCGTGCAGTATGGACAGTTCTGCGTCTTTCCGCGAAGGAGGTTTTTCCTTTCTGACATCGCACAATTCGAGCGGACTGATCTTGAAGGCAATGGCGAGGCGATAGAGCTGCGTAAAAGTTGGCTGCCTGATTCCGCTCAGCCAGTTGGATATGGTTTGCGGAGGCACGCCGACTTCTTCGGCGAGACGCGCCCCGCTGCCCTTGCCGGGAAAATACAGTTTTTTATAGTGTCTGATTTTCTTTGCCAGAATGGCCTTTTGGCGTGCAGTTAGACGGTACATTTCAGACCCCTCCACCGTGCTACTACCACCCCGTGATTTCCCCGCTCGGGATGATAAGGTTGTTCGTTAGAAGCAATAGTATTGCCGTCATATTTAATTTAACTTGCCTCTAAAGTAAATTGTACGGTAAAAGTTGAAATCATTTGTTAATTTTATCGTCTTTCTGCCCAGAACTACCTTTTTTCGGCCAGAAACGGCACCGCCTTTCTGGCTGAATTTTTATGTTGATATAACATATTTATTTATATGGCGTTACAGTGGCCTGTTTTTGTGGAATACCGTCGTGATGGGCGACAATAATTGCGCTTTACTGCGCGTTAAAAGTATTCCGCTGGATGCGCTTGGCCTGGCGGGTAGTAGTTTCCCGCCAAGCCGGAAGCGCACTATTAACAAAATTTACGCTGACTAGCAGAATAGATGTGGTTTTTATCCTACTGGTGAAAATTCGGGCTCCACCGGCACAAGCGGATACTCGATGCTTGCGGTCGGAATGGTCCCGATGTAAAGCCGGTCGCGTTCGTCGGTCAGTGGTTCGGCAAATGCGGCGAGAATGGTGTCGCCGTCCTTGTTGGTATCTTCCTGCGTGTCGGAGGCGGTGTCCTGGCTGATGCCGGTTGCCTCTGCCAATGCCTCAAGGGCTTTTGTGGTGATAAGGTCGAGGGGAATTGCGAACATGGCGCAAAGGGCTTTCGAGTTTTCGCCGTCCGTCTCGTCATATGAATAACTGATAAAGCCGGTACTCTCGTCCGCTGATACATAGGCGACAAATTCGGCGATGTGTTCGGTGGTCTGTTCCCATGCATAAGCAAGCGGATTCCATGCCGCATCGTCGATCCGCGCCCCTTCCTTGCTCGATTCCATCTGTCCGGCAATGCCGAACCAACAGGCGGCGCGGATCTGGCGGTCGGCGAGTTCGGCGGGCGTCATGGTGGCGTGGGGTTCGATGTCCGCAAGGTAAGCGGCAATTTCCGCTTTCACCATTTCCGCGAATGCCTGTCGTGTTTCGTAGGCGGCAGTATTCTGGTTGCGCCACTCGTGCACGTTGGCTGTATCGCTGTCCTCGTTGCCGTCGTCGTCTTCGTCGCTGTTTTCAAGCCAGATATTTACTGTGGTGCCGATGTCGGGGCCGTCCACATAGACGCCAACGACGGCGGTGTATCCCTCCCGCGCTTCGGTTTCGTCCCGCTCCAGCCATTGGTGATACGATACTGGCTTGATGCCGAAAAATTCGGTGAGGCCGTCGTCGCCGTAGTTGTATCCTTGCCGGATGGGAACAATATCGGGGTTGTCGTCTATCATGCTGCGGCACCACGACAGGCTTTTCTCTTTCCAGCATTGCGGGTCAAGGCACATCTTTTTTCCGGCGTTGGCGTCGTCCGGGTCGGCGAAAAGTGCATTTTCGCGGTCGCTTCGGCGCATACACGCATCGCACCGCTTTTTCCCTGAACCGCTGAACGCCTTTTTTTCCCATGTCCTTGTCCATGGCTTCGCGTCAAGGTTCATAAAGTGCTTGGCGATAGTGTTTCGCATTTCTTTGGTCGTTTTGACGTAACGCAAAACACCTTTATCGAGAATGATTTGTTGTGTGGCTGCGGGCAGTACGGAGACTTCTTCCATTTTTTCTACCGAATTTCGTATTGTGAAATACGGGGTGTTCTCCTTGGCGAGTTCTTCCCGCCATGCCGGAATGAGATTCGGCAATTTGGCGCGGCGGCGCACCCATGAAACGCTTTGGCCGAGACGGTTGGCTACTTCGGAAACGTCCCGGTCGGTCAGCTTCATCAGGGCAGCGACGGCTTCGCCTTGCTCCATGAAGGAAGGGTCGCGGCGCTGGTAATTTTCGACAATGCGTTCAATCTGTGCCTGGGTGTCGTCAAGGTCTTTGACGAAACACGGGATGGTTTCGCGTTCCAGCAAACGGAAAGCGCGCCAGCGTCTTTCCCCGCAAATGATTTCAAAACGTCCACCGGCGCGAGGCCGAATCGACACGGGAGACAACAGGCCGTTTTCCTCGATGGTCTGCGCGAGTTCGGCAATATCGGCATCCGTATCGTCACAATGTCTGTTCAGGCTGGACGGGTCGATAAGGGAAACGGGAATTTCCTGCGGGGCGACAAACTGAAACTTGTTGGTGGTGTCTATGGGGTTGGCAACCATGATAAAACTCCTTAATATATGGTGATGGAATGGGAAAGTAACGGGGATTATTTCGTATAGGTGATCGTGGCTTTTTCCGGGTGGAAAACATCGTATGTTATGACTGCGGTATCGATTTCTTCAAGTTCTACGAATGCGCTCATTACTGCGTGAAGCAGACTCAAAAACGTGCTATCGCGGATTTTTGAAAACCCTGCAAGGCGTTTCAACGTTTGCAGGTCGGTGGTGTGCGTTCCCTCCCGCAAGTGCTTCCGTAACCAGTTTTCGAGGGACGGGAGTTTTTCGTGTGGCATATCTTTTTCCTTTACAAATAGCGCTCATGCGCTGCCTTGAAACGTTCCGGCGACAGGTGTAAACGGAAACAGGGATTCGGGGAAAGTCCATCCGGCCATAGCAGATCGCCAAGTACGTTCATAAGGGCGTTGTGTGCCGATTCGTAGGCGTGGTATTCGGGGCTATCCTCGTCCGTTGGCTTGAACCGTCCCGCCGCCGTGAGTATGGCATATACCGTCCAGGCGGCGGCGTGGTTTTCGGGCGGTGCCTTGCGTATCTCGCTACGCAATGCGCTGCCTTTGTTCGTCATGCGGTCGCTGCGGTATCTGTCTATCAATTTCTGTACGTTGGGGTGAATCATGGCGGTTCTCCTGTGGCTGGCATTCGGCAAGCATGGCGCTGATCGGCGGGGCTATGCTGCCGGGGCAGGCTGCGAATATTTCCGCGAAAGCAATTCGCCCGTCCGTAATGTCGTATAGAAAATGCTGGAAACGAAAACAGCCGATGTCGCTTGACCAATATTGCCGAGGGTTGTGCTTGAGAAACAAGCGACTGATTTCCGAGGTGTCGGCGACGGATTGCAAATTGATGTAGAATTTGCAATCGCCGTCATAAAACGGATGGTGTTCGCCGTCAAATTCCGCGACAAGGGATTTCATGATGTCGGACCATTCGTCCGCGAAAATTTCCGCTTCCAGCTTGTCGAGGGCTTCGTCATCGGCGACGGGGTACTCGCGCAAGGCGCTGAGATGGTCGTACAGGGTGGCGCAAGCGTTGGTGATTTCGCCAGTGGCCGAGTAGACGCGAACCAAGAAACCCTCTGTCCATCCTGCGGCAAAATGCCGGTCGCGGATTTCATGCACTTGTTTCCGTGCGGGCTGCCGCTTGGATTTGTGATGCAAATAAACCCACAACAAATGTTTCAGGTGTTCGGCATTCACAATTTCAAGGGGTGTTGACTGGCCGTTTCTGGTATAGAACACTCCCCATTTTTCGGGGTCGGGAATGTCGTTTCGTGTCCATATGAAACCGGCGAAGTTGCGCCAGTTCCCGGCAAAATCGCGGGCGAACGTTTCGAGGCTGTCAAAACTGTATGGCATGGTGATTATCCTTGGTTAGCTGACTTCGCCCTTGTGCAAGAGGGTTTCGCCGACACGGACGGCCTTATCAAGCCGGACGAGTTCGGCCATTTTGTTATGCACAAGCGAAGCGGGAAAAGGGTCGGGGCCGTATTCGGGATTGCGGCGCATGGCGTCGGTGAATTTCTGAAAGTCGGTTTCGCTGTAACCGCGTTGCGTAAACACGGGCAGTCCCATTTTGAATGCGGCGTTTATCTGGTGAATTTGCGATAGTTCCCGCCGCGCCTTTTCTCTCGCCGTGCGCAATTCGGCAAGCGTGACGGGGGTGGCGGCAATGGTGGTCATGCGGTTCCTTTCTTCGCCAAGTCGATAATGATTTGGATTGCGGCGTCGGGCGCGGCTTGGTAACGCCGATACGGGATAGCCAATTGGATTTGGTCGTTGTCTGCCGGGGTGACGTCGATACTTGTTTTTATTTTTACGGATTCGACGTGCAGGTGGTCGAAGTCGTAACGCTCGGAGACAAGGCGCAATTTCGATTTGATTCCGTTCCGGGAAAGTTCCTTGCGATAGTTTTTGAGGATGGCGACAGAGTTTCTATCGTGTCCACCTTTGGTTTTTGTTTTCTTCTTTCGTTTGTGCATGGTCGGTTTTCCTGTATGTGATAGGGAATGGTGTCTATGCGGTGGCTTTCTTAGATAAAACGGTGAAAATATCGAGTGCGGTTTCGGGCGCGGTGTAGAAACTCCGGTAACTGAATGTAGCTTCCAGCCGATAGCCGCTTACGACAGTGATGTCGATGCGGGTGTTTATCCGGTGGGCTTCGACGCTTAGGTGGTCGGAGTTGTAGCGGTCGGCGATGAGGCACAATTTAGATTCGATCCCGCGTTGGCCAAGTTGCGCTTGGAAGTCTTTGAGGATGGCGACCGATTTCTCGGCAAATTCTTTTTCCGCGTCCGCTTTTGCTTTCTGCGCCCGATTGCGGTCGCAGATGCCGTGTAATTCGCTATTGACGTATTTGGCTGCGCCCTTGAGGGTTTTGTACTTCCTGCGCTCGTTCCATAGGTAATGAGAGACAAGGAAACGGTCGCCGTCGTGCTCGATGGTGAGATACGGCGTGTCGTGCGGGCCGGGTATCCGCTCCGCTTCCCACGTTCCCCGATAATCGGCGGTCAAGTTCCCGTTTTTGTCGGGGCCGAGGAAAAAATGAAAATCCGGATAAATCGAAACGGTTTCGGCGACGATGGTTTCCCGAAGGGCGGCGAGTTCGTTTTTCATGGCGTATCCTCTGTGTGAGTGGGCGCGTCGAGCCTTGCTTCCCCTCCTTGGTGTCGGAGGGGAAGGTCGGGCCGTGGCTATTGGGGGTAGTGAGTGATTAGGCGGCGAGGATTTCGGCTTGGCGGGCTTTCTGCTCCCGGCGTTCCTGCTTGCGCTGCTCCTTGGTAACGCTGGCGGCGTTCAGTTCGTCGAAAAGGGATTTCGGCATGTTGATCATCTTGCCGCCGATGGCTTCGAGGTCGGTGGCGGTGTCGTAGTCGGCAACGTCCTGGCTATAGCGGGTGATGGCGTTGGCGAGGCCGTAGACGCTGGTGTCGCCTTCGCGGATCAGGTGGGTGAGAATGTTGTCCTTGGCGCTTTCGGCGATGCCGTATTTCTTTGTGGCGAGTTCGACGACGGCGGGGATGTTTTTGTTTGTGAATTTGCGGTCCTTGGCTTCGCGCATGGTGTCGAGGATGCGGTCGAATTTCACCTCGTCGGCGACAGCCATGACCGTATCCTCAATCTGCATCAAAAATGCCTGATTGGCGGCGTTGACCGTCTCCTCCCGGTAAATCTGAAAATCGTCCTGGCTCAAGTCGATGGTCTTGCCGACGTGGCGGCGTTTCTTGGCGGCAAGGTCGATAACCATGCCGTTACTGCAAACAAGCCGATTCATGAAGGGCATAACTGAAACCATGCCTTGCCCAACTTCGCTATTGGTGACAATGATGCCGGATTGCACCACGTCGCCGGGGGTGACTTCCCGCTCCATCTGGTAATTGATCACCTTGATATACATGTTCCGGTCGGTGATTTCGCAGGACACGTTTTTGTCGGAAAGGTCGATGATGCGGGACAAAACAGGCAAAACACGGAGGGCGATTTCGTAGTTGTCGATGGGGAGATACTTGTTCGACAGGAAGGCGCGGGCGCGGCCGTCCAGCGTCCGGATCATGCGGGTGGTGTCCTCCTTCTCAAGCCATGCGTTGATGTTGGTGTCGAGAAGGGCGGGCGCGTTTTCGCGCATGCGGTTGTAATATGCGGAGGGAATGCCGGTAAAGGTGGCGATCTGCTGTGCTGCGATGGTGTTGACGGGGAAGGAATAACGGTTGTTTTCCTCGCCGAATTCAAGGCTCCCGTTTACCATCTGCATGCGTTGGGTATTATCCACGAAGTCGCGCATGGATTCCTGACGGCGGATGATTTCGCGGGAAAAATCGGAAAGAGTGCGTCCCATGAACATGATGTTGCTCCTTTCAAGAGTAAGAGAGGCCGCAAGCGCGGCGACAGTGATTCAAACGTGGGAGATTGTTTTTATTACTTCTGGCGTTTTATATCGCACGCCATACCCGGAATGCTTTTGCCTTCGTCCTGTAACTTGGCAAGTAAATTTTCGGCGATAATATCCTTTTGCGCGTTGTCTGCCATGCAATATGTTGTCAGATCATCGACGTTATCGAACAGGGACAAGATATAGGATTCCGGACGTGGCGCGGACATAAAATCCTTTATTTTTATGGCGTAACTTTCCGTCAACCTCTTTTCTTTTCAATCCTTATACTTATATTATACACCAAAAAAGCACGTAGTCAAGAGGAATAATAATAAACAATTACGTTTTAGGCAAAATAATGATAAAAAATAAATAGCTACATTTGTCTAATACTATTTTAATATAGCATGTTATATAAAATTTACGTCTTTGTTTTGGTGTTTAGCTGACATAATGCCTTACGCCACCTCCTACCGCCTACCCCCCCATTATCCGGGTTTAAAGCCCCCCGTAATCCCCTCGCCGTCAGCCTCGGTCGCACAAGCAAGAGGGCCGAGGGTGACGGTGAGGGGATGGAGGGGGGCTGTCCCCCGCTAATCTCTGAGCTTGAAGCTGAGGGAGCAAAGGAAATGGCACGGGTGAGGTTGGTTCGGAATTGATTGGGTTGTTACTGGCTGGTATACTGTCTCAATGACGATGTTTGCCGCCGCCGGGTCATGATAAAGGGCTGTATATGCTTCTCCCCCTAACTCTCCGGATTTTCCAGATGCGTCTGGAAAATTGGCATAGCTTCATTACTCGAGAGTGAGAGTATCGATAGTAAAGAAACGACAGATAACCAATGACCTGTATTGACTAACCTTTTCACGATTTTGCCATAGATGCCGCCAGCCAGATGAGCGCCCAGGATGTCAGGGAATAACAAAACTTATATAGCTATAGATCTGAAGTCCTTCTATGCCTCTGTGGAGTGCATCGAGCGCGGACTCGACCCCATGACCACCAATCTCGTGGTTGCCGATGCAAGCCGCACGGAAAAGACCATCTGCCTTGCGGTATCCCCCTCCCTCAAAAGACACGGTATTCCGGGGCGGCCTCGCTTGTTTGAAGTGGTGCAGAAAGTGCGGGCTGCAAATGGAATGCGTCAGGCAAAGGCTCCGCAGCGTCGGTTTGTTGGCAAAACAACCGACGATACTGTTCTGCAATCATCCCCTGAATACGCTATTGACTACATTGCCGCTCCGCCGCGCATGGCGCTTTATCTGGAATACAGCACGCGGATTTATGATGTCTACCTGAAATACGTAGCGCCGGAGGATATCCACGTCTACTCCATAGATGAGGTCTTCATGGATGTGACGGCGTATTTGCTCGCCCATAACATGTCGGCCCGGGAACTGGCCGGGGTCATCATTTTGGACGTGTTGAACAGTGTCGGCATCACCGCCACGGCAGGCATGGGACCCAACCTGTATCTCGCCAAGATCGCGATGGATATTGTCGCAAAGAATACACAGCCAGGTACGGACGGGGTGCGTGTCGCCGAGCTGGACGAACTCTCCTATCGAAAACTACTCTGGGGGCACCGCCCTCTCACGGATTTTTGGCGAGTAGGCAAGGGATATGCCAAGAAGCTCGAAGAACACGGGCTTTTCACCATGGGCGATATTGCCCGATGCTCCCTGGGCAACCAGAACGAGCGTCACAATGAGGATTTGCTCTACAAGCTGTTCGGCATCAATGCGGAACTGTTGATCGATCATGCCTGGGGCTGGGAACCTTGCGGGATGGCGGATATCAAGGCATATAAACCAAGTGCCAACAGCATCGGTTCCGGTCAGGTTTTGCACGATCCTTATACTTTCGAGAAGGCGCGACTGGTTGTGCGGGAAATGACGGATCTGCTGGTGCTCGACCTTGTGGACAAGCGCCTTGTCACTGATCAGATTGTGCTTACAGTCGGTTATGACCGCGAGAATTTAACCAATCCTGAAATCAGCAGGCTATACAAGGGTGCGGTAACTACCGATATGTATGGCAGGAAAATTCCCAAGCACGCCCACGGCACAATCAACCTGGAGATGCAGACATCTTCAACAAAGATTATCACCGAGGCTGCTATGGAGTTGTTTGACCGGATTGTGGATGGAAATTTGTTGGTGCGCAAGGTGAATATCGTGGCGAACCGTGTAGTGGATGAGTCCGCCGCACGGCAGCCCGGTGGCCATGGCCAACGTGATTTGTTCACCGATTACGACGCTGTTCAACGACAGGAAGAAGCACAGGCTGCCGCACTGCAACGGGAGCGTCGAGCGCAGGAAGCTATGCTTTCCATCCGTAAGAAGTATGGAAAGAACATGATTCTCAAAGGCATGAACCTCGAAGATGGCGCAACGGGCAAGGAGCGCAACCGCCAGATTGGGGGACACAAAGCATGAAAAACGACTCCGATGCCGCTCACAAGTACGATGATATTATCGACCTGCCGCATCATCGCTCCCAAAAGCATCCCCACATGCCCCTTGCCGATCGAGCCGCCCAGTTTTCCCCTTTTGCCGCGCTCACGGGACACGGCGACGCGGTAAAGGAAACAGCGCGGTTGACCGAGGCGAGGATAGAGTTGGATGAGGAAGCAAAGGCATCTTTGAATGCCCGGCTTTTGTTTCTTGAAGACAACCTCAAAGAACTCCCGGAAGTAGTCATTACTATGTTCGTCCCGGACGGGCAAAAAGCGGGCGGCGCGTATGTCGCCAAAACCGGAGCAGTCAAAAGGATTGATGAATATGAACAAACGATCGTGATGGCGGACGACACTGTTGTTCCAATCGATGCTGTCTTCGCCCTGGACGGAGAACTATTCAGTCAACTGGATACGGATAATTGAAGACGCCCTTTCACAACTGGAGGATTCTCATGGGCAAGATTGATGTGGCAAAAAGGCTGTCTTCCCAGGTAGAGGATAAAGCGTTGCGTTTTGCCTCGGTGAAGCTCGATTCTGCCGCGATCCATGCCGTATTGATCAACGAAGTGGTTCCTGCTGATCCCGATGATGATTTTTATGGAAAAAAGGACGCTCCGGAGTATCTGTCCACCACCCTTCCCCTATTCCGAAAGGCTGGAGCAGACGTCGAATCTATCCAGGACATCCTCGCACTTGGCATATACATCACCAACGCGGTCAAAACTCCAAAAGCCACCTATACGGTCGATACCGATGCATTTGAACGCAGTTGGCCGGCACTGGAAAAGGAGCTGGAGCTTTTTCCGAATCTGCGCGTCATCATGCTTATGGGGGACGTGGCGAAAAAGGCGTTCAACCGAATAGCCAAAAAGAATACGAGGAAACCGGCCATTCCTTCCGGTGCCACTTACAAGCTCCGCGCCAATGCCTACTACTATGGCGATATCCGGGTATTTCCATCCTACATCATAACGGGCGGTAACATTTTGATTGAAAAGTCAAAGGTCACTATGATCGTCGAGGATATCGCCGCTGTGTTGAAGTTGATATAAGAGGATGTGATGTTGTTGATTTTCGCCGTAATTTGGAGAACATGCAAAATCTCACATCGCAAAGATTATCGTATCGGCAGGAGCTACATTATAAACGCGGCCGCCCGAGTTGTGGGCGACCGCGTTGAAATGGTGAAGTGCTGCGGCGTTATCCTCTCGCCAGTTCCTTGTTGCTTCTTTCCTTTTCGGTTTTCTGTTCCCGTGCCTTTTCCGCCGCCATCTCCTTCGCCTTCTCCAAGGCGGATTCGCATTGCTCCTTGACGGCATCTTTCCCGAGTTTGCTTTTCGTCGCCAAGTCGTTGAAGTCGACGAAATCCTTAGATTTTTCGTCAGACGCGAAGCGAGGCGAAACCACCTGTGCGCCGGTCTTTTTCGCCGCCTGTTCGGCGTAGTATTTGCCGGGATTACGGCCTTTCTCCGCTTCATAGGCGAGGTTGTTATTGGCGAAAATCACCTGTTGCTTGTCAGGGTACTTGTCCTTGAAGGCTGCGACGACGACCGGCAGATTAGCCGCATCCATCGTGGCGATGACGGGAACGCCCTTTAAGGTCTGCGATACGGTCGCGGCGGTGGCCGCTCCCACGGCGAAGCCGACGACGTTGGATTTTTCGACAGCCTTTTTGTCGTAGTAGGCGCAGCCGCTCCGATCCGTTCCTTTGGCGTAGTTCTTCTTGCCGTCCTTGTCGGCGTAGGCCATTGAGCGGAGTTCACCATCAGCATTGTAGAGAGGTATACAGGTACTCGTTTTGTTCTGATACACGCCCGGCATAAGGTCGACGCCCTTTGTCTGCATGTAGGGGGTCGGCTCCTTGGGCACGTCAAAGCGTTTAGCCATAGCAACGACGCGCTTGGCGGCCTTGTCGGCGTCCATCGTTTCCTCGGTCAGACGCTCCGCGATCTTTTCCTTGGCGTCTTTCCGCAACTGTTCCTTAACCAGCTCGGGTTCCGGCTGGGCGCGGGATTCCTCCTGCTGCTCAGTCTGTTCGAGATATTCCCTTTCCTCCGGGGATTCCTCTGTGCGTTCCTGTCGGGGTTGCTCCGCCTCGCGGGCCTCGGCCTGTTCGTGCTGCTGTGGCTCCCGTTCCGTGTCGGCCTGCCGCGTGGCGTCGGCCTGGCTGTTTTGCCGTTCACCAGACGCTTCCTGTTGTTTGCCTGCTTGCCGTTCCTGGCTTTGCGGGCGTTCCTGCTGGTATTTCATCTGCCGTTCGACAAGGCTGGCGTAGTATGTCGCCTGTTTTTCTTTCTCGAAGGCGGCAAGAAAAGCCTGTTCACCGTTGTCGCGTTCGGCATACGCGGCATACATCTCGGGGAACTCGTTGGAAGGGTCGTGAACGAGCGTCCCACTGTCGTCTTCATGGCATCGGGAAACAGCGACTTTCCCGTTGAAGTCCAAAGGCAATGCCATTTCGCGCGTGCTGGCCTGTATCTTTTCCGCCGTGGGCGGCGACAATGGCTCCATCAAGCCGCTGTCGTTTTTCCTGACATTGGCGTTCATGGTGACGTTGTAGGTATTACCGTCACGGTCGTAGCCCTCGGTTCTGACCTGCATCCTGTAGGCGGTGCCGTCGCCGCCCGGCGCGTCGATCTCGGTTTTGGAAAGGATGTAGCCGGTGCCGGGTTTGGTGAAAACATCTTTGCCGTCCTGGCTGAAGGCATATAGCTTTTCCGGCTCCTTGTCGGCAAGCTCCAAAACCTCCTTTTGAGTGAGTAGTGTTTTCACGGCGATGGTGGGCGACGCTTCGGCTACGGGACGCCACATCTCGTTTTGCTGGGGGGTAAGTTCGGAGCCTCGGCTTCGTTCCTGATTCAAGGTGCTGGTGACGGCGCGGTTCGCCTCGGCCATGCCTTGTGAAAACTGGACATAATACTTTTCCATGTTGTCGGCCCATGCGTCCGCCAATTGCGCAGTTCTGCTGGAATCGACAGCGATGCCCAGTTCGGCGCACATGGTCATGGTCGCGGTGGAGCAAATGAGTTCTTCTGCGTTTTGCTGGTATTTCTTGGGAGAATCGAATGTTTCCCTATCCAGCCGCGACGGGTGCCCGGTTGATTTGAAATAGGAGTGAAGCGCATCCTGATAGTATGCCGGGGAGTCCTGACCTGGCTGTGGCAGATGGATTTCATCATGGCGAGCGTCGTAGAAGCCGCGTTTTCCATCTTTCAGGTCGTGTTTCACGGCAGCACCGCAATTATCCAGAATGTCGGCGACGCGATCATACGGATCGGGCCGTTCCGGTTTGACGTGTTTCGGTGGAGCAAATTCAAGCTGGTCGGCACTGTAGACCCACGAGACCTGCATCCGCTGTTTTTCCTCGCCCGGTTCCTTCTTGGGCCATTTCTGGATGGCAACGCCCTTTTCGCCCTTCTTGACCTTGTACCCGGCGTTGTTCGCCTCGTCGAACTCCATCCAGCGATTATCGCCGTTTCTCGGGGTATGCATCATGATGTTCATGGCGTTTATCCCCTTGTAGGGAACGCCGGTGGTGGGGTTGTATGGTATTTCCTGTATACCCCTGCGCTGCATGGGCGAGTGACCGTCACGGAGCTGCTGCGCCAGCGTCTTGGCGACAGTTTCGCTGAAATGCGGTTTCTTTTCTTTCGGTTGCTCGACGGTTTGTGCTGTCATATTGGTTTTCTCCTTTGCTGTTTCGTTATCGCGTTGTGAATAGCGGACTCGATTCGCAACGTCATAGGTGCGAACATTGGCGACCGCTTCATGGGCGTAGCGATTCGCCTGGTTCCAGGTGGGAAAATCGACAATGTGCTGTTCCTTGCCCTTCTGTGGAGCAAGGAACACGGCGAAACAATCCGCCTTTTCGTCCGGAACGTTGGTGTCGGTCAGGACACCGTTTTGTTTCGTGCATCCCCGAACGGTCAAGGTGCCGTGAAGATCGGTATCCCGCATGCGCTTTCGAATTTCCTCGGAAGCTAGAGCCTGCCTGCCAAGAGGGGAAAGGTGCAGGTCGTGGATGCCGAAATCATGTTGAAAGCGCGGATGATCGTAGCGATCCTTGCCGTGATAATGGTTCAGGGTAAAGGATGCTTGGTACATTTCATCCCTGCCTCCGAATGCGATGCCGGTATAGGCAATGGGTATTCTGCCATTTGGCGCACTCGGTCCCTGTTCCTTGTGCATATCTTCCAGGACGGCGCTGATCGCCTTGCCGTCCTGGTGGATGGTGACATATTTATCAAGCGCGTCATCCGTATCGCGGTTCAAGGCGATAAGAACGTTTCCAGCCATGCTTTTGATATGCATTTCGTCGAACAAGTCGCGGATAGCGGCCTGCGGCGTCGCGGCATTGTCTGTGCTATCCATTGTGTGCGAGTTCCCTCCTGACTTCGTCAATGAGATCGGGATTGTGGTAGGAACCGGCCATCGCGCTTTCGTTGGAAATAGCATCTTCATCGAAAGCGCCGAGAAAGGCGGCTTCCTCGTCGGTGAATGTGGCGTAATGGCCGGGAATGTGGGCATCCTGCAAACGCTGCTCGATGGATGCCATGTCGAAGTTCTTGGAATTTTCTACGCTCATTTCTTCTCCTTTTCGTTTTTGACCGTGTAGCTGGGCTTCCCGTCGATGTCGGGATACGATGTTTTGCAAGACGGGTATCCGGAGCAGCCCCAAAAGAAGGAATCGTCCTTCTTGCCGGGACGCCGAATCAGACCTTTGCCGCAGGTTTTACAGGTGTGCTTCTCGGAAATTCGTGGCCGCTGGTCTTCCGAAACCGGCTTCCCGTCCTTGGCCTTGATGCTGCCTTTGCATTCCGGATACGTGCTACAGCCGAAAAAACTGCCCTTGGGATGATTGCGCAGCCGCATGGGCTTCCCGCACAGCGGACAGGTGACGGACGGATCGACAACGGCAAGGACTTGCGAACGCGGGCCGGGCTTGCCTTTGTCGTCGGGCAAGGTGACTTTGCAGTCGGGGTATCCCGAACAGCCCCAAAACGGCTTGCCCGAGGCAATCTTGTGCATCATCGCCTTGCCGCACTCCGGGCAAGGATGCTTCTCGATGTTCAGCGCCAAACCGCTTTCAATGACGCGAGCCGTTTCTTCGCTGATATGGCGGATAAGGCCGTCGACGAAGGCGTCGACGCCGCTCCGGCCATGCTCGATGTCAAGCTGCTGCTCATGCCATAATGCCGTCATATCCGGATACTTCGCGATGTCGGGAAGGCAGTCGTAAATTTCCCGCCCCGCCTGCGTGCTGACGACGATTTGCTTCTTCCCCTTCTTCTGGTATTCGAGAAAATTGCGCTCGAAAAGTGTTTTGATTACTTCGTCTCTGGTGGCGGGAGTACCGATCCCGCCGTGTTCGCCGGGCTTGTCCTTATCCTTTTCGACGAGAATTTTCCGCAGCTTTTCGTCGACGACGTACTGCGCCACGCGGGTCAATTCTTCCAGAAGCGAGGACATGGTGTAGAGTGGCTTCGGCGTCGTCTCTTTGCGAACGCTTTCTCCGGCGATGCAATCCGCTGTCTGGCCGGTGGTGAAGGCCGGGCTGATCGAGTCCTCGCCATCGTCGTCGTCCTGGTCGGCGGCATCGGGTTTCGGGTCGCCCGTATAGAGGTCGCGCCAGCCGTTTTCGATAGTCTTCCGGGAGGAGCGGATAAAGGTGTGTCCTTCAACCCCGAAAACGGTAATACTGCGTTCCCATGTGTGGGTCGGCATGAATTGCGCCGCATATGCGCGGGCAATCAGGAAATAAACAAGCCGCTCATCCTTGGAAAGCTGGTCGGAAGCGACGATTGACATGGTGGGAATGATGGCGTGGTGTGCCGTGACTTTCGAACTGTCGAAAGCGCGACTTTTCCGCGTCGAATCCAGGTTCGTTTCGTGAGCCTTCAATTCCGGAACCATGTCGCCGACCGCGGCGAGGACGCGCGCGCCGTCGACGTGCTGCTCGCCGGAGAGATATTGCGAATCGCTGCGGTTGTAGGTAATAAGGCGGTGTTTCTCGCGCAACGCCTGGGTGATACTCTTTACCTTGTCCGGGCCGATGCCGTAAAGACGTGAGGCGTCGGATTGCAGTTTCAGGAGGTTGTAGGGAAGCGGCGGCGGTGTTTCCCCCGGCTTTACCTCGTAGGATTTGACGACGGCGGTTTTCCCGCCGATGCTGCCCGCGATTGCCTCAGCGTCGGCGGGATGGTTGAGTCGGCCCTTGTCGTCCTGGCTGTCGGCGGGTTTCACCTGATAGGATGCCGTGAACCGTGAATCGCCGACGCGGAAAACGCCATGCACCATGAAATAGGGAACTTTCTGATGTCCGGCGTTTTCACGGTCGCGGCGGACGACAAGGCCAAGGATGGGCGTCTGAACGCGCCCGACGCTCAACATGCCTGTATACCCTTCCTGCCGCGCCGCGAGGGTGTAGAGGCGCGTCATATTGAAGCCGTAGAGTTGATCCCCGATTTGCCGTGCTTCGGCGGCGGCGGACAAGCCTTTGAAATCGGCATTGTCGCGGAGGTTGGCGAGGGCTTTTTTGACGACTTCGGTGTTGTTGTCATTGATTAACACCCGCTTCACCGGGCCTTGATAATCGACGTATTGGAGCAGTTCGTCGACAAGCAACTGTCCCTCCGCGTCGGGGTCGCCGGCATGGCAAACGGAATCCGCTTCGCGGAGAAGGCCGACGATGATGGCAAATTGATCCTTGGCTTTGGCGACGGGGCGCTTTTTCCAAGGAATGAAAAACATGGGGAGCGCATCCAGCGTCCATTTCTTGTACGAGGGGTCGTAGTCCTCGGGATTGTAGAGTTGAAGCATGTGGCCGAAACACCAGGTCACGCGGTCGCCGCCGCATTCGTAATAGCCGTTTCGTTTGGTGCCGCCGCCAAGTCCCTGGGCAATGGCGCGGGCGAGTTCAGGTTTTTCCGCAATGTAGAGCAAATGATTCCTTTCCTGTGCTATATAGTTGTTTTGGTTGGGTTTATAATTGGATAAACTTTGGCGGCCTGTCCAAGACAGACCGATGTTGAAGTTGCTGGAAGGGCGACGTATAATGACAGTAATATGACAGTCGGCGATTCACGAAACGCATTCTGTCGCAATACGTTGAAAGGAGTTTGGGATGATTGTCACGTTGGATGAATTCAAATCCGGTGTTGAGCATTACTTGAAGCTGGTCGGCGAGGAAGAGATTGTGATTACTGAAGACGGCAAGGATATTGCCCAGATTATGCCACCGACAAAAAGCAAGGCTGCTCTTATCCGCTCGCTTATCGGCACATTGCCACCGGACGTTACCAAGGAGGAGGCGCGCGAGGCGCGTCTGGCGAAATATGAAACTGGTCTTTGATACCAGTGTCATCCTGGACGTGATTTCGGAACGGGTTCCTTTCGTCGAAGTGTCGGCGAAAGCGTTCGATCTCATCGACAGGGATGACGTCACCGGCGCCATGACGGCAAACACAGCCACCGACCTTTTCTTCTTGTACCAGAAGCGCCAACCGGATTTGGGAAAATGCAAGGAAGCCCTGAAAAAACTTATCATGGCTCTTGAGGTTCTGGATACGACACGTTCTCTTTGTCTCATGGCTATTGAATCTCCCATGCCCGATTTCGAGGATGCCCTTCTGGTGGAATCTGCAAGGCAGTGGTCGGCGGACTATATCGTGACTCGTGATGAAAAAGGCTTTGATCTCTCGCCCGTCAGGGCGATCTCTCCTGAAGAATTGCTCCGCCATGTTGGCGGTTGAAGCGGCTTTACCACACCCATACCGGCACCAGCACTTCAACAATCTGTCTCGTCTCCTGGACGCCGAAGTACCGCGCGTCGTAGGAGCGAGGCATATGATCGGAAATAAAGAAAGCCTCGTTTTCCTTGAGCGTGTAGCCGGTGAAGCGGAGACGCGGCAGCGGGTCGCCGATGTTGTCGCAGAGAAGCGGCTTGGTATTTGGCAAAAGGACGCCGTTGATGAACACCCCGTCGTCGGTGACGGAAACCACGTCGCCGGGCAGACCGAGGTAACGCTTCATCAGAAGCCCGTAACCGCCGCCGCCATTTCTGTTGTAAATGCCATCGAAGATGTAGCCGCGCTCCCGCGCCAGTCTTATTTCTGCACAGTCGGAGGGCCAGAACGTCACGATGTCCCCCCGTTCCGGCGGCTTGTCGACAGCCCGATAAATCCCCTTTGGCAGACTATTGCTGCGATTTATCCGAGCGCCGCAGGCATAGAAAAAGAGAAGGACGCCGAGAACGAGAATGCCACCGATGGCAAACACCCGTGACGCTCTCGCAAAGAGGCCGTCAACGGGGGATTTCATGGGTACGATCCAAGGCAAGAGACTGACCGGGTTCGGGCTGCGGTTCGGTACTGTCCAGTTCCCGCGATTCACCACCAGCCACGTCGTTGAGAGCATCCCGCACTTCGTCGATCTCCGCGTCGCCACCATCGTCAAGCACTATCCGGTCGATGCCATTTCGCTCATTAGCAGCGTTATTCCGCGATTCCCCGCCCGCATTGGCGTCTGCATCTTCCGACTTATCCGGCATAGCTTCCCCACCTTTATCCGGATCATCCGGAACCTTGGCGGTGGTCTTATTCTCAAGTTCAAACCCGATGCGGTCTGATTCGAGGGGGGCAGTGACTTTTGCGCGGGCGAGAAAAACATCGTCGAAGAAATATAAAGGCTGCACGCCGCGTATCGGGGCGGCACCGGCCACGCGGACAATCATTTCGCCTGGCTCCTCGATGTCGCCGGAGGATGTTTTCTTTGGGCCAGGGAGCGCCATGACTTCATCGGGGGTAAGAAGAGGCCGCTTGTTGGCCTGCATCGATTCGGTGACTTGGCCGTGAAGCATCCCGGCACGTTTTCCGGAAACGGAATACTGACGCTCGACGACCGTGGCTTCGCCAAGCATTTGCGAGATGTATTTGGCTGTTTCCAGCCTGTTCGGGGGAAACATCACCTGGATGTGGCAATTGGAAATAATGGAGTTTTTGTCGGTATAGATCGAATCGAACTGCACTGTATCCTGTGATATTATATAGACTTTGAGGCCATACCCAGCGATGAACGCCAGGCCATCGGCGATGGGCTGCAACTTACCAAACGACGGAAATTCGTCCAGCATCATCAAGAGACGACGTTTGTGGGCCATGATGACACGGCCGTCCTCGTAGTTCACTTTCGCCGCCAGCTTCTTGAGCATCATGTTTATCAAGAGGCGCAGAAGCGGACAAAGACGTTCCTTGCTGTCCGGCGTGGTAATCAAGTACAGCGATACCGGCTTTTCCGCATTCATGATGTCGATGATGCGGAAGTCGGAGCGTTCGGTGTTCATCGCGACGATGGGATCCTTGTAAATCCCGAGAACACTATCCATAGTGGATATGACGGAGCCGCGTTCGTTGTCCGGCTTGTTCATCATGGCTTTGCCCATAGAGGCGACAAGCCGATGCGTTCCGCCGTTTTCGTAGTGTTTGTACTCCACCATTTCCTGAAACTTGTCGGTCTGCTTCATCTCCGGGTTGTCGGGATCGGCGAGGAAGTAGGCGACGGCCTGCATGTTTGCGGGCGTCTTTTCGCGTTCTCGCTTGTAGAGGACGTGGGTAATGATGGCTTCAAGCAGGTTCGCCGCCGACTGCATCCAGAAGTCTTCGAGCCCCTTGCCTTTGGGATCGATGATGGTTTCCGTCAGATTGCGGATGTCGCCGGTTTCGTCTGGAGTGCCGAGACGCACTTCGTCGAGGGGATTCCAGCGGGCGCATTTCTCGGTGGAAGCGGGTTCAAAGCGGAGGACGATGTTGTTGGCGTGATGTTTGCGCCAGCCCGAAGTCAACTGCCACAGTTCGCCTTTGAGGTCGGAAACGACGGTGCTGTGCTTCCACGACAAGAGCGTGGGAAGCACAAGGCCAACGCCTTTGCCGCTTCGCGTGGGAGCGTAGCAAAGGACGTGCGACGGGCCGTTGTCGCGGAGATAGTGGAGCTGGCCTTTTTTGTCTTTCCATGCGCCAACGTAGACGCCTTCGTCGTTATCGAGAAGGCCGCACGCCTTGACCTCCCGAGGCGTCGCCCAGTGGGCGGTGCCGTGGAGCTTCTTGTTTCCTCTGGCCGACTGGCTGATTATCCTGTCGGCGATGATATAGACGATCATCAGGCAGGCGGAAACGGCCATGCCATAGGAAACGGCAACGCGGAACTCTACGGGGTATACGTCTCCCCACTCCAGATACCAAACGACAAACATCCCCGGAAAATAGACCTGGTGGATGTTGAGGCCGAGGGCTTCGCTGTAATTGAAGGTTCGGGCAAAAACTTGTGTCGCAGCCGCCAGACCCAGGACGAGCGACAATGAAACAAAGACGATGCGAATCCAGGGGTTTTTCCTATTTTCGCTTTCGTATCCAACGGAGATTTTTTCTTCCGGCATAGATGCTCATATTCTGTCCCTTTGTTGTCTGGTTGGGTTTTGGATGGTGCGTTGCATCATGGCCTTGCGCTTCACTTCCAGCGACGGATCGGAGAAGGTGACGCCGAGTTTTCCTTCGACGGCTGCCGTGAGCATGAGCTCGCGGTACTGGCGATCTCCACTGACGAAAAGGCAGTTTCCGAAACGCTTCTGTGCGATTTGCAAAGCGAGAACCGCAGTTTTGATGTCGGCATCCCGGTTGATGCGAAACGATTCCCCGTCGTCGCGCAACTCGTCTTTGCCGACCGAATAAATGATGGTTCCTTTCTTGGTAACGCTGTCGATTCGCTGATTTTCGATATGCTGCTCGTCCGGCACGGCGTCGCCGTCCGGGCGAATGGCATTGCCGCCTTTCCGCGCCATGTCGAAGGCGCGGACGCGGAGTTTCTTGAGAGCCTTTGGATCTCCTTCCTTTGCCTGTTCCTGTAAAAACGATACCCATGTGTACCGGGGCGATTCCCGGTACACGGTCTGCCGTTTTTTCCGAGCCTCCTTTCTGATCAGCGCCAGCTTCGCGCGATATTTTTGGTTAATCGCGGCGAAGACGCGCTTCTTGGCGATGCGGCTGGCCGGTGTCCTCCGGGCCTGCAAGCGTTCCCGGCGAATTTCGGCCAGCAGCACCATCATTTTCGTGTCCTGTTCGTTCCGAACCGCATGGATGCGGCTCTTTCGTTGCGTTTCGTTTTTCTCCTTGGCCTGGGCGAACTCGCTTTTCACTTCGGGCGGTTCGCCCAAGGCGCTACGCTGATACGTTTTTACCGGAACGACGGAATCAAGACGGGCGGGCCTTTGCTGGAACGGGCCGAACCGTTTTTCGAGCGCTCCCTTCGAAAACGAGCGGTCGAGGCCGCTCCCTTTCACGCACTCGCCGGAGGCGGCGACGAAGTTGACGCCGTTGTTCTGGATCTTGATTGCAAGTCCGGCGTTTGCCAGCTCGCGGTGAAACGCTTCCCATGAGTCCGCCGCCTTCAAGGCGGGCAGGCATTCCTGTCGAATCCACGACAGCAGACTTTGTTCCCCCGTCATCGCCTCGATGTCCTGAGCGCGGCGTTCCGTTTCGGTCTTCCCAGTAGGGGTATGGTTATCGGCGGCGAGGTACAAAGTCCGTTCCAACTTCTCACACTCCTTCCCGAGCGACTTCCAATCCCGATACGGATTATGAATGGTGAGCCGCTTGGGGTGGATCTTGTTGATGGCGATATGCAGGTGAACGCTGTCGGTGTCCCGGTGGACGACGGCGATGCGCTGGTGCTCGCCGAAGCCGAGTTTTTTGCATACCGCCGCTTCCACCTTGCGGATCGTTTCCGGCGCCGGGTCTTCGCCTGGACGAAAGGAAAGCATGAGGTGATAGGTCTTGTCCGATTCGGCGCGGCGGTTGCGGGCCTGGGTGACGAGCATCTCCCGCATTGCCAGTTCGGGCGACGGGTATTTGCAGTTTGAGATAAGTATTTCGCTGACACGGTGACGCTTGTTCTGATCAGACGTAATGTATTCGACCAGCCGTTTCATGCTGGACTTGCTGCGATTGCGCATTTTGAACGTCTTGGGAATCATGAACAAGGCTCCCCGTCGATTTATCCCTTGGCCTTCTTCAACACAACATCCACCAATTCAAGGAGTTTCGCTTGCGTGGCACGTATATCGACCAGTGTTCCGTCGATGGTCGCCACGCCCATTTCGCGGCCCATGTCGTTCAGGCGTTCATCGTTGGTCAGGAACATTTTGAGCAGTCCGCCGAGTCGCCCGATGTCGGCGTGTACCTTCATAACCTTGGACATTTCATCGAGGTCCATGTTTGACACCGGCACGTTGCCGAGGGCAAAAGTCCGGATATACATGGACAACGACATGCCGCAATCTTTTGCGGCCTGCACTATTTTGGCTCTATCGCTGGCGGTAAGGTACATTTTGATAAAGCACTTCCTTTTCTTCAAAATTCCTCCTTTTATGCGGTGGCCGTCGTTTTGGTTGGGTGGTTCAGGATAGAGGACGTTGAGCGAAACTTTCGCGAATAAGTCCGGGTGAAATGGGCTCCCTCGGGGGACCATTTCACCTATCCTGCCCCTAATAACGATACTCTTTTCATTCTTTAATTATAACTGACGTACTTTTATATTTCATTAAAATTACTCCATGTCTTGACAAAACGCATGAAAAACGTACAATAACGGGAAAACGGCATTTGCGGGATGTTTTCGGAATGTTTAAGGGAGGTTTCCACAATGATAACGTAAAATATCGGAACGAAATCGGAATGAGGAAGCGCATGGGCAAAAAATCTTTGGAGGAAATGCTCAAGGAAAGCACTGTTCAGCCCGGAATCAAGGACGCTACCAAGCGTCTCGCCACCTTCCTGGCGTACTGGCCTGAAATCGAGGCAGCCTACAAAAGCGGCTGGTCATGGTTGCAGATTTACAAGGCGCTGTTTCAGGAAGGCGTCGTCGACTACACCTACTCGACCTTTCTCTACTACAAGGACAAGCGGTACAGGCGAGAGCTGGAAGCGACGAGGCAGGATTCCAAAACGCGGAACGCCGACGATGCGAAAGGGGCATCCGCCGACCGTCCCGCCAGGACACTACAAGGGGGAACAAAAGGTGAGCTTCCCGTCTATGGGGAAGTAACCAAGCGAGAGCCGAAGCGGTTTTGAAACACCCAATCCCAACCAAAACAACAACGGAACGAAACATGAGAATATATGCGGAAATTGCACTTTACCCTGGGCGACAAGGGCGGCATCGGCAAGTCGTTCGTCGCCGCGTTGATGGCGCAGTACCTTATTGATACGTTCGTCGGCGTGAAACCGATTTGCATTGATATGGACATGAAGAACAAGACGCTCAGCAGGTATTCGGAGCTGGACGTTCAGTTGATCGACGTGCGGACGGAGGGGGACATTGACCGGAGCAAGTTCGACATTTTGATCAACCGCATCGACCGTGCCGCCGAGGACGACGTGATTATCGTCGACGTAGGGGGCAATGTATATGTGTCCATGACGGACTATATGCGGGTCAACGAAGTGTACGAGATGATTATGGATCGGGGGGTGGAGGTCATTCTTCACGTCCCCATCGTCGGAGGCGGCGACATGTTTCCGACGCTCAAGACGCTGGACGAGGTTGTCGCCAACACCCCGTCCGACGTGATGGTGGCGGTCTGGATAAACCAGAAAAACGGCAAGGTCGAATATGAGGGGAAGTCGTTCGAGGAATCGGATCGGTACAGCGACTATCGGGAGCGCATCCGCAATGTGACGTACATTCCCCTCTGGCGTCCCGACATGCAAATCAACGTCGCGGCGATGCTGGAGGAGGCGGTGACGTTCGAGCAGGCGATTCATATGGACATGTTCGACCTGATGTCGAAGCAGCGCTTGACGATGGCGAGGCGCTACC
>DAIOFH010000057.1:0-23688 GCA_036745875.1 Planctomycetota bacterium | reverse complement strand
GGCGCCAGCCGGAATTGGCTTCGCCTGGGCTGTTGAGGTTTTTCAGGTCCGACGAGATAGACGACGAGAATGGGCAGCGAAATCAACACGGAGAACGCCATCAAGTTGCCCCATATCGGCGGCGGCGTGCTGAAAAACGAGGCAAGGCCAAGGGAAACGGGGCGCACGCTTGTGTCCCTCGTCGCCATCAGCGGCCAGAGGTAGGAGTTCCAATACTCCAGGCTCTGGAGGATCGCCACTGTCGAAACTACCGGGAGCGACAAGGGCATGATGATTTTCCAATATATCTGCAGCGGGCTCGCCCCCTCCACCAATGCCGCTTCGTCGAGGTCCTTCGGGAGCTTGGCGAAAAACTGGTAGAACAGGTATATGGAAAACGGGTGGGCGATGAACGGCAGTATCTGCACGGTCAGCGTGTCCAGCAGATCCATGCGGTTGCACATCAGGAGTAGCGGCACGGCGATCGCTTCCGTCGGGATGATGATCAGCGCCACCACGATCCCCAGCACCACCGCTCTGCCCTTGAACTTCAGGCGGGCGAGCGAGTAGGCGCAAAGCGAGTTGACGAACACCCCGAAAAAGACGATGCCGAAGACGATGGCTATGGAATTCCGGAGGAACAGGAGCACGGGCGACTGGGCGTCGGCGATCACTTCGCGGTAGTTTTCCAGGCTCATTTCGGACAGCGAGACCCAAAACGCCTTGAGGCTGCCGAGATCGAGCATGATCTTGTTTTCATCGCCTTTGAGGGACGTGGCTATCAGCAGCCACAACGGTCCGAGAACCACGACCACCATGACAATGGCGATGGCGACAAGGAGGGTTTTCTCCGTGGTTGTTTTCATACCCTTCCCTCCCGCTCTTCCTTGAGGAACAGTCTCTGCGCCAGGCTGATCAACAGCACGACGAGGAAAAACACCACCGCAACCGCGGCGGCCTGACCGACGCGCCCGCGCGAAAAGCCGATTTCATACAGGTAGCGCGTAACCGTATTGGTCGCCCCCCTGGGGCCGCCCTGGGTCAGCATCTGCACCTGGGTGAACAATTTGAACGAGGCTATCGTCGTGGTGACGATGACGAATATATGGGTGTTCCTGAGGCCCGGCATCGTGACATGCCAAAATTCGCCCCAGCGGCCCGCGCCTTCCACCCTCGCCGCCTCGTACAGTTCCGGGTTGATGCTTTGCAGGCCGGCGAGGTAGATGACCATCTGGAAGCCGAAGCCCTGCCATGCCGACAAGGCAATGATTGAGAGCATGGCGGTCGAGTCGTTTTGCAGCCAGGCGACGGGCTGGATATAACCGGAGGAGACGGTCGTCAACAGCTGGTTGAAAAAGCCGTCCAGGCGGTAGAGGCAGGCCCAGGCGATGGAGACGACCACCATCGGCATGACGGTAGGCAGAAAATACACGCCGCGCAGGATGTTCCTCGCGGGCAGCTTGGCGTTGACGAGCATCGCCACCGCGAGCGCGAGCCCGGACTGCACCGGCGTCACGATGACGGCGAAAACGGCCGTGTTCCAGAAGGCCTGGAGGAAATTCTTGTCGCCGAGGATGCGCTGGTAATTGAGCCAGCCGACGAAGCGGGTGGCCAATTTCGGATTCGGCACCAGCCGCTGGTCCGAAAACGACAGGATCACGGCGAGGATGAATGGCGCGACGATGAAAACCAGGATCAGGACAAGTGCCGGAGCCATGACGCCCCAGGCGCTCAGGCCTTCCCTGTCGCGTAGTCTTTGCATGGGGTATTCCTTTGTGGAACGCCGGGCGGGCGGCGGGAAAGCTACGCCAGCCCGGCAGGCAAATCTCGATTATTCGCCGAACGGCGGATAGCCCTGGTTGTCTTCGATGTCCATGTCGATCGTGTCGGCGGCTTCTTCCAGCGAATCCCTGACGTCGCGGCCGTCGATGACGTCTGCGACCATCTGGGCGACGGCGGCGGTGATGGTGGGATAGGCCGGGTGGGCTGGACGCGGAATGGCGAAGTGTTCGAGTTCCTGGAAAAGGATGTTCAAGGGACCGCCCTGCTTGTAGAGGTCGGAATTCTTCGCCGCCTCATAGGTCGCCGGAATCGCGCCGGAGAGGTTGGCCTGCTGGAGGACATACTTGTCCTGCATCATGAATGCCAGGAGTTCGGCAGTTTTGTCCTTGTTTTTTCCGATGGAGGTAATGCCCCAGCACCACGAGCCCATGGCGCTTACCTGCCTGCCGCCCCAGTTGGGCATGGCGATAACGCCAAGGTCGCTTCCGAGGTTCTCGTGATGCGGGCCCCACATCCACATGCCGGTGTACACCATGGCGGCCTTGCGCGAACCATAGAATGCGTCGTCGCCGAGCGATGCGGGAACCACGTAGCCGTTCTTGATCCATTCCTGCACCATGGTCATGGCGTCGACTGCGGCATCGGAGTCGAGGGTGCCCTTGGCGCGCCAGGTGTCGCGGTTGATGATGTCCGCGCCGAAAGACTGGATGACCGGGCCAAATCCGTAGCAATAGGATTCGCCCTTGCCGTAGTTCAATTTCAGGTCGAGGGGGTATTCGACGCCCGACGTTTTCAGCGCAGCCAGCGCGGCGTCGAATTCTTCGCGTGTCCAGGGGTCGTTGATCCCTTTGGGGATGCGGACGCCGGCTTTTTCAAGCATCGGCTTGTTTACCCAAATGCAGGTCGCCGAGTCGAACCAGCCGAGGGAGTAGTACTTCCCGTCGGGGTCGTAGCGGCCTTGGTCCAGGATGGAAGGTATGAAGCGTTCGAAAAATGAAGCGGGATAGTAATCATTCAAGGGAACAAGGTAACCGGCCCAGGCATAGTTGGCGTAGTTCGACGCGTCGAAGTCCAGGAGGTCGGGGAGTTGGTTGGCCATGGCGGCCGCCTGGACCTGTTCGTTGTATGCGCCCTCGGGGAGGAGGACGTATTCGGCCGGATAGTCGGGGTTTTCTGCGGACCAATCCTTGAGAATGCGTTCTATTGATTCGCGTTCCTGCTGTACCCTGCCGCCGTGGTGCCAGACCTTGAGCGTTTCACCGGCCTGCGCGGCGCAGGTCGCGAGACACAACAAACCGATGGCAAACATTCTCATCGCAGCCATATTTCTTCCTCCAATACAAAACCAAAGACAAAACGACAAATAAGCATAGCGCACAAAAAGACGAAACATCCCCCTGCCGACCGGCAGAATCGCGGTCAATCGGCCAAAGGGGAATTGCACTGTTTTGAAATGTATATTATCAGCCTAAAACGCTGCTTTATTGCCTCGGGGATGAAACGGACTGGCGCTCCACCAGGGGTCCGGGGATCTTTTCCAACTGGATGGCATTGGGATCGCCCGCGAACAATCTTTCAACGCCCCGCCTGCCCATTTCGTAATAGGGAAGCGCAATAGAGGAAAGGGGCGGATCGATCCGTTCGCAAATCAGGCGGTAATCGTCTATCCCAAGTACCGAGACATCCTCGGGAATGGACAGGCCGAGCCGTTGCAGCGCCGACACGATGGGCATGGCCTCGGGGTCATTGGCCGCCAGGATGGCTGTCGGAGGTTGGGCGGAGGAAAAGAGTTCCCCGATAATTTCCCGCGCCATCGACATCTCGTTCCCGTCCCGCAGAAGGCGCCGGGAAGTCTTGACCATCACATTCGCCAAGGGAAGCTTTGCTTCCCGGACCGCCGCCATAAACCCCTTTGCGCGAAGCGGCGTCGCGATAAGCTTTTTATGCAAGGTTAGATAGGCGATATGGCGGTGCCCCATGCCGATAAGGCATTTAGCGGCCGCATAGCCGATTTGTTCGTCGTCCGGGACGACGGCGGGATAGCGGCCTTCGGCGTCGAAGCAATTGACCATGACGACGTCGACGTCATCCGGGATCTTCGGCATATCGACGCTGCGGTGGAACATGGCGGCATAGATGATGCCGCGCACGCGATTTTCCAGGAACATCGCGATCTGCTTGGCTTCGCGCTTGGCATCGTATTCGGTATTCGCAATCAGCATGGACAGGCCGCGCGAACTGAGGGCGTCCTGTACGCCCTTGACTATTTCGTAGGAATAAGGGGTGGTGGTGATGACGTCGGAAATGAAGCCGACCACGTCGGACTTCCCGGAGCGCATCGCCCTCGCTCCCGCGTTCGCGACATAGCCGACGTCCTTCACCGCTTTTTCAACGCGACGGCGGAGTTCGTCCGAGACGCCGGGATCGGCGTTAAGGACGCGGGAGACGGTCTTGAAAGACACACCCGCGACGGTGGCGACATCCTTGATGCTGGGGTTGCCGTTCTTTCTCATGCGGGTTCCTGACAACGTTGTCAACCGAAAGTAAAAAAATACACCGCCCACCGTGTACATCAGCATCATACCACACTTGACAACGTTGTCAAGCGAATTGTGAAAATATTTTCCCCTTAGCCCGCCCCCCTCCCCATTCGAGGTTGCGGGCACTCCAAGTACATCCGGCATACGGACGTTGACATGGGGGAGTCGCCGGGGGCCGGCCGTGACGCCCTGTCACTCCGCGCCCGGATGCATCAGAATATAGGGTGGCCAGCCCTCGAGCCGGTCAAGGTACTTGAGCCAGATCTGCCTGCCGAGGATGATGCCGCATTCGCTTTCGAGGCGCGCCCGGTCGAACCAGGCCACATCGACGATGGAGGCCGACCGCACCGCGGCGGAAGCTTCGATGTCCCATAGCGTACCCTCGGCCTGCGCCGCTTCGAAAATGTGGATGGTGAGGTGGAAATCCTGGGACGGTTCTATCCGCTCGATGACGCCGAGGTAGCCTATGAGGCGCGCCGCCATGCCCGTTTCTTCGACCGTTTCGCGGAGCGCCGTGTCCATGAGCGTCTCGCCGTGCAGGTGGCCCCCGCCCGGCAGCGACCAGCGCGTTTCCCCCGGATACTGGGTTTTCACCATCAGTACGCGGCCCGCGCCGTCGCTTATCCACGTCGAGGCGGCGCTGATTATTTTTTCCGGGTCGAAGCGGCGGATCTTCTTGACGAGCGCGGTGGTCGAAAGGCCTTCGACAAGCGGCACGATCTTGATTTTGCCGCCGTTGTCCAGGACGGCGGAGCGCTCGGCGGCGTCGAGGGAATCCAGGGTATAGTCGCCGGATTTGACCCAGATGTCCGGCCTCAGCGCCGAGAGCTCCGGATCGCAGCGCTGGCCGTCGAAGAGCACGACCCTGTCGACGGCTTCGAGGGCGGACAACACCGCCGCCCGGTCGGCCTGGCCGCACAGCGGCCTGCCGCCCCCCTTGAGGCCGCGCGCCGACAGGTCGGAGTTGAGGCCGACGACGAGGATGTCGCCATATGACTTTGCCTCAGCAAGCGACTTGACGTGGCCGGCGTGGAATATGTCGAAACAACCGTTGGTCCAGACGACTGTTTTGCCCTCTTTTTTCCATTCTTCCCGTTCCCTGACGAGTTCGGAAAGCGAACGCAATTTATCCATGCCGGTCTCCCGCTTCTTCTTGCATCTCTCTTGGTGGCAGTTATAATGTTTTTCTTCCATCGGACCCGCCCGCTCCCTAAGGCGCGGCAGGTCTTTTTAGCAATAGTATCATTTTTCTGGAAAGGTAACAACATGGCACGTATTTACAATTTCAGCGCGGGTCCGGCCGTATTGCCCGAATCGGTCCTGGAAAAAGCCAGCTCTGAAATGCTCGACTACGCGGGAAGCGGCATGTCCATCATGGAAATGTCCCACCGCGGCAAAACCTACGATGACGTCATCAAGGGAGCGGAAGCCAATCTGCGCAAGCTCATGGGCATCGGCGACGACTATTCCGTCCTGTTCCTTCCCGGCGGCGCGAGCCAGCAGTTTGCCATGATACCGCTGAACCTGCTTCTCCCCGGCACGGCCGCGGACTACGTCGACACCGGATCCTGGGGTTCGAAAGCCATTAAGGAAGCCAATATAAACGGCAAAGTCAACGTCATATGGGAAGGCGGCCCCGACTATATGCGCGCCCCCAGCCCGTCGGAACTCAACTGGAACGACGACGCCGCCTACGCCCACATCTGTTCCAACGAAACGATCGGCGGCGTCCGCATCACCGAGTTCCCGAAGACCAAGGCCCCGCTCATCGCCGACATGTCCTCGGACATCATGTCCAGGACGATAAACATGTCGGATTTCGCCATGATCTACGCCGGCGCGCAGAAGAACCTCGGGCCCTCGGGGATGGCCGTCGTCATCCTCCGGAAGGACCTGGCGGAGCGCTGCCCCGACACCGTTAACATTTTCTTCCGCTACAGGACCCACATGAAAGAGCCGAGCCTGTACAACACCCCAAACACCTGGGCTGTGTATATTTTCAAACTGATCACGGAATGGATGCTCGAGAAGGGCGGCGTTCCGGCGTTCCAGAAGGCGAACGAGGCCAAGGCTGCCATGTTGTACGACGCGCTGGACGCGAGCCCGTTCTGGAAACCGTGCGCGACCAAGAACTCACGTTCCATCATGAACGTCACCTGGCGCATGGCGACGGAGGATCTCGAGGCGAAGTTCGCGAAGGACGCGAAGGCTGCCGGGTTCGAGGGCCTCAAAGGCCACCGTTCGGTGGGCGGCATCCGCGCCAGCATTTACAATGCCTGCCCGGAGAATGCGGTCAAGGCGCTCGTCGATTTCATGAAGGATTTCGAAAAGAAAAACGGCTGATTTAATGGCTGTTTTTAGTTTATCCTCTCACCCTGACCCTCTCCCCCTTTTGGGGGCGAGGGCATTTTGTGTATATATGGCATATGAGTTTTTGGCGGAGAGCGGTTTACGGCCGCATCAGATCGACCGTATCGAAAAATCTGCGCATATTGCCCTCGCCCCCAAAGGGGGAGAAGGTTAGGTGAGGAGCCCGGGGAAACGCATCAAAAAATTTGAAAGAGGATGCAGGCGTATTTCCCGTAGCGTAGGCAAGGCGACCTGGATCCCGGCAACTGCGGACGCTTTTCGCCCGGCTCGCTGCAACCCCGCCGGGATGACGAAAGCGCCGCAAACCCCCGAAACCGTCATCCCGGCGTCTATGCACCCAACAGGGAAAAAAACGCTCGCAGCTGCCGGGATCCAGGTCGCCTTGCCTACGCTACGGAACAAGCATAACCGTTCTTCCAAAAATAATCGTGTATCTTATCATTCATTTAGATGCGTTTCCCCTGGGTGAGGAGCAGTTTTGCGCAAAACAGCCTTGCCTCGCCGGGTTGAAATCCATACCCTTTATTACGAGGGGTCGAAGGATTGACCATGACACTGTTCGAGCTGTTCCATAAACTGCGCCCCTATGTCCGCCCCTACCGCTGGCTCGTGGCGCTGGCGCTTCTCCTGACTTTCGCTGGATCATTGACCGCCCAGGTCAACGCCTGGGTGCTCCGCTACACAGTCGACGCCATCGATTCGATGGTGGAAGCCCATAAAACCCTCGCCCAGGGAAGATCCATCCTCATCACCATTTCAGTCATCCTGATCGTGAAGGAGCTGCTGAACATCTTCATCCAGTTCGGGCAGAAATATTACGGGGAAAAACTGCGCATCTTCATCTCCCGCGACCTGGCGCAGGACTCCATCCAGAAAATACTCACCTACCGCATGGCTTTTTATACCGCATCGGGGAACCAGCCCGGTATGCTGCAAACCCGCATCGACCGCGGCGTCGAAAGTCTTACCCGCATGGTGCAGAATTTCTTCATAGACATCCTCCCCCTGTTTGCGAACGCCGTCGTGGCCCTGATCGTCATGTTCAACGCCAATATCTATGTCGGACTCGCCGCCTTTTGCACCGTTCCGGTCTATTATTTCGTCAGCCGCGCACAGGCGAAGCGCCTCTCCGGCGCGAGGCGGCACATCCGCCGGCTGAGGGAAAGGAAAAGCCAGGGCATTCTCGGCATCATCGAATCCATCACCGTCATCAAGTCGTTTCTTAGGGAAGACATCGAAGAGAAAAAACAGATGGGTCTGCAGATAAACCTCACCACCGCGCAAATGGCCATCCGCAGGGTCAGCTTCCTTTTTGACGGCATGAAAAATTTCATCGAGCAGATCGGCGTGGTGGCGATCATCATCCTCACCACCTTCTTCGTCCTTGGCGGCCAGATGACCATCGGCGCGATCATGTTCCATATACTTCTGTTCAACAACGTCACGGCGCCGATCCGCCAGCTCCACGTCATCTACGACCAGATGAACGACGCGCTCATCTATTCGGAAGGGTTCTTCGACATCCTGGAAGCGGACGAACAGAGGGAAACATCCGGGAACTACCGGTCAAGCCATGTGACGGGCGATTTCGTCATACGGAACCTCGACTTCACCTATCCCGGAAACGACGTGAAAACGCTGACAGGCATCGACATGCATATAGAGCCGGGGGTTGTCACGGCGCTTGTCGGCCTTTCCGGGGCGGGCAAAAGCACCCTTATAAACCTGTTGGACAAATTCTACCGGCCGGATTCGGGGCGGATACTCCTCGACGATGTCGACCTGCAGAACTATGACACCGAATTCCTCCGCGCAAACATCGGCCTTGTCCTGCAACGGAACCATATCTTCAACGGGACGATCGAGGACAACATCCGTTACGGCAAGCCGGACGCCGACATTGCCCAGGTGGAGGAAGCGGCGCGGAAGGCCTATCTGCACGACCAGATCCTAGCCCAGCCCAAGGGCTATAAAACGTCCGCCCTCGCGCTTTCCGGAGGGCAGCAGCAGAAGATCGCCATCGCGCGCCTCTTCCTCAAGGATCCTCCGGTCATCTTCCTGGACGAACCGACGGCGAGCCTCGACGCGGTCTCGACGGAGCAGATCAAGAACAGCATGGACGCGATCAAGCAAAACCGGACGGTGGTCATTATCTCGCACAGCATTTCCCAGATCATAGATGCCGACTGCATCTATGTGCTGAAAAGCGGCCGCATGGTCCAGCACGGCAGCCACAACGACCTGTACCGGGAAGGCGGGGTCTACAAGGAGATTTTCGACGCCAGCGCCCGCAGCCTCAATATCGACAAGATCGCGAAGACGCTGGAGTGAGGACTTTCGCCGAAGTCATGAAAGCGCTTTTGGCTCGACGTCCGGGCGTTCGACCCGTAACCTGAATCCGTGGGCTTTATAGCATTTTAAGAAATTCTGTGAATAAAGGATTTAGATGCGAGCTCGACCGGTAGCTTTATTTCGCCGGTAGTTTGGCGGAATATAGCGTAAGGGAGATGGCGCGTCTAAATCCTAATATTCACGAAAATTCTTAAAATACTTTAGCGATTCCTGTACTTGTCCAAAATCACGGCGAAGATAATGATCAAGCCCTTGATGATCAACTGCGAAAAGTGCGAGACATTCATCAACACCAGGCCGTTGTTGATAATCGCGATCAGCAACGCGCCCAACAGGGTGCCGCCGACGCCGCCGACGCCGCCGGACATGCTGGTGCCGCCAAGGACCACCGAAGCGATGGCGTCAAGCTCGTAGCCGGTGCCCAGGAGGCCGTTGGCTGCGTTGAGGCGGCTCGTTACCATCACGCCCGCCGCGCCGCACAGCAACCCGCTGATGCCATAGACGATGATCAGGATCAGTGCGACGTTGATTCCGGTGAGGCGCGCGGCGGCGGCGTTCCCGCCGATGGCGTAGATTCTTTCGCCAAGCACGGTTTTACGCAGTATGAACCAGCAGACGACGATCGAAAGAAGGGCGAAGATGACCAGCCACGGAATTCCCATCAGCGAATCGTTGCCGAGCCAGGCGTAGTTCAGGTCGATATTGATGACGGCGTGCCCGCCGCAGATGAAGTGCGCCACTCCCCGGAGCGCCGTCATGGTGCCCATGGTGACGATAAACGGCGCCAGGTCGATGAGCGCGATGATCGCGCCGTTGATCATGCCGAGGATGAGGCCGAGGGCGATTGCGATAATCCAGTCGAAATGCACCCACTCCGGCATAAGGGACAATTGCAGCGCGACCGCGGAGGAGACGGCCAGGATCGAACCGATGGACAAGTCAATGCCGCCGGTGAGGATGACCAGCGTCATGCCGGCCGCGAGGACGATATTGATGGAGGCGGCGCGGAAAATATTGACGAAGTTGTCGAAAACCAGGAACCTGTCGGTTTGGCTCATAAAGAAAAGGCAGATCAGGATGATGATCGGCAGGATGCCCATTATGTTGAAAAGCCGAACCATCCGGCTTTTCCAGACTTTTTCCCCAACTTGGCCGTTGACGCTCATACGTTCGCCTTTTCTGACTCGGCCGCCGGCAGCATGAAGATTTCGTCCGGCGCCATTTTCTTGAAGCCCATGCCGTACTGCATGATGTTTTCCTGGGTGATTTCGCCCGGCTTGTAAAGGTTGGCGTAAATTTCCCCCTCGCGCATGACCAGGACGCGCTGCGCCAGGCCGACGACTTCCGGCAGTTCACTGGATATGACTATGACCAGGACGCCGTGCCCGGCGATATTGCCGATTATCCGGTAGATTTCCTTTTTGGCGTTGATGTCGACGCCGCGCGTCGGTTCGTCGAGGATCAACACCCGCGGCTGGATCGCCAGCCAGCGGGCAAGCAAGGTTTTCTGCTGGTTGCCGCCTGACAGGGAGCCGAAAGACATGTTCTTTTCATCGAAAACTCCTTTTTTAGGCGCAGCGGCCAACAAGGCCTTGTCGCGCCAGCCAGAATAGCAACTAATTAGCCAAATTCGGTCTATGAAAACCGCGTTACGCGGTACAAAAGGGAGTAGGTAATGTGAGGTGGTATTCGAGCCTGACCGCTCGCGTTCAAGCCAATTGGCGTTCGACAAAATTCCCCGCGGCAAGGTACTTGTCGTACGGCTCCTGGTACAAATGCACCTTGCTCCGGTCGGGGACGTGCTTGCGCACCTGCCCCTCGCCCATGATTTTTTGCGCCTTGAAGATGGAATCGTAAATCCCCGCGCCGCAGGCGGCATACATCGCGGACCCCACCGCGCAGGCTTCCGAACTCGCCGATATGCCCACGTTCTTTTCGAAGACGTCGGCCATCACCTGCATGATGTAGGGGGATTTCCCCGCCACGCCGCCGGCGCAGACGATGTCGTTCACGACGATGCCGCTGTCCAGGTAGCCGTCGAACATGCGCTTCGCGCCGAAGACCACGCCGACGACCAGGGCCTGGTAGAGGTCCGGGAGGTCGACGCCGAGGTCGAGGTTGAAAAACGCCGCCTTGACCCGGTCGTTGTCGTCCGGATACCTCCTGCCGTTGAACCAGTCGAGGGCGAGGACGTTGGACGGCGGCTTGCCGAGGCATTCCTGGTTGAGCTGGTTGAGGATCGACTCCGCCTTGGCCGCAGCGCCGGAGCGGCGTTCGGACCACAGGGCAAGGTTTTCCAGCCACATGAAAACGTCGCCGAACGCCGCCTGTCCCGCTTCAATGCCGAGGAAGCCGGGAATGATGGAGTTTTCGGCCATGCCGAACAGGCGCTTGGTATCGCGGCTGGAGAGGTTTTCCGCCCTTTCCACCATCATGTCGACGGCGGACGTGCCGACCACCTTGACCATGGTTCCTGGTTTGATGCCGCAGCCCACCGCGCCGGCATGGGCGTCGAAGAGGCTGCCGCATATCTTGACGCCGTCCCCGACGTTCCAGCGCGAACGCCAGTGCGGCGCAAGTTCCCCGACCACCTGGTTCGGGGTCATCGGCGGCCTCGCCAACGACAAGATCACGGTCGACGGGCCGGTGACTGTCGATACGGCTGAGAGGATCGCCGTGGACCTGTGCTTCTTTTCGGCCGACGGCTTCAACGACGAACAACTGGAGAACCAGTATCTTACCGGAGCGTTGACGAAGAAGATCATCATACAGCGCTCGGTCCGCAACGTCTTTGTCAGTGACTCCAACAAATACGAAAAATCAGGGTGTTTCCGCTTCTGCGGCTGGGATGCGGTGAACATTTTCCTGACCGATTCCGCGCTGCCGAAGGCGGCGCGCGAGGCAATAGGCGAAAAATCCGTGGATATACGTTTCATCTGACCTTTTCAAAGGACCCCACCCAATGGATGCATGTATTGTTTCAAGGATATGGGCCGCGGTTTTGTTCCTGCTATGCGCGGCGGCATTGCCCATAGATGCGGGCGAATCGAAAGTCGAATGGAAGAAGGTATTGCTTGACGGAACCGAAGGGATGACGGTGTTTTATCAGGACAGCGGCCCCGGTGACGCGCGGACCCTGGTGTTCATCCACGGCTGGGCCTGCGACTCGTCGTTCTGGCAGGCGCAAATCGACGGCTTTGCCGGCCGCTACCGTTGCCTTGCCCTTGACCTGCCGGGCTTCGGGAGGAGCGGCAAGCCGCAGGACATCGCCTATACGCTGAATTTGTTCTCCAGGGCGGTGAAGGCTGTCGTGGACGACGCGGATGCCGGGAAGCCGGTGCTGATCGGCCACAGCATGGGCTTTGCGGTGGCGCGGCAGTTCATGAGCGAATATCCCGGGACGACCGCTGCGGCGGTGAATGTGGATGGGGCACTCATGTACTATCCGGAGGATCCCGCCGGGCGCGCGGCAATAATGGCGATGATGGGGGAATTTACCCAGGCCTTGGCGGGGCCGCAGCAGAAGACGGTGCTCGAAGGATTTATCAAGAGCATATTTTACGGCAAAACCCCGGAAAACATCCAGGCGACAGTCAGGGCGGCAATGAGCGCGGTGGATCCCTATGTCTGCGTCAGCTCCATGACCGAATTCCTCAAGCCCGAATGGTGGCAGCTGCACACCTTCTCGGAGCCCTGCCTCGCCCTGTATGCGGAAAACCCCATGGAGGATCCGAACCTTGAACAAAACCTGCGCAAGGAATTTCCCGATATGACATATGAACTATGGGACGACACCGGCCACTTCCTCATGATGGAAAAGCCGGAGCGGTTCAATGCTGCGCTGCAGGGATTTCTCGACGCCACAGAGTAGCGCCGAATATTTCTCCCCTCACCCCGGCCCTCTCGCACCTAGTGTGGCGATGGTCGGGGCGAGGGGGAAAAACAAGAACACAGCCCTCAGCTTCTAGAAATTCGGCACTGTCCGGATCGATTCGCTGCCGCGATAGTAATCCTGGAGCGCCCGGACGGAGATGCCGCCCTCCTCTTTCAGCTTCTTAATGGATTTGACGAAGGCGCTGGCGCCCTCGATCGTCGTGATCAGCGGGATGCCCCTGGAAAGCGCGGTCGTGCGGATGGCGATTTCGTCCTTCCTCGGGCTCTTGCCGGACGGGGTGTTGATGATGACATGCACCCGCTCGTCAATCATGTAGTCGACGATGTGGGGGCGGCCTTCGGAAATCTTGCGCACCACTTCGACGGGGATGTCCCATTTCCTGATCTGGATGGCAGTCCCGGAAGTGGCGAGAAGGTTGAACCCGAGGTCGTGCAGGATCTTGACGACCGGCTTCAGGCCTTTGTGGTCGTCCGTCTTCACGGAGAGGAACGCGGTTCCGGCCATGGGGACTTTCGATCCCGCGCCGAGCTGGCTCTTGGCGAAAGCCATGGCGAAGGTCTTGTCGATGCCCATGACTTCGCCCGTCGACTTCATTTCAGGCCCGAGCACCGCGTCCACGATATGCAGCGGCACGCCGGACTCGGACATGGTCGCCTGGGCCAGCGGGAAGCGGGTGAAGGGGAAGACAGCTTCCTTGACGCCGAAGAATTTCGGGTCGATCGGCTTCGTCAGGCCGATTTCCTTGATGGTTTTCCCAAGCATGGCGAAGGTGGCGTGCTTGGCTATGGGCTCACCTTTGACCTTGCTGACGAACGGCACCGTGCGGCTGGCGCGCGGGTTGACTTCCAGCACATAGATGGCGTCGTCCTTTATCGCGTACTGGACGTTCATCAGGCCCTTGACGTTGAGTTCGAGGGCGAGTTTTTTCGTCGCCTCCTCCAGTTCGCGGCACACTTCCTTCGAAAGGCTGTAAGGCGGGATCGAGCAGGCCGAGTCGCCGGAGTGGATGCCCGCCTCCTCGATGTGCTCCATGATGCCCGCCACGTAGACGTCCTTGCCGTCGGAGACGGCGTCGACGTCGACTTCGGTCGCATGCTGCAGGAAGCCGTCGATGAGCACCGGGCGTTTGGCGCTGATGGTGACGTCGGCCTTGGTGCAGTAGACGAGGAGCTCTTCCCAATACTTCCGGAGCATCGCCTCGTCGTGGATTATTTCCATCTTCGCGCCGCCAAGGACGAACGACGGCCGCATCAGGACGGGGAAGCCGATCTTTTCCGCCGCTTCCAGCGCCTTGTCGAGGGTGTGGGCGACGGCGTTGGCGGTCTGGCGCAGGCCGACTTTTTTCAGCAGGTCGGAGAACTGGCCGCGATCCGAGGCGCGGTCGATGGAGTCGACCGTCGTACCGAGGATCGGCACGCCCGCTTCCATCAGGGCGCGGCTGATGTTCAAGGGCGTCTGCCCGCCGAACTGGACGATCACGCCCTTCGGTTTTTCGCGGTTGACGATGGACAGCACGTCCTCCACCGTGAGCGGCTCGAAATAGAGGCGGTCGGAGGTGTCGTAGTCGGTGGAGACGGTCTCGGGGTTGCAGTTGACGATAATCGCCTCGTAGCCGAGTTCGCGGACTGCGAAGGCGGCATGGCAGCAGCAATAGTCGAACTCGATCCCCTGGCCGATGCGGTTCGGGCCGCCGCCGAGGATGAGGATTTTTTCCTTGCCGGAATCGGCGCGGGATTCGTCCTCCTCCCCGTAGGTGCCGTAGTAATAGGGGTTCGCCGCGGCCGCGGTGCCGGCGCAGGTGTCGACGAGGCGGTAGACGGCTTCAATGCCGAGTTTGCGGCGGCGTTCGCGCACCTTTATTTCCGTGGAACCGAGGATGTTGGCGAGCTGTATGTCGGAGAAACCGTACTGCTTGGCCTGGACGAGGTCTTCCTTCGAAATGCCGGAAAGGGTCTTCCCGGCGATGCGCTTCTCCTCCTGGAGGATTTCCCACATCTGGTGGACCCACCAGGCGTCGATGCCGGAAAGTTTGTAGATGTCTTCCGGCGTCATGCCGCGTTCGAGGGCGTAGCGGATGTAGTAGAGGCGGTCGCGGTTGGGTTGGACCAGCTTGCGGCGGATGAGGTCGTCCGACAGTGCCGCGGGCTCGACGTCCTTGCCGTCGCCGCCGAAGCCGAAGCGTCCGTTCTCCATCGAGCGCATGCCTTTTTGCAGCGCTTCCTTGAAGTTGCGGCCGATTGCCATGACTTCGCCGACGGATTTCATCTGGATGCTGATCGTTTCGTCCGCGCCGGGGAATTTTTCGAAAGCGAAGCGCGGAATCTTGACGACGACATAATCGATGGCCGGTTCATAGCAGGCGCAGGCCGCCGGGATGATGTCGTTCTTGAGCTCCGGCAGGGTATAGCCGACGGCGACCTTGGCCGCGATTTTCGCAATCGGGAAGCCGGTCGCCTTGGAGGCGAGGGCGGACGAACGGGAGACCCTGGGATTCAGTTCGATAGCCACCATGCGCCCGGTGTTGGGGCATTGGGCGAACTGGATGTTGCACCCCGACGTCCTGATGCCGATGGAGCGCATGACCCGGAGCGACTGGTCCCGGAGGTCGTGCATCTCCGAATCGGTCATGGTCTGGATCGGCGCGACGGTGATGGAATCGCCGGTATGCACGCCCATCGGGTCCAGGTTCTCGACCGTGCAGACGACGATCCCGTTGCCGGCGGAGTCGGCCATAAGTTCGATTTCCAACTCCTTCCAGCCGGTGACGGATTCTTCAATGAGGATTTCCGTGACCATGCTGGCCTGGAGGCCGAAATAGGCGACGCGCTTGAACTCTTCCAGGTTGTACGCCATCCCCGCGCCGGTGCCGCCGAGAGTGAAGGCGGGACGGATGATGCACGGCAACCCCACCTCCTCCATCACCTTCATCGCCTCGTCCATGTTGTGGGCAAGGCCGGATTTCGGCAGGTCGACGCCTGCGGCGCGAACCGCCTGGCGGAAGCCTTCGCGGTCTTCGGCCCTATGGATGACTTCGCGGTCGGCGCCAAGGAGCTCGATGCCGAGTTCGTCGAGGATGCCGGTGTCGGCGACCTGGAAAGCGGTGTTGAGCGCGGTCTGCCCGCCAAGGGTCGGCAGGAGGGCCTGCGGGCGTTCCTTCCGGAGTACGGCGGAGACGACGTCCACGTTGATAGGCTCTATGTAGGTACGGTCGGCGGTGCCGGGGTCGGTCATGATGGTGGCCGGGTTGGAGTTGATGAGGACGACCTGGTAGCCTTCCTCCTTCAGCGCCTTGCAGGCCTGGGTGCCGGAATAATCGAATTCGCAAGCCTGTCCGATGATGATTGGCCCGGCGCCAATAACGGCGATTTTCTTCAGGTCGGTACGTTTCGGCATTGTAATATCTTTCGTAAGTTGAGAGTTAAATTAGTCCAAGCCACTTCTTTTTGCGGTGATGCATCATCACTTCGAAGCGTTCGAAGAGGTAGAGGCTGTCCCGCGGTCCTGGTTCCGCTTCGGGATGGAAAAGCGCGCCCATCATGCCCAGTTCTTCGGATTCGAAGCCGGCGACCGTCTTGTCATTGAGGTGGTAATGGGACATTTCCAGTTTGGCGGGGGAAAGTGAATCCGCCTCGATCCGGAAATCGTGGCACTGCATGGTCATTTCGCCGGAAGGTTCGTCGCGGCGGCCGACGCCGTGTTCGCCATAGTGTCCCCTGCCGTCCACGCTGATCTCGGCTCCCGCCGCGAGGGCGAGGACGCCCGCCCCGACGCCGATGCCCCAGAGCGGTTTTTTGCCGATTATTTCCGAGGCCGTCTTGACGGCCTTTTTTTCGTCCGAGGGAATGCCGGGGCCGGCCGAGAAGACGACGCCGTCAATCCCTTCATCGAGGGCGTCCTTGGCGGCGGCGGCGTGCGGCAGGAGCTTGATTTCGCAGCCCATATTTTCCAGGCGGCGCAAAAAGCCCCTCTTGACGCCGAAATCGTACACCGCGACTTTCCAGCGGCGCGGATTGTCGCCGGATTCCTCGAGCTTGTTGTACATACGCGCCTTGGCGGTGGCGAAATCGCGCTTTGCCGGGGCGGCGAAATCGTGTTCCCTGAGGAAGCCGAGGAGCGACTTCGGGTCAGCGTGTTTGCCGCAGCCGACGGCCGCCTGCTGCGGGCCGTTTTCGTAGACTATCCGGGCCAGGCGGCGGGTGTCGATGCCCGCGATGCCGGGGACCTCGTGCTTTTTGAGGAATTCGTCAAAGGTCATTTCGCTCAGGCGGTTCGCTTTTATCGCGCTGACTTCGCGGCAGACGACGGCCTTGGCGTGAACATGGTCCGACTGGTAGTCGGCCTGGCCGACGCCGGCGTTTCCGATGTGGGGATAGGTGAACAAAAGCATCTTGCCGTGGCATGACGGATCGGTCATCACGTCGGGAAAACCGGTGACGCAGGCGTAGCTGACGAGCTTCGCCGCGGCACGTCCATGATGCCCAACCGCTGTGCCTTTGAAGACCGTTTCATCCGCAAGAACCAGTGTTGCCGGGGTTGCCATGTAATTCTCCCTGTGGGCGCATATACATTTATAAAGGGCGTAAAAAAACCTTTCCCTGGGGAAAGGCGGTAGAAACAAAAGGAGACTCGCCCCGTAAGGCGGTTGAGTCGAGGGAAACAAGTTTAATTTTACCGTACAACATTATCTGCCAGTATAGTGTCTATTAGCCGTGTATCATGACTGGCATTTTAAGAAATTCCATGAATATAGGATTTAGACGCGAACTCGACCGGCAGCTTTATTCCGCCGGTAGTTTGGCGGAAATAAAGCGCAAGGGAGATGGCGCGGCTAAATCCTAATATTTACGGGATTTCTGAAAATGCTTTAACGCCCCGGAAAAATCCGGGGTCGCCCACCAGAAAACAGCATTGAATTAATCAGGGAGTTATTATAAAACGGTCTGAAACCTTTGCAATTCTTTTTTCCAACTATAATCGATCAGGCATTTTCTGACGGCGGTCGCATGTTTCCCATTCGCAGCCGGGAGGAACAGGATGGAAGAATCCATTGAAAGTGAAACGAAACATAGCAAAAAAACATTCCGAAACATAAACCTGGAAAAACGTCGCCTCCAGGAGGTCTTTTTTCGGGATTGCGAGTTCGAACGCGTCGATTTCCAGTTCTGCCTGCTGAGGGAAGCATGCTTCCAGGACGTCTCCATGAAACACGCCGTTTTTGACAAGTGCGACCTGCAAAATTGCCAGTTCGCCAATGCGGACCTCAGCCACGCGGACATGACGACGGCGCGCAATTATTTCGTCAACTCACAGTCAAACAAACTCCACAAAACAAAATTCTCCCTCCCGGAAGCGCTCTCGCTTCTCGGCAATTTCGACATAATTCTTTCATGATGAAGGATAAGGAAGCTATATGCGGAAAACATATTCGGTCTTTCCCCTCGCGGCAATGCTTTTATGCGCCCTGGGCCAAAGCCAATCGGCGGACACTCCCATACGGATGGAAGAAATCCCGGCATTCCACGTCATCGGCAAACTAGGCAAGGGAACATCCAGCGACAAGGATAAATGGATTCCGCCGCTGTGGGCCGCACTCGGCGGCGGCAGCGCAGAGATCCTCCCCCACATCCTGAAAAATGCGGCAGGCTTTCCCAGAGGCCTTTGGGCAATCATGTCGGACATGGATGAAACGTTCGCGCCGTGGGATGAGCGAGGCGGCAAATACCTGGCGGGATTCGAAACGGACGGCAGCACCCCGCCTCCCTCCGGCTGGGTTAAATGGCGCGTACCAGGCTATCGCTACCTTGTCGCCCGGACGACAATAAGCGCCTATGGAGAAACATTCGACGCAGTAATGCGCCAGTACTTGCCGGAACACGGCCTCGCACTGGCCGGGGCGGTTCACGAGCGCTACCCCGATCCGGAAAATCCGGACATCATAGAATTGCTGTTTCCCCTCGAACGACTGCCTTAAAGCGCGCTGTTTATTGTTTAGGATGGACGGTTTCGGAGGGTTGCGGCGATTCCATTGCGGAGACAGGCCTCCGTCCCGAAAGCGCCGCAACCCTCCTTTTCCGTCATCCAGGCGGGGTTACATCGAACCGGGCGAAAAAACGTCCGCAGCCGCCGGGATCCAGGTCGCCTTGCCTTCGCTACGGAAAAAGCATACCCCTTTTTTCAAAAAAATAGTCGTATACAATACCATCGCTTGCCAGGATGACCGTAACGGAAAACATGTACATGATTCCCTCGCCCCCCAAGGGGGGAGAGGGTTAGGGTGAGGGGGAAAATTCAAAACCATCGCCGAATTACAGCGAATCGGGGTTGGGCGAAACACCGGGCTTGCTTTCTTTCCCGTTGGCAAGTTCATTCAAATCTTTTGCCGTCTCCGCCAAGGACGACGCCTGGCGTGCCAGCTCATTGGACGTGGCCGCCGACTCGCTGGCCGCGCGTTCGTTCCTCTTGACGCCCGCGTCAAGATTGGTTACGGAAGCGTTGATGTCCGAAATCGCCTCGGCCTGCTCGGAAGTCGAGGCACGGATGCGGTCGACCCATTCAGCCGCTTCGGTTACGCCGGACAGTATGTCCTTGAAGCCTGTTTCCAGCTCTTCCACCGAATGATTGCCGGCGGCGACCCGATTGGCCGTTTCTTCCAGCAATGCCGCCGTTTCACGCGACGCCTGCGCCGAACGCCCGGCAAGGTTGCGCACCTCGTCGGCGACGACGGCAAAGCCTTTGCCCGCCTCCCCCGCCCTGGAAGCTTCGACCGCTGCGTTCAAGGCAAGGAGATTGGTCTGGAATGCAATCGATTCGATATTCTTGATGATCGCGCCGATTTTCTGGGCCGACTCGGAAATGCTGGCCATGGCGTCCGACATCCGCGTCATCTGCCGCCCGCCGGCGCTGACATGCTCGGTTGCCTTTTGCATAACCTCGTTGCAGGTATCTGAGGCGTCGGCGTTGGCCTTGACCTTCGCGGAGATCTGGCTGAGGGAAGAGGCGGTGGCGGCAAGAGCCGAGGATTGCTGCGACGTGTCTTCGGCAAGATTGTGGGAGACGTCGCTGATGGTGCGCGAGGCCAAGGACACCCCCCCGGCATCGTCATTCAGTTGACCAACGATTTTAGCCAGATGATGCGTCAAACGGAAGACAAACACGGCGACCAGCACGCTGACCAGCAACATGGCGACAAGGGAGCCTATGCCGATGAGGCTGAGCTTGCGCATCTCATTGGTCTGCTCCTGCTCGAGACGTGCGGCGCTGGCAAGCGCTTTCTGCGTGTCGGCAAACAGTTCATCGTCCGGCACCAGCACGGCAATGCCGAAGAGATTGTGAACATTGCCTACAAAAAGCGTATAGGCCTTTCCGTCGCGGACAAATGCCTCATGATTTACCTCGGACGGTTTGGTGCTGTCGGTAAGGCTGATGACTTTCGAACCATAGGCGTCCCCGCCCAACGAACGCGGCTCGGGTATTTTTTCCCCCGGATCTTCCGGGTCGTCAACCATCTCAGGTTCCCAGCCCGCCAAACCGGGCGCGGAAACGACCCGTTTGTCCGAAATGTCGAAGATCATCGCTTCCGCGCCCGGCGTCAGGTTCTTTCCGAGGCTTATGGCGAGACTGTCAAGGTCGGTGAGTGCGAGATCGAGGAAAGTGGCCCCGACCACGCGACCCTTGTACGAAATCGGCGTGACGGCGGAAAGCATCAGGTAGTTGGTCGTCACGTCGATGTAGGGATTGGTCCATGAGACAACCTGCGGCAAAGGTCTTGAGCGGTCATGGTCGGCCGGCACAGCCGTGACGAAATAATCCTCCGTCTCCTCGTTGGCGATCGACTCGCCCTTTTCCTCTTCGGTCATCGTTTCCGGATCCGTACCCTCCGGAGCGACGACTTCGTCGGAAAAAACCACTTCCCCGTCCTCGCGGTAGGCATAGGGCATGTAATGCCTGCGGTAAGGGGAAAAACCGTCCACACTGAACGAAATGCCGATCCCGGAAACGGACGGCATGCGTTCCTCGAGCATGACGGAACAGAAGCGGTCGACCTCCGCCTCCGCCAAACGGGTGTTTGCCTCAGACATTTCAGCGACAGCCATAATCGAATAGACGAAGTCCGCCGTAACCAGCGTGGCGCGTTCGACCTCAGCCACCAGAGCCTTCAGGTCCGAGGTGCTGGCGAGCAGGGTCGCACCGACGCGGGCGCTTTCGTTTTTCCTGATGCTGTCGCCCATGGCGGCGACGACTTCGCCGGCTCCGGAACTTAATTTCTGTCCCATGGAACGGGACATCCACCAGCTCGCACCCATCTGCGCCAACGCCACCACAACCAAAATGCCTACGAAACACAGAATCTTCGCCCGTATACCCATGGTATTATTCTCCACCAAAAAAAAACGACTCCGGATACAGGCGTCAGCCTTGTCCGAAGTCCCTGTCGCATGTTTTTTATTCCCGCCACCAGTAAAAAGGCTGACCGCTTTTTACCGCGTTTACCTGCATATGTCTTATTTATACATTTTATATGGAAAAGCAAAACAAATTACAACTGTTTTACCGTTTAGACTTGCTCTTTGATAATATATTGCTTATTAACGCAAGGTGCTTTCGCCTTTTCCGTCGTTTTATCATCCTATTTTCGCATTCATTCGCATTTTCCCTTTAAAAAAGTTTCGTATAGTTTATTATTGGCGAGCTATGGCATTTTAAGAAATTCTGTGAATATGGGACTTGGACGCGAGCTCGACCGGTAGCTTTATTTCGCCGGTGGTTTGGCGGGATATCACGCAAGCGACTGGAGGCGACTAACTTCTTGTTATCACGAAATTTCTTAAAATGCTCTAAATCCCAATATTCTCGAAAATTCTGAAATGCCATGAAATATCAGCATTTTAGCAATGTGCACAAAGCAAAAACAAGGATCATTCTCTAATGCCCACATATATCTGGTTTCCCGTCATCATCGGTTTGGCGCTTGGTTTTGTCTTTATGAATATTCCGCCGGCCGCGGACCAGTTCATGGAAATGTACGGGGTTGGACACGGCGGACTCGCCTTTTTGCTCAGCGGGCTGCTTTGGTCGCATTCGCTGTCCCAGATTCCGGCCGGAATGGTGGTGGATCGGCTCGGCACGTTCCGACTGCTTCTGCTTGCGACATTTGTCGGCGGCTGCGCCAACCTCGCGCCGTTCCTTCTCCTCGACAACCTTATTTTCGCCACCGTGTGCCGCTTCGTCATCGGGCTGTGCACCGGTGTGCTGTTCCTGACCATACTTAAAATTGTCGGTTCCCTCGCGCCGGAAAAAGACATGCCCATGGCACAGGGGGTTTACGGGGGGGCGTTCGGGTTCGGGACCATGCTTCCGTTCCTGGTGCTGCCGTGGTTTGGCGAATCGGCGTGGTTTTATTCCTATGTCATCGCGGGCGGGATATTCTTTTTCGCGTTTGTCATGGCTTTTTTCCTGCCGCGCAAACAACTTCCGACCTCCATACTGCATGACGAAAACAAACCGTCCCTCAGGACGACCCTCTCCGTCGTGCTTCGTTCGAAACCGATATGGGCCCTGGGCATCATCCACGGCTTTTCGTACGGAACCATGAATAACACCGGCCAGTGGCTCCCGTCGATCCTCGCTGACCTTTCAAGCACTCCCATAACCAAATGGAGCCTCGCCGCGACGGCAGTTCTGTTCCTCGGCTCGACCGCACGCTCGCTGTCCGGTTCGGCGACCCGGTTCATGACGCGCGCACAGATCCTGAGCGGCACCGTATTCGCAGTGGCGGTATGCTTTATCTGCCTGGGCGCTTCGCAATGGGTCTGGGTGACGCTGGTATTTGGCCTGGTGCTCGGCTTCATCAGCGGTCTTAACTACGGTTCCATCTTCACCATCGGCAGCTGGGTGCTTGCGCCAGTATACATGGCCACCGCCCTGGGACTCCTTAACATGATAGCGAACATCACCAACGTTCTTCTCACCCTCCTCCTGGGCAATGTCCGCGAGCAAACGGGATCATTCTCCGCCGGCCTGTACGTGGCGGGGATAGTGGCATTTGTCGTTTGGTTTTTCACCAGGAAGATCGCGGTACGCCAAGATCTTGTGACACGGGAAAAATAGCCGCACCCTTCTCAATTTACGGCGCGATTCAGATAAAGGATTTTCTCTTTTCGACGACAGTCCAAGGGAGAATCCACTTTACGAGTTAATTATCGTGAAATTTGATTCACGCGCTGGGTGGCGCAGTGCCGGCCAGGCTAACGGAAAATAACCCTTGTTCAGGGAGAAGCGTATATGAGCAGTCCTATGAGTGGCTCTTTTGATAAACTGTCGGATGCAAAAGAGGTTGCAGTGAAGCAGGTAATTGAGGAAGTGGTTGAAAAAAAGGATAGGGTCGAATTGTCTAACGGTTTTTTCGCCTCGGTTATTTTGATTTGCGGGATCATTATGATGGTAACGGCGATTCAAACAGATAATTTCCTGGCCCTGGTGCCGGGGTCTCTTGGAGTCACGATAGGGTCCATCTATCTGGTGTCGACATTGTATGACTGGCTTTTCGACAAGAGTTGAAATACCAAAGGAATTGGTTTGATGATTGACAAACAAGTGTCGGACGGGTAGTCTATCTCTAGAGTATTTCAATCTTTTATAGAAGGGGGCGATCTGGATTCGACTGGATGAGCGAGGTTGAAGCAGCGTGTCGGGGTTGATCGGTTGGCCCCGTTAAAAAGCCGATCACACTAATAACTGCCGAGCATAACTATGCTCTCGCTGCCTAATTAA